>SAUS01000005.1 GCA_004000625.1 Candidatus Cibiobacter qucibialis | reverse complement strand
TAGCAGCTGCCGCACCTCGCTCGCCGTATCGGCACTTAGAATTATGCGGTATTGCCCTAATTAACTCCCGCTTCCCCAAAAAATTATGACAAAATCTTCCTCTCCCTCTCGTTTGGATGCCTTTTTTGGCAACCCGGCGGCTGCGGTGGGCATGGCGGTGGTGTGCAATGTGCTGTGGGGGTCGGCGTTTCCGTTTATCAAAATGGGGTACCGGCTGTTTGCTATTGACGCCACCGATACCGCTTCCATCATGTGCTTTGCCGGTGTCCGCTTTATGCTCAGCGCGCTGCTGGTGTATGCCGGGGGCGCGGCGCTGCGGCGCGGGCCGCTGCCCATGCCAAAGGGCAAAAATCTGCTTTCTTGCTGCGGGCTGGGCCTGTGGCAGACTGCTGCACAGTATACCTTTTATTATTCCGCCGTTGCCCTGCTGACCGGGGCTATGGGCGGCATTCTGAACAGCACCCAGAGCTTTATGGGGGTTATCCTGGCACACTTTTTGTACGGCAAAGCGGACCGCATGACGCCGCGCAAAGCTATTGGCTGTGCGCTGGGGTTCAGCGGTGTGCTGGTGGCAACTCTTGGCAACCACGGCAGCGGCAGCCCGGCGGGCGTTGCCTATATGCTGATCGCTTCGGTGATTTTTGCACTGGCCGGGCCGTGGAACAAAGCCGTGACCCAAAAGGTGGATTCGTTCACCGTCTCCTGCCTGAATCTTGGGGTCGGCGGTGCGGCGCTGCTGGTCATCGGCCTTGTTCTGGGCGGCAGCCTGCACCCGCAAAGCTTTGGCGCTGTGCCGGTGCTGCTTTTCCTGGCATTTATCTCCGGTGCCGGTTATGTGATCTGGGCACTGCTGATGAAAAACAACCCTGTTTCCCGCATTGCCGTGTTCGGCCTGATCATTCCGATCATGAACGTTCTGCTCTCCGCCATCCTGAACGGCGAGCCCCTGTTCGAATGGCAATACCTCGCCGCCCTTGTGCTGGTGTGCGGGGGGATCTATTTGGTTAATAGGCCGGCAGCAGGGAAGAAAAAGGAAAATTAGGAATTAGAAATTAGTAATGAGAAATTAAGAACAATGTTTGGCAATTTCTAATTGCGAATTCCTCATTCAACGTAAGGGCAAAGCTATGACCAACATCTTCGATACCCACGCGCATTATTCATCCCGGCAGTTTGATGCGGACCGGGATGCGGTGATGCGGGCGCTGGGGGAAGGCGGCGTGGTGGGCGTGCTGGAATGTGCAACGCATTCCGGCGATGCCGCTGCGGTGCTGGAACTGGCCCACAAATATCCTTTTGTACATGCTGCGCTGGGCATCCACCCCGAAAGCCTTGGCGAGGAGGACGCCGCCACTGTGGCCACTTACCACGGGGACTGGCGGGCCGAGCTTGCCGCCATGCGCCCCCTGTTTGATGACCCCGCTGTGATCGCGGTGGGGGAAATCGGGCTGGACCACCATTGGCCGCTGCCAGCGCAGGAACAGTACGACCTGTTTGAAGCGCAGCTGCAGCTGGCGCAGGAGCTGGACCTGCCGGTCTCGGTGCATGACCGCGAAGCCCACGCCGAAATGTATGAGCTGCTGCGCCAGTACCGCCCCCGCGGGGTGCTGCACTGTTACAGCGGCAGCGCTGAGGACGCCGCCTGGCTGACGGCGCAGGGCATGGCCCTTGGATTTGGCGGCGCTGTGACTTATAAAGGAGCCAAGCGCGCGGCCAAGGTGCTGGCCATGGTGCCGCACGAACTGGCTGTGCTGGAAACCGACTGCCCCTATATGTCCCCCGAACCGGTGCGCGGCACCCGCAACGACAGCCGGAACATTGCCCATGTGGCAGCCAAGATCGGCGAGATCTGGCAGATGGATGCCCAGAGCGTCCTGGATTTGACCGCTGAAAATGCAAAGCGCATCTTCAATCAATAAGGCAGCGCTGCACCAAGCTGTGCAGCCTTTGCCGCAAACAATTTATCTGGAGGAATCACCATGAAAGCACGCATTCCCAAACACCGCGAATTTATCATCGACTTCCCGAAAGAGGTTTCTCAGGAAAAGGCAGACGAAGGCTGGGAGAAGCTGACCGCCCTGCTGGAAGATTACAAGAAGGCCCATAACGGCCAGAGCGTTTACTCCCCGACTTTCATCGAGGACCTGGAGCCCGCCGTGAAGGAACTGCAGGCAGAGTACGGCTTTACCTACACCGTTGAAACTGCAAAATAATTGCTGAACCCGCTGCGGTCCTTGCTGAATGCGAGGATCGCATTTTTGTTATAGAATTTATGGCAGGCAATCGTATTCTTCCTTATGGTTTCTACACAATTCAGCCGTAAACTGAATGTGTAGCAAACATAAGGAGGATGATGAGATGCTGCAAACAACACACAAAGGTCTGTCCGGCACGGCGCTCAAAACCATTGCGCTGGTACTGATGCTGATGGATCATATCCACTACTTTTTTGAGTTTACCGGATGCATCCCGGAATGGTTCAGCATGCTGGCGCGCCTGTCGGCACCGCTGTTTTTGTTCTGCACGGTGGAAGGCTTTGCCCATACGCATGACCGCAAGCGGTATTTCTTCCGTATCTGGTGCATCGGTGCGGGCATGGCGGCGGTGCAATTTTTCATGATCTATGCCAAGGCGTTCCGCCGCGGGGATGGCTTTTACCCGCAGAACGCGATCTTCCAGGATTTTGTTCTGCTCTGTGTGATCTGGCAGGGCATCGACTGGGTGCGCGCCAAAAAGTATGGGAAGGGCATTGCCGCTATCGCGGCAGTGGTCGGCTGGCCGTACCTGTTTGCTGCAGTGCTGGGAATGTTCCCGCAGCTTATGCAGAGGCCGATTGTCAGCACCGTGCTGGCGTTTGTCATTACCAGCCCGGTGCCCATGTGGACCAGCATCACGGACGGTGGTTGGGGCTACCTGGTTAGCGGCGTGCTGCTGTATCTGCTGCGGAACCACCGCAAAGCACAGGTAGCTGTGTGGGCACTGAACAGCTTTTTGTGGGATTTTGTGCTGGTGTACCTGCAGCTGCGCGGTCAGCCGGGGTTTGAACTTTCCCAGATGTTTACCACCTATTACGAATGGTTTGGCGTGGCCGCCGCGGTGCTGATGCTGGCTTACAACGGCACGCGCGGCAGCGGGCATAAACAGCTGTTTTATTGGTTCTACCCGGCCCATGTCTACCTGCTGTATGGGGTGTCCTGCCTGGTGTATCGCCTGATTGCATAAAAAGGAGGAAGATGTTATGGCGCATATTCTTGCGGTTGATGATGACCCGGATCTTTGCACACTGCTGAAAACGGCACTGGAACGGGACGGCCACGCGGTAGAAATCCGCACATCCGGCGTGACCGTGACGGAAAGCCTGTGCCGCTGGGCGGACTGCATCCTGCTGGATGTGATGATGCCCGGCGAGGATGGCTTTGCCACCTGCCGCCGCATCCGCGCCATAACGCAGGCACCGATTTTATTTTTGACTGCCCGCACCGATGAACAGTCGGTTCTGACCGGCCTTGGCATTGGGGCGGACGATTACCTGACCAAGCCGTTCCGCGTGGCGGAGCTGCGCGCCCGCGTGGCCGCCCACCTGCGGCGGCAGAACCGCGCCCCCGCCAGCCGCATGGTGCGCGGCGGAATCGGGTTCGACCTGGCGGCCAAAACCGCGATGGTGGGGGAGCAACCGCTGCCATTCACCCGGTCGGAATACGCAATCAGCGAGTATCTGGCCCTGCACGCGGGGCAGACGTTCAGCAAAGAACAGATATATGAAGCTGTTTTTGGCTATGATGGCACAGCGGACGATACGGCAGTGACCCAGCACATTAAAAATATCCGCGCCAAACTGCGCACAGCGGGCGTTGCCGCGCCGGAAACCGTACTGAAAACAATATGGGGAGTGGGCTACCAATGGAAAAGCGAAACCTGACCCCGCTGCGCAATGTGCTGGTGCGCTACCTTGTGGTGTGCGGCGGTGGAAGCATTGTGATCCTGCTGGTGTGGTGGGGGCTGTTTATGTCGCTTATACGCAATGGGTTTTTGCTGCCTCCCGTTACCGGGGCGCAGGTGTGCAGCGAAGCACGGGATTACGCCGCAACCGCCACCGTTGAAACCTTTGACCCCAACGCCATTGACCCGCTGTGCCGCTATGCCATCTTACAGGCCGGGACAGCGCATGTGCTGCAAACCAACATGACAGCCAGCCAGCTGAAAAAAGCGAGGAACATATTAGCGGGCGGCAGGCAGTGGGTGATGGCATCATACCAATACGTGGTGGATATGGCGGATGGCGCACGCTGCATTTTGCAGTATGATTATTCGGTGCCCTATGCGGACCCGGCGCTGCGGGAAGTCCTGCCGGATTTCCAGACCATGTATATTCTGCTGCTGATTTTGCTGGAGGTGATATGGCTGGCGCAGTGTACCCACCGCACGGTGAAGGTGCTGACGGGGGAGACCCGCAAGCTGACCAAAGCTTCCGCAGCAATCGCCGCCCAGCGCCCGGAAGAAATCGAGATTTCCGGCGCTAAGGTGAGGGAGTTCGCCGAAACGTTGCGGGCTATGCAGATAATGGGCAGCCAACTGACAGCCAGCCTGCAAAGCCAGTGGAAGCTGGAACAGCAGCGCGCCGAGCAGACCGCCGCCCTGGCCCACGACCTGAAAACCCCGCTGGCGATCATAACCGGCAACGCCGACCTGCTGGCGGAGGATGAGAACCTGACCGAAGCCCAGAAAGCCCAGATTGCCGCCATGCAGCGCGCCGCGGAAAAAGCGGACCGCTACCTGCAAACCCTGCGTGCCGTCAACACCGCCGAAACCAGCCCGCAGGAGCCGATGCAGCGGGTGCAGGTGCAGGAAATTCTGACACGGTGCGCTAATGATGCCAAATTGTTGTGCGAAAATAAAAGTATACAATTTGTACTAAGTAACGCAATGGAAAACGCCCGAACCATCCCCGCACAAAGGCAGGCACTGGGCCGGGCACTGGATAATATTTTGGAAAACGCCGTTCGCTTTACCCCCGCTGGCGGAACCATCACCCTGGATGCTGTGGAAGAGGGACAGGAAATTGTTTTCACTGTAACGGATACCGGGCCGGGGTTCAGCCCGGAAGCCCTGCAGAAAGCGGGCCGGGAACTCTTCACCACCGATGCCGCCCGCGGCCAGCACTGGGGCCTTGGCCTTGCTGCCGCCCGCCGCACCGCCCAAACCCATAACGGCACCCTAACCGTAAGCAACGGGGAGAACGGGGGAGGAAAAGTGGAATTGAGAGTTAGGAGTTAGGAGTTTTTTGGGGTCGCAGATACCGTTAAAGGTCGGCCAAAATATATAAATTAAAATGTAGGGAACGGTCTTGACCGTTCCGTTGCCTTGGCAAACATCCCATGTGAGGAGATGATTTTGAGGTTCCGGAACGGTCAAGACCGTTCCCTACAGACATTTTATAATGTTAATTGCAAAACCTAAAACCGCCGCAATAACTCCTTCCTCCTCCCTCCTAACTTATTTTCTCGTCTCGGTCCAGTACTCTCCCATGCTTGCTCCCGGCTGGCCGGTGCATTCATTGGAGAGATAATGGGTCAGGGCATCGTCGGCGGGGGTCCAGGCGCGTGCGGTGGGTTCATCGGGGTATTCCACTTCGGCATACATAAAATGGCTGGGCAGCCCGGCGTCCACATCGTTCACTTCCAGCTTCAGGCCGTTCTTCAGGGCATAAGTGCGGCGCTCCTTGGCAATCAGCGGTTTGCCGATCAGGCGTTCCAGCTTTTCAAACAGCTCCGGCGTGATCTCGGTTTCAATCTCTTCCCGCATCAGGCCGGTTTTGTCCGGTGCGCCCTTAAAGCAGAGCACCAGCGCGGTACGGCCGCCCTGCAATGCTTCGCGCCGGATGCGCACTGTGGGGCGCACGCTGATGTACCCCTGGTCCATGCGGTAAGTTTCCAGCAGGGGAAGCCCCTGGGGCCAGCCCTGCACCATCCATTTGCGTTCAATTTCCATGGTGTTCACCTTGCTCTTTCCTGATTTCTACCCGGAATGTCGTGCCATCCTGCCCGGATTCCGCCCGGATGGCGGCGTGGTGCGCCTGGCAGATGCTTTGTGCAATCGCCAGCCCCAGCCCGGTTCCACTGCCGGTGTGGGATGGGTCCGCGCGGTAAAAGCGCTCAAAAATATGGGGCAGCCGGTCCGGCGGGATGGGCGTGCCGGTGTTGTGCACCGTCAAAACCGCCTGGCTGCCCGCTGCGGCCAGCCGCAGGGTCACGGCGCCGCCGGTGCCCGCGTACTTGATGGCATTATCCAGCAGGATCACCGCCAACCGATGCAGGGAGGCGGCATCCCCCTGCACGGTCTGGCCGGGGCTCGTCCGCTACAATCAGGATATTCACCGGCAAATCTCCTTCGGCTTTCTTCAATTTATAGATACAGTATACCACAATTAGCTGAAAATAGGCTGAAAAAATGCGGCAGGTTTTGCGCCTGCCGCATTTTTGCCGCAAAATCTGCGAAATTCCGCAGCGGTTTTACTCTTCTTCCAGGATCTCTGCGGCAACCTCTGCACGGTCGCGGCGGGTATCCATGGCGGTCTTTTCAATCATGCGGTGGGCTTCCGCTTCGCTCATGCCCTTGTGCTCGATCAGATAGCACTTGGCACGGTCCACCAACCGGATCTGGGCAATCTTATCCCGCAGTTTGTCGTTTTCCTGCCGCAGATAATCCAGGCGGCGGCAGCAGGCGGCGGCCATCTGAACGGCCTGGCGGAACTGCACCCCGGTAAAGGGCTTTGCCAACACCAACACACCGTGCTGCTGCAATTTATCGGAAATCTGGTCTGCAGTGCCCGCCTTGGCAAGCAGAATGACACCGGCGTTTGATTTTTCTACCGCATAGGTCGAAAGTTCGTGGCCAAACTCGTCCGGCAGGGGGGTGTTGATGATCACGACCTCGAAATCAATATCCCCCATGCGGCGGCGGGCTTCGCCGCCGCTGGCCACAATGGTGGGGCGCAGGTAACCCAGCTCCGCTACATGCTTTGCCAGGTATTCATTTGCGTTGTTCCCCGCAGAGGCAATCAAAGCTGAAGGCACAAACACATCACCGCCCATCTGTTAAATTACAAAATCTGCCCTGCTTTGGGAAACATCAAATCTTCAAAAAGCAGTTTTCACGCTCCCATGCCTGGGGGTCGGGGGCACTTTCGTAACCATGGCACAACTGGGTCTGGTATTCAAAGTATTTGTTCATCAGCGGCACAGGCAGCTCTTTGGCGATAAAGTCACTCTGTGCGGCAATGGTGATGGCTTCGCGCAGACTTTCGGGCAGGCTTTCCAGCCCTTCGGCGGCGTTCTTGTGGAACAGATTGCGGTTGACCGGAGCGGGCAGCGGCATCTTTTTTTCAATGCCGTCGAGCCCGGCGGCCAGAATCAGGCCAATGACCAGATATGGGTTGCAGGAGGGATCGGGGCTGCGCAGCTCCAGGCGGCAGAATTCGCCGGTGGCGGAAGGCAGGCGCACCAGCTGGCTGCGGTTCTGGCGGCTCCAGCTCACATACTTGGGGGCTTCGCAGCTGCCAAACCGTGTGTAAGAGTTGGGAATCGGGTTGCAGAAACAGGTCAGCTCCCTTGCGTGGGCAAGGATACCGGCAATAAAATGTCCGGCCTCGCTGTCGGGGGCAATGTCGCCCTGGAACAGGTTTTTGCCATCCCGGTGGATGGAAACATTCACATGCATGCCGCTGCCGGCCTGGTCCTGCATGGGCTTGGGCATAAAGCTGGCAAACAGGCCGTTGCGGTCCGCAATAGCTTTGACGGTGCTTTTGAAGGTGTTCAGGTTATCGGCCGATTTGAGCGCAGTGGAATACATAAAGTCCACTTCGTTCTGGCCAAAGCCGCTTTCGTGGTGGCTGTGCTGGGGGCGCAGGCCCATATCCTCCATGGCAAAGCAGATCTCGCGGCGGATGTTCTCGGCCTTGTCCAGAGGGGCAATGTCAAAGTAGCCGCCGTGGTCCATCGGGATGCGGGTGGGGTTGCCGTGCTCGTCGGTCTGGAACAGATAGAACTCACATTCGCAGCCCACATCGCAGCGCAGGCCCATGGCCTTGGCGCGCTTGACCACCGATTGCAAGTACCCGCGGCTGTTGCCGGCAAAGGGGCGGCCATTGGGCAGGGTGATATCGCAGTACATGCGCATTACACGGCCCTCGGTGGGGCGCCAGGGCAGAATGGTCATTGTGTCCGGGTCTGGCCAAAGCACAAGGTCGCTCTCCTCAGTGTTCATAAACCCGGCAATGGAGCTGCCGTCAAAGCAGACACCCTGCTCGAAGGCATAGGGAAGGTCCCCGGCAAAGACAGAGATGTTTTTTTGATTGCCGAAAATATCACAGAACGCCAGACGTACAAATTTTACGTCGTTATCTTCGACATAGTTCAGGATATCCTGTGCAGTATGCTTCATGGTGGAATCCTCCAATGTTTGAGCTACATAGTTGGCAGAGAGGGGAGAGTAGTTAGGAGGTAGGAGTGAGGAGTTAGGAGTTGATGCAATTAGAAATTAGCAATGAGCAATTAGAAATTCCGTAGGGCGCACAATGTGCGCCCGTCACTTTGCGATTGATCCCATTATAGCATATAAAGCAAAGTTCCGGAACGGATTGAGCAGAAAAAGGAATCGGGAGTTTATTCAGCATTGAACCCAATAAACTCCTAACTCCTAACTTTCAACTGACTCCTACCTAAACTCGAAAGGCCCACCTCGCGGCGGGCCTTTCGAGCTGGTGTAAGAAATAGGAAAAGGAGAATGGCGTGTTAAAAAGCCGCGCCCGGCATTTTGTGCAAAGCACAAACCCTTGCTGCCGGGGGCTTTTGGGGTCACTGCTTACTCAGTGTAAAACAGCATACGGCTGTAGCACGGCAGCGGCCAGTAATCCTCATCGACAAGCTCTTCAGCAGCGTCAGCGGCGGCGCGCAGGGTATCCATGGCGGGCAGAACCTCATCATGGAAAGCATGAGCCTTAGCGGTCTCATCGTCCAGGGCGCTGACCTTATCGGTCACAGCCTTCAGAGCGTCGGTTGCATCAGACATCTCGTCAGTGTATTTGGAAAGTGCAGTCAACAGCTTTGCTTCGGACTTGGTGGAGATGCCTTCCACAGCAGCGATCTTGGCTGCGGCGGTGCTGGCAACTTCGCCCATATAGCTGGTGGCGGCAGGAATCAGCTGCTTGGATGCGATCTTGAGCATAGTGCGAGCTTCGATGTTGATAATCTTGGAGTAGTGCTCCATCTCAACTTCGTAACGGCTCAGCATTTCGGTCTTGGTCAGAACGCCGAACTCTTCCATCAGGGAGATGTTCTTCTCTTCCTTCAGGGCGACCATGGCATCGGGGGTGCACTTACGGTTGGGCAGGCCACGGCGGGCAGCCTCAGCTTCCCAGGCTTCGGAATAACCGTTGCCGTTGAAGATCACACGGCGGTGGTCGTTCAGGGTCTTCTTGACCCAGGCAGCGGCAGCGCACTCAAAGTCAGCAGCGCCCTCCACATCGGCAACAAACTGCTTCAGCTCTTTGGCAACAGCAGTGTTCAGGATGGTGTTGGCATCGCTCAGGTTCTCAGCGGAACCGGGCATACGGAACTCGAACTTGTTGCCGGTAAAGGCGAACGGAGAAGTACGGTTACGGTCGGTGGTGTCCTTGCTGAACTTGGGCAGAACATCAACGCCAAGGTCCATCTTCATCTTAACAGGGCCGGCATAGGGGCTGTCGGTGCAGACAGCATCGATAACAGCTTCCAGCTCTTCGCCGACAAAGATGGAGATGATGGCCGGGGGAGCTTCGTTAGCGCCCAGGCGGTGGTCATTGCCGGGGGTGGCAACAGAGGTACGCAACAGGTCAGCGTATTCATCGACTGCCTTGATAACGGCGGTCAGGAAGACCATGAACTGCAGGTTTTCCATCGGGGTATCGCCGGGATCCAGCAGGTTTTCGCTCTTGGTGCTGATGGACCAGTTGTTGTGCTTGCCGGAACCGTTAACGCCCTCGAACGGCTTTTCGTGCTGCAGGCAGACCAAGCCGTGCTTATCGGCAATCTTCTTCATCATTTCCATGGTCAGAAGGTTGTGGTCGATGGCAACGTTGGTGGTATCGTAAATGGGGGCGAGCTCATGCTGGCAGGGGGCAACTTCGTTGTGCTTGGTCTTTGCGGGGATGCCCAGCTTCCACAGCTCGGTGTCCAGATCCTTCATAAAGTCGGAAACAATGGGGCGGATCACACCAAAGTAGTGCTCTTCCAGTTCCTGGCCCTTGGACGGTGCAGAGCCAAACAGGGTGCGGCCGGTCAGAACCAGGTCCAGGCGCTTGTTGTAATCCTCTTTGCGGATCAGGAAGTACTCCTGCTCCGGGCCAACGGTGGTGGCAACGCGCTCAACATCCTTGCCGAACAGGTGCAGTACCTTGCAGGCCTGGTCGCTGATGGCCTGCATGGAACGCAGCAGCGGGGTCTTTTTATCCAGTGCTTCGCCGGTGTAAGAGCAGAATGCAGTGGGGATGCACAGCACGTCATCTTTTACAAAAGCATAGCTGGTGGGGTCCCATGCGGTGTAGCCGCGGGCTTCACAGGTGGCGCGCAGGCCGCCGGAAGGGAAGGAGGAAGCATCTGGTTCGCCTTTGATGAGCTCCTTGCCGGAAAACTCCATGATGGCGGTGCCGTCCGGCTGGGGGCTGACAAAACCATCGTGCTTTTCACTGGTGATGCCGGTCAGGGGCTGGAACCAGTGGGTGTAATGGGTAGCGCCCTGTTCAATCGCCCAGCGCTTCATCACGCTGGCCACAACATTGGCTACTTCCAGGTCAAGGGCCTGACCCTTTTCAATGGTTGCCTTCAGGCTCTTGTAGGTCGAGCTGGGCAGACGCTCACGCATTTCGTGCTCGTTGAAGACTTTGCTGCCGTACAGTTCCATAACGGTTGCTGCCATACTTACCGAACTCCTTTTCCTCTGTGGTATCATCACGCAAATAAGTCGGACTTTTTATAAAACAAAAGGCACTGCGAACAGGATTTGTGTTCGCAGCGCCCTTGCTGTTTATGTGATTATTATACGGGCCAAACGCAAAAAAAGCAACTGGCAGAAATGACAAACCGGATTGGCGTTTGCCTTGATGTTTTAGGAAAAATGCTTGTATTGGGGGATGGAGCCATCCAACCCCCAATGCGGCCTAATAAAATAAACCGGGCCGCCAACCCCGCTTGGGGGCGACAAGCCCGGTATTGCCTTAAACGTGTGCTGCGTTCTTTTGGCTTTTGCGGTACAGCACAACAGTGGCTGCAATGCCCAGCAGGCTGATGCAGTCCGCCGCGCGCCAGAACCACATTCCAGTCCAGCGCACCTGTACGCTGCCCTGCCAGCCGGGAGCCAGGGTAACGGTCAGGTAACCGTTCTTGTGGGTCAGTGCGGCTCCGTCCGCAGCGGTCATATGGTAGCCGGGGTAGTAGAATAGCGGCAGCCGGATGGATGCTTCGGTATCGCCGGTGTTCTGCGCCGCCAGCTGAATGGTCAGGCCGTTTTTGGTGTACTCTGTCAACTCTACGCCCTCGTCCGCTTCGGGGGTCAGGCGGCCCCAGACGCTGTCATCGGTGGTGGTGTCCTCGGTGGGCAGGTATTCGCCGCCACCCACCTGACCGGGCAGGTCATCCACCGCGGCAAGGCTCATGTAGGTAACGGCTTTGCTGGTGGTGCATTTGTCATACATCAGGTACCCGGCGGGGATGATGGTCAGCGCCAGCAGGGCGGCGGCCATAGCCTTGGCGGCTTCGGGCCGGACTTTGCGGTACAGCACCACCGCACAGCAGGCGCACACGACCAGCAGCATGGTGGCCGGGGTGAAGAACCGCCAGGCAAACTGCAACTTCCCCAGAGTCTTGCTCAGCGCCTGTAATGGTTCGCAACGGAACAGCGCGTACCAGGGGCAAAGGTCGCTGGCGCACCAGGCGGCCAGCAGGCCAAAGCCCAGTGTCAGGCTGCCAATGCGCGCGGCATCGCGGCTGCTTTTGCGCACGGCGGGGTCCAGCACAGCCAGCAGGAAGAAGAATGCACCCGCGGCCAGTGCCAGACCCAGCGTCTGCGGCATTTCGTCCGCAATGCCGCTCTGGATGCTCTCCGCCACGCCGCTGCTTTGGCCGAACATCAAAAACATCTGGCCCAGGTAAACGGAGCTGTCGTACAGGTAGGCGGCATCATACTTGCCGCTGATGCGGCACACCCCCTGCGCCATGTATTGCAGCAGCGGCACCATAAACCACAGGTTCCACACAATGGCGGCCCCGGCAGCTTTGCACAGAGCGGGCAGCACCGGGCGGGTGAAGGTTTTTTTGAAATACAGCAGGCAGAAGGCGGCGGTAAAGAACACCGCAAGTTCGGTTGTCAGCAGATGGCTCTGCAGCAGGCCGGTAAAACCCAGGGCAAAGGGCAGCCAGCACCAGGGCTCGGCCTTTTTGCCATCGGCAGGGGATTGGCGATAAATCCGCCACAGGCCATACACGACCAGCGGCAGGAACGCCATGGCGGTATATTCGCCCACTGCGGCGCGCACAAACACGTTGCTCAGCCGGTAGAACGAAAGGGTGTACAACGCGGTGCCAAGCAGCGCGGCACAATCGCTGCGGAACATTTTGCGCAGGGCATAAAACGTAATGCCCACGGTGGCCGCTGTGATGGATGCAACGTAAACTTTGTAGCTGGTTTGCAGGCTGAAACCCAGAATGCGCAGCACCGCAGCCGGGTACAGGAACACATCGGAGTACATCAGGCTGAACGGATAGCCTTTTTCGTTGATGATGGCCGGGTCCATGCGCACGGGGAACTGCCCGGCCAGCAGCCCGGCTTTCAGCCCCTCAATGCGGGAAAGGTGGATGGAAAGGTCGTGCCCGTACGTCAGGTAGCCGAGCCCCAGCGGCAGGCAGGCAAACACGCCGATGCCCACCAGCGCCATGGCGATATACCGCCCGCGCAGGGTATGGATGGGAAATTTGACCCGGCGGGTCAGCAACAGGATCACCCAGTCCAGTACGGCGCAGAACACAAGCCCCGTCAGCAGCCGCACATACGCCCACGCGTGGGTGGGTACGATCTGTGCGCCGGTAATGTAGATGACCTGGTTTTTGCCGCAGTCCGCGGTAAACTGCAGCTGTGCGGTTTCGCAGCCGTAGGGCATCCACAGGCTGAACACCGTGCGGGTGCGCTCAGCGGGCAGTTTGGCGGCATCGTACTGCGCGGTGGGCATGATCTCATCCAGAAAGCTGACCTCGCCGTCCTCGCCGTCATTCACATAGTTGATGCAAACCTGGTAGCTGCCGCGCGGCAGGTCGATCCAGCGGGTGGTGGCAAACAGGCCGGTAAAGTTTTCCACGCGGGCGCCGCGGTCATCATTGGTACATTCCTCCGCGTAGGGAATGATCAGGTCCGGCGTAATATCAATCACGCCGCCTGTGCGGAAATCCCCCACAAAACGCAGCGCCAACACCATAAATTCCACCAGAACCAGCAGCAGGACCAACCCGTTCTGGCGGCTGAAAATTTTTTTGAGCTTTTGCAAACAAGCACGCTCCCTTCTCAACATGATCTTAAATACTATCTTATTAAATACTATCTTATTTATTATAGGGGATTGTACGATGGTGCGCAAGAGAATTTGCACCAAACAGGAAAAAAGACTCTTGCTTTTGGAAATAAAAGTGATGTATAATAAAGCGTCCATTTATTTGTGGTAGTTGTGGAGAGGATGGTATATATGGCGACAAAGTACGTTTTTGTTACTGGCGGCGTGGTCTCCGGCTTGGGCAAGGGCATCACAGCAGCCAGCCTGGGCCGTTTGCTGAAAACCCGCGGCCTGAAGGTGGCTTCTCAAAAGCTGGATCCTTATATCAACGTGGATCCCGGCACCATGAGCCCGCTACAGCACGGCGAGGTGTTTGTGACTGATGACGGAACCGAAACCGACCTGGATCTGGGTCATTATGAGCGCTTTATTGATGAAAACCTGAACAAGTACTCGAACCTGACGACGGGCAAGGTCTATTGGAACGTGCTGAACAAGGAACGCCAGGGCGCTTATCTGGGCCAGACGGTGCAGATCATTCCCCACATTACCAACGAAATCAAGAGCTATATCTACAATCTTGCCAAAAGCACCGAAGCCGATGTTGTCATCACCGAAATCGGCGGTACCACCGGTGATATTGAGAGCCAGCCTTTCCTGGAGGCCATCCGCCAGGTTGGCATTGAGCAGGGCATGGAAAACTGCTGCTACATCCATGTGGTTCTGGTGCCCTATATTTCCGGCTCGGACGAATATAAATCCAAGCCCGCCCAGCATTCCTGCAAGGAACTGCAGGGCATGGGCATCGCCCCCAACGTCATCGTGCTGCGTGCCGATGGCCGCGTTGGCAGCGATATCAAGCGCAAGATCAGCATGTTCTGCAATGTGCGCCCTGATTGCGTGATTGAAAACCTGACCATGCCCAGCCTGTACGAGTGCCCGCTGATGCTGGAAGCTGCCGGCCTGACCAACGTTGTTTGCCGTCAGCTGCACTTGGAAACTCCGGCCAGCGACCTGACCGAGTGGAAAGAGCTGATCTCCCGCATTGCCACCCGCAGCAAGACCTGCACCATTGCCCTGGTTGGCAAATATGTCAAGCTGCATGACGCATACCTGAGTGTAATGGAGTCCCTGTATCACGCCGGTTTTGAGAATGAGTCCAAAGTGGAGATCCACTGGGTGGACAGCGAAAACCTGCTGGATCAGGAGCGCTGCGCTGAAGAGCTTTCCGGTGTGGATGGCATCATCCTGCCCGGCGGCTTTGGCGACCGCGGCATTGAGGGCATGATCCAGGCCGCCCGCTATGCACGGGAACAGAACATCCCGTATTTTGGCATCTGCTTGGGTATGCAGATTATGGTTATGGAATATGCCCGCGATGTGCTGGGCTATGCCGATGCCAACTCCAGCGAGTTTACGCCGGACGGCGAGCACAATGTTATTGCTCTGATGCCGGACCAGCAGGGGAACATCCCGAAGGGCGGCACCATGCGCCTGGGCAAGTACCCCTGCATTACCGCCGAGGGCACCAAGCTGCGTGAGTGCTATGGCAAAGAAGAAATTGACGAACGCCACCGCCACCGCTATGAGTTCAACAACGACTACCGTGCAGAGATGCAGAACCACGGCCTTGTGATCTCCGGTACCAGCCCGGATGGCCGCCTGGTGGAAGCTGTTGAGCTGCCCGGCCGTGATTTCCATGTGGGCGTACAGTTCCACCCCGAATTCAAGAGCCGCCCCAACCGCGCACATCCCCTGTTCAAGGGCTTTATCGCTGCTGCGCTCAAGTACCAGCAGGAGCACACCATCACGGACCATCAGCCGATGACAGATTGATCGGCATCCTGACACCATAAATACCACAAGGCACCGAACCTGTAATTGGCCCGGTGCCTTGTTTTTATGTGTTATATTTTGTGTGGATTATGCGGGAACAAAAAACAGATTTTCAGGATTCTGTCTCTTTTTCTCTTTTGTTTACCTCTCTCTCGCTGGCTTCCACCATCGAGATCACGTTCAGCAGCACCAGGCGCACCACGGCGGGGTGCAGGCAGCTGTTGTTGATGGCGTTGATGACGGACTTTTGGAGTTCTTCAATTTTTGCGGTTGTGGTCATTTCATCACCCTTTCTGCCATCGGGGAGCCGGAATATTCCGGGCGCGGATAGCTTGTATCTTCGGTTCGCGTGCCGCCGCAGGCTGCCAGCGTAAGCGGGATGACCAATGCAAGCACCAACAGCAAAGCCAACGTGGCCAAAATCTGCATGAATTTCTGCATTAAATCTCCCTCCCGTTCACACTCAAAGAACCGCATTCAATTCTGCCGGGGATTTCAAACTTGCTGGCATTGCAGTGGATGACCTTATCTACCTGGTCAATGGCAATGCCCACAAACTCGCTGGTGGCCCCGCCGGTGGAATAGTCAAAGCTGGGGTCGCCGGTGGAGAACCAGCCTAAAAACGTGTAGCGGGAGTTATCGCCAATATAAGATTTGCCGTACCGGCTGCTTAACACACCGGTCAGGTTGTTTTCCCAGTACCAGCGGATGCGCCCCGTGTCAATGTCCACACGAGTGCCAGCATCTTTGCCCATACGAATCCAGGCATTGTCCAGGTCATAAGTGGTTGTGCGCGCCTTATTGTGAATCTGCCCGGTCGTAATGTTTCCGCCGTTGATAATGGTCTTATCCTGGTTCCATGTGCTGAGGTCGGAAAATGTCACCACGCCGGATAGGTTGATCTGTGCGCTGGTGATCTCTGTTCCGCCTGCCGTCAGCTTGATGGTGCTGCTGGTTCCGCTTGTGCTGGCCGTCAGCTTAATTTCGCTCACCGTCTGCTTGATCTCGGTTTTGGTTTCGGCAGTGGTCAGGTAATCGCCTGTGCTGGCCGTCCACGCGGTAGGCGCGTTGCCCATCTGCACCATGGGGTGCATGATGGTCAGATCATTGGTAACGGTGGCGTTATCGTTCGCGGTACTCACAAACAGACCGTCTGCATAGCCGTCCGCGGTCGCCGTAAAGGCTGCCCAGCGCAGCTTCCAGCCGTTATCCAGTGCAATATCCTGCTTTGCATTTTTGAACGCGCTGCCATAGTAGGCTTTGGTTCCGCTGGGGGATTTGGTTTCAAACTGCAAAAACAGGCTGTCCGTGCCGGAGTTGAGCTTGTACAGTACCGATGCACAATAGGTCATGCCCTTGGCAATCACCAGCGTTTTGTCCGCACCAAAGTGGAAGCGGGTGTTCTGCGCCTTGTTGGTCACTCGGACGGATTCACCGCTGATCGTGTATGTTCCTTTTTTTCTCAGGTCATTGCCGCCGGCATCCAGGGTCGCATTGTTCCAGTCATCGGTGCCCACAATAATATTGTTGCCGCCGGTGATCCGCTGCGTTACCGTCTGGGTAATGCTGTCGGCTTTCTGGTCGATCGCGGATACTGATTCTTTAACGGTTTTGAATTCCCGCTTTGTGCTGTCCAGGTCGTTGGAAATGGTTGTTGTCGTTTCTTCCAGACTGCTGACTTTTGTGCTGATGCTATTCGCCTTTTGACTGATGCTGGAGACATCCTCTTTCAGACTTTCCACCGTTGCTGTGGTGGCATAATCCTGCAATTTGCTGTCAACCGCATCGTTGGCGGCGCTGGTGGCGGTATCCTTTACGTTGGCCGTTACCGTTTCAGTCACTGACTTGGTGACTTCGGTTTTGATTTCGTCAGCGGTTTGCGAAAACAGGCTTTTTGCGCTTTCCTGGGTCAGATAGTCGCCGGAGCTGGCGTTCCACGCGGTCGGCGCATTGCCGTATTGCAGCATGGGGTGCAATGCCATGTACTTGTTTGTAACCGAACCCGACCGCAGACCAAAGCTAACGCCGGTCAAAATATAGTTGTCCTTCGGCGTCCATGTGCCATACCGTAACACCCAACCGTCCGATTGCTCAATTTTGATTTGGTCAGCAGGCTTTATGCTGGTGTAATATTTGCTGCCGTTAGCGTGCGAATAATTGATGTCCAGATAAAAAGCGTCCTTGCCCGAAACTTGCTTGTACATAGCGGATATGCACAGCGTTACACCATTGACAATGCGCGTGCTAGTAGTGTTAAAATCAAATCCTTTAAGGCTATTGGAATTTGTTACCGTTGTACTGCCATCATCATTGTATTCAACAGTGCCACTGCCTCGGAGAGCAGCATTCTTGAAGCTCTCACTGCCCAGGATCAGGTTGCCGCCGCCGGTGATTTTGGTATCTTTTTTCACCTCAGAGGAAAGCCCGTCTACCGTTGCTTTCAGGTCGGTGTACTTGCCGGTCAGGTCGCTGGCCTTTACTTCCAGGCCGTCCACGCTGGTCTTGATCTCCAGCATCTTGCCGGTCAGGTTCTTGTAGCTCTGGCTGTTCACCGCGCTGGAACTTTCCCGGCTGGCGCTGCCCACGCTCTCAAAGCTGGCTTTGCCGGAGGAGATTATGGCGCTCATCAGGTAGGTGTCAAACTCCCGCCCGCGTGCGTCCTTAACGTGCACGATCTGCCCGCAGGCAAGGCCGGAGCTGCTGGGCACCGATACTTTGCAGGGGGTGTAGGTCACGTTTTTCAGCACGTTGTACAGGTTTTGGACAACGCTTTTCAGGTTGGCTTCGGCTCCGGTTGTCAGCAGCAGATTGCCTTGCACTGCGTAAGTGTTGGTAGCGGTGGTGCTGTCGGGGTAGATGACCCCCACGTCACTGTCCGACTGCCGGATCTGGACTTTCTCAATGGCCTTGACCGTGTAGTCCTCGTAGCTCAGGCTGTCAGCATAATAGGCGGTGCTGTTGCTGGCACCGTCCGGGGTGATTTTAGCAGTGCTGCGCTTGTCTGTGTAGGTCAAGAATTGCAGCTTGCCGTCCGCGTTCATGTGGGCGTAGCAGCCTGCCGCTTCCGCCGCCCAGGAGATGATCTGGCGGCAGGTCAGGTCATCCGCATAGAACGCCTGCACGCTGTAGCTGCCATTGATGGGCAGGCTGCTGCTGGCAAGCGCGACCCCTGCCCGCTGGCAAGCCAGCTGAACCAGCTGCCAGATGGTCTTGGGGAACTGCGCTTGATTGGCGTGCAGCCAGCCGGAGAAGTCCGCATCCAGCTTGGACATGGTGTCGTAGGCCGTGACCTTGTAGCTGTTGCGCTTGGTGCGGGTGGGCTTTTCAGCATAGAAAACGCCCACCTTGGTGCGGTTCCCGGCATCATCCTGCCGGTACAGCGTCAAAGCATCCCCGGCAGTAATTTGCAGGCTGCCGCCCGGGTCCGCCCAGATTTCGGCTTCAATGTAGTCCGAAAACGCAGAGCCAATAGTGAACTCCTGCCCGGCATTGACCGCCGCGTGCAGCGTAATGCTTTTGATGGCATTGCCCGCCGCCCCGCCTGTCAGCTCAGTGCCGTCTTTCAGGCGTAAAACCGATTGATACAAAGGCATTCCTCCCTTTCTCAGCATTCAATGATGTTGAATTTCATGTTCTTCCATACGCCCTGCCTCGCGTTGTGCCAGGCGATGCCGTATTTGCTGCAATAGCAGGTGGTTGTTTCCGTTTCGGTGGAAGAACCCGCCTTCGGGTGTGTGAACTGAAATTCGGCTTTGCCTGCAAACAGGTTGATGGTGTACCTGTATTCTTCATCTGTAAGGCAGCTGTACGCAATGGGCCATGTGGCCACTTTTTCGCGCACAACTTCGCGGTGCATGTACCCGGCTTCATCCCGCCCGGAATCGCTGGAATCCAGGTCGGAATAGCTCGGTTCAATGTCGCAGTCTGGTGCGTACAGGAATTTGCCATCGATCTGGAACAGATTGGTCAGGGTCACGTTACACACCTCCTGTGGCAGTCAGCTGTTTGCGCTGCCAGCGCTGTACGGCGCGGCCTACGTCCTCGTCGGTCAGCTCAATGCCGCACACGGCGGAGAGGATCTCCCGCAGCACGGCCACAACGGCTTCAAAGCCAGCCATCTGGCCCGCCTGCAAATCTTCCATGACCTCGGCCACAGCCTGCTTGATGGTGTCCAGCGGAGCTTCCACGTTGGTGCCGTGGCTCTGATCGCCCAGCACGGCCAGAAACTCCCGGTTGGCCGGGATGACCGCGCCTTGTGCCAGGTAGGGAATTTGCGGGGCGGTCAGGGTGCTGATATTAAACCCAACATGCCCGCCGCCGAATATGTCCGGCAGGTCGAACGACAACCCGTTCAGCGCATTGATGACCGCATTGATGCCGGTCACAACGGCGGAGATCATCCGATTGATGAAGCCGATGATGCCGTTGACGGCGGCTTTGATGGCGTTTGTCATCTTGTCCCAGACGGTGCTGACCGTGTTGCCGATGGCCTGCCAGGCAGCATCCCAGTTGCCGCGGAACACGGCGCTTAAAAAGTCCGTCAGCCCGCGCAGCACAACAACGGCCAGATCGATGGCATCCGCAATAGCCCCAACGGCCACGCCAACAACGTCCGCAATGGCGTTGAATACCTCAGCAAACGCGGGGCCGAACGTGGCGATGATCCACTTGGCCACCGGGGCCAGCAGGTTGTTCCACAGGTCCAGCAGGCAGTTAGCAACGCTTGCCACCAGCAAAAGAATGTCGTCCCACAGGGGTTTGAGGTGGGAGGACCAGAGGGTAGATAAAATCTGCATCAGGTTGGTAAGGATCGGCTGCAAAACGTTCTGCCACAGGGTGGTAAAAATGCCTTGCAGGTTTTCCAGCGCCAGGGCGGCACTCTGGGCAATGGGCTGGCCGTACTCGGCCCAGGTCAGCTGAACGCCGCCCAAAAGATCCTGCCAAACGGTCAGGGCAGCGGTTTTCATCTGCTGCCAGGCTGCATCCCACAGCGCGGCGGCGGGGGCAAGCACAGCCTGTAATGTAGCCCAAAAATTTTGCAGCTGCTGGTTTAATAGAGCCGGCGGACTTAACTGTGGCGGTTCGGCATCTGCGGCTTTGATTGTTGCAGCGCTGCTGCTTTTGCGGGTGGTGGAAGCCGCCGCAGCTCCGGCACTTTCGGCAAGAGAAGCCTGCAGCCGGTCCAGCTCATCAAATTCCGCAACGCTGCGTTTGGCGGCCTTGGCTGCTTTGGTGGTGCCACTGGCAAGTTTGGCCTGGGCTTTGGCGGCTTTGTTGGCGCTGACTGCTGCTGCGGCGGTCTGCTGCTCAAACTTTGCCACCGGCACGGCGGAGAACGCAGCGTTTACACTGCGGCTTATTTTTTTCAGGGCAGTGCGCAGGCCGTTCAGCGGCTGCTGCGCGGTGTGGGTAGTTGTTTGTGTAGACAGGGCAACCTGAAGGTTGCCTGCATAGGATTTTGGCAAAAGCATCTACCTCCTTATGAGGACTTAATTGGCCAACAGGCGCTGCAGCCGCTGGCGTTCCGCTATCTCTGCCGGATTCAGGCGGGGGCGCAGGTCAACCATGGCTTTGTTTTTGCGGTAGTAGTCCTGTTCCCACGGCTGCAATTTTTGGCCGTGGCGCAGCTTGCTGCGCACCCGCAGCAGGGTAGCCAGCTGGCCGTCCCCAATGCTGTTGAACCAGGCCATAAAGGTCCACCAGTGCAGATAAGGCAGGGCGCGCACTTCGCACCCGGCGGCTTTGTTGATGTCGGCGGCAATCAGCGGGGCGTCCTGTTCCCAGTCCAACAGCGGCGGGGCAGGGGAGCGGGGCAGCGTTTGCCCGCAGTTCAAAAAATCTGCCAGCTTCTGCATGGCCTCCGGATAGTCGCTGCGCGGCAGATCGCCCTCATAAAATAGGGCCAGGGCTACCCGCCAGCGGATGAATTCCGGCTCGCTGGCATCGTTCAACCGATGCAGAATATCCAGAATATCGCGGTAATCCGAATGAATCGGATATGCTTTTCCGCCAACCTCCAGCCGGGTGGGCAACCGCCAGCTGCTCATACCTGCACCCCGCGCGCGGCGCGCGCTGCCTGGGCCTGCTGCACGGCCAGCGTGGCTTTGGCATCCGCGCACTGGCGGGCACCGGCTTCCAGAATGGGCTGCAATGCCGCAAACAGATTGGTGATGACCCGCTCGCCGTTGCCGGCAACCGCCAACAGATTGGTGCCGCCCAGCATGGCGTCAAAATCATTGCCGGGGCCAAATACTTCCGCCAGCAGCCCCTTGGCGCGCTGATCCGCCTGGGCCAGCAGCTGTATGGCATCGGTCCCAGTGGGGCTTTGCGCCTGCACCTGCTGTTCCAGCTCTTGCAGCTGATTTTGCAGGGTGCAAAAACGGCTGTAAACATTGGGGTCGCTGGGGTTAAAGCGCAGCACTCCGCCGCCGTGCTCCGGCCCGCCATTGACCGCGTATTCGCGCAGGCCGGTATCAATCGTAAGTTGTTCCATAAAGCCTCCTTTAATGTAACAGAAATCTGTAATCACAATAGCTAAAAAATGGTGAAGCGCTGCTGCACACTTCACGAAGAAAAAAGGTGAACAAGAGAATTTTGGTGTACCCTCTGCCAAGGGAACGCCAAACAAAACTTACAGCGGAAATACCGGAATCCTAGGGTGTATCTGAAAAGTCAAAAATTTAGTCTATTTCTACAAACATAGTGGGATTTTGCCTTAAATCCCGCTTGTGTTTGCGAAATATCCATCTTTTTCTTGTTTTCAAATACACTTTAAGGCAGGTGAACGATATTGGGAAAAAATCCTAAACGTAAAACGCAGCCCGGCAGCCGCCGATTTGGGCATTATACAGAACAATAAAAAGATAGCGAAAAACCTATCATTCCAGTATTCTGTAAAATTCTGGACCTTGTGGCTATCATAACGCAATATTACAGAAATGTCAACAATAAAATTCAGAAAACCGAAATTGCGATGGAATACCGGTACCACAATACTCCACAAAAGCCCGCAAACATAAAAACTCTCCGCCGCACAGTGCAATGTTGTGGGCGGAGGGAGAGCCGTGTTTAGAGTGATTTGCTGCGTTAGAGCGCGGTAACAAAACAAAAATGATGCAGACAAAAGTAAACGAGAGGAGATAAGCAGACCGGAAACATCCGGCACAACACAACAAAAAAGCTCCAGCGCCTTCTACCCTTATGGCGCTGGAGCGAACTTACTTGATTGGAGTCATAGCCTCATACCCGATTGTATTATTTTTCGGACCGTTTGCACATTTTCATGGCAACCTCATCCTTTAACTTTGATCGAATGTTTTTAAACCTGGTTTTCTTTGTTTTGCAAATCGGAAACGGGTTTCATTCGCTGTTGTTCGATGATTTTGCGTTTGCTTGAAATTTCTGATTCCCTTTGGTTCGTTATTTGCTGCCTGGAAACATTTTGCAAGGAAAACGATTCTTGGTGCATCTGTGGAACGGGGAAGTGAACTTCAATAATTTTGTGCAGGGTACCTGAATTTGATGCCAGAGGTTGATTCCTCTTTGCTCTAGTACATCGGAGTTTCTCCTTTTGGGGGCGGTGCGCTTGCACCAGCCAGATCAGGTGAAGCATTATTTGTTCGGCGGAGTTAGATCTTTCATAACAATCACCGGTGATTCTGGGTTTCTATTTACGCTTTTGCGTACCAGGTTTTGAACCTGTAATTTTCTATTTAGAATCCTGTCGTCAGTTCTTCATCTAATCTATGTAAACGCGGGGAACTTTTTCTGACGGGATTTCCTGAGCACTGCATTTTAAGCAAGCTACGAACCTTGCATCTTAACTTTTATATCTTTTACAGGTAATGACCTGCGGCTGTTAATGAGGTTCGTTTGCTTTCAGCAGGCCCAGGCCCGCCGGTGATGAATGGGATCTTTGAAATTAGCCATTGGACTTGAGCCTCCTTCCTTACGAATCCTGCCGGCTTTGCCATCTTACTTTCAAGTCCTTCGGTAGCCTCCCGGTCCCTGCTTTCCCGGAGTTCTTCAAGTGTTCCCATTTAGACTTCTTACTGGAAGCCTTTGCGAAATCTGCTTGAAGCTGTCGGGAAAACCGCCGTGCCTTGTTCCGATGCTATTGAAAGTGGCTTTTGCTTGGAGCTTTTAGCTCCTTATCTCCGGCTGTTTTCTTTCTGTGACTATACTATACAATACCCTAAGGAATTTGTCTATTCGCAGATATCCCAAACAAAATATGAATTATTCGTGCATGTTATGGATAGATATTGCCTTGACGAATGTGGTATAATAAATATGTTGGGTGTGCAAAAGCGTGGGCCTGTCGGTTGGCAGGCCCACGCTTTTTAGTTTGTATTGAAGAATCGTTAAAGTAATAGAGAAAAGAAGCTAAAAGAAGTCAGCTCCAGAAATCATCACAATAAGCATTTAGTAATCAGGCAGCCCCAATTCCTAATGGCTCATTCCTAATTTCTAATTCAGCTCCAAACTTCTCCCGCCTAACTCCTAACTAATTCACATGCTCTCTGGCACCGTAACCTTGAACATGGTCAGCACGTTGTGGATCACGCTGCGCACGGCCAGGCACAGGGCCATGCGGCACTGGCGAACGGCAGGGTCAGCTTCCAGAATGCGGCAGGCATTGTAGAAGCGGTGGAACGCCGTGGCAATGTCGATAACATAACGGGTAATGCGGGCCGGGTCATACTTTTCTGCTGCGGCAGCAATCTCAGCCGGGAAAGCGGAAAGCAGACGCAGCAGAGCCTGCTCGCTGGGGTCAGTCAGCAGGCTGGCATCCAGGGCATCGGCACCCTCAAAGGTCACACCGGCGGCTTCCAGCTTTTTCAGCACGGAGCAGATGCGGGCGTGGGCGTACTGGACATAGTAGACCGGGTTTTCGCTGTCGTTGCGCACAGCCAGGTCAAGGTCGAAATCCAGAGAGGAGGAGCTTTCGCGCTGGTTGAAGAAGAAACGTGCGGAATCAATGGGCACTTCGTCCAGCAGGTCGGTTAGGGTGATGGCCTTGCCGGTACGCTTGCTCATACGCACCGGTTTGCCGTCGCGCATCAGGTTGACCATCTGCATCAGCACAACATCCAACTTGGTGCCGTCCAGGCCAACGGCGTCCATGGCACCCTTCATGCGGGCTACATGGCCGTGATGGTCGGCACCCCAAATGTCGATGGAACGGTCAAAACCGCGCACGGCCAGCTTGTTGTAATGGTAGGCGATGTCGGCGGCAAAATAGGTGGGAATGCCGTTGGCGCGTACCAGAACTTCGTCTTTGGCTTCCTCTTCGCCGTCGGCGTTTTCGTCCTTCTTGCGGTTTACAACGCCGTACTTGGAAGCATACTGGGCGCTGCGGTACATGATGGCACCGTCCTCGGCCTTGTAGCAGGCACCCTTGTCCATCAAGATTTTGATGACATCATCCACAGCGCCGCTCTTGTGCAGGTCGCTTTCGTGGAACCAGACATCATAGGTGATGCGGTACTTGCCCAGGTCGCGCTGCAGCCCGGCAATGTTCTTGGGCAGGGCATCGGCAATCAGGGCATCTTTCAGCTCTTCAAAGTCCTTATCGACATAGGAATCGCCGTGAATTTCGGCAAACTCTTTGGCGCGAGCAATAATGTCAGCGCCCTGGTAGCATTCTTCCGGCAGGGGAACGGCTTCTTCGCCTTTGTACAGCTGCAGGTAGCGGATGGCCAGGCTCTTGCCGAACTTCTGGATCTGGTTGCCTGCATCGTTGATGTAGAACTCGCGGGTCACATCATAACCGGCCCAGTCCAGGCAGGCAGCCAGGCAGTCGCCCAGAGCACCGCCGCGGGCGTTGCCCATGTGCATGGGGCCGGTGGGGTTGGCGGAAACAAATTCAACGTTGTAGCGCTTGCCTGCACCGCCGTCCGTGCGGCCGTATTCCGGCTCAGTGGCAGCAGCCTGCAGCACGCTGGTAAACCAGTGGGCACCCAGGAACAGGTTGATGAAGCCGGGGCCTGCGATCTCTACACGGTCGAACAGGCTGCCCTCCAGGTTCAGGTGGTCCACAATGGCCTGTGCAATCTGGCGCGGAGCCTTGTGGAACGCACGGGCACCGGCCATGGCGGCGTTGGATGCAATATCGCCGTTTTTGACATCGGCGGGAATCTCAACAATAAATTCCGGCAGCGGGGCTTCCGGAAGGGAACCGTCCGCCACAGCAGCATTCAGCGCGCCGGTCAGCAGCTCACGCGCCGTATCCAGCGCAGCCTTGCGGGGGTTATAGTATTTGTAATTCACGTTGTACCTCCAGTTTGGAAGTTAGGAGGGAGGAGTTAGGAGTTAGGAGTTTAAGGTGCGGCCTGCGCCGCAATTTTGAAAAACAGCCGCACAGCTGATCGTTAAAATTTGTGCGCGTCAGCGCACACCAAAAACTCCTAACTCCTACTTCCTAACTCCTAACTAAAAATTTATTCAACTTCAGTTTCCTGCTTTTTCAGCGGCTCTACTGTGATAAGCACGGAATTGCGGCTGATTAAGGTTTCGGCGCCGGAATCCAGCGTGTAGCTGAACTGCAGCTCGCCGCCATCCGGCAGCAGGTTGTGCTCAATCACATCAGCGGCCACGCCAAGGCTGATGGAACCGTACCCGGTTTCGTAATGGCACAGGTGGCGGATGCCTTTTTCAATAATCAGCTGGCTGGATGTTTTGCCAAAGCGGGTCATGCTGACCAGCCGGGCATCCTGGCTGACGCGCACCGTGGTGGTACATCCGGCGTAACCGGTGGCTTCGGTTTCAGCATACACGATGTAGTAGCTGTTGCCGCGCTGCACAAAGTTGCCGCGGGTCATCAGCTCCACGGTATCGTTTTCGCCGTTCTGCTCCATGGTGCCTTTGATGGTGATGAGGTAATTTTCTTCAACAGGTTTTGCCATAATAGTTTAATTCCTTAATACGTTTCAATGGCGATCTGTTCCACCGGGCCGCCCGCTTCGCTGCCCATGAACAGCCGCTCCTGCTTGGCAAAGCCGTCCGGGGTATCGCTGACAAAAAAGCGGGTGGTGCCGCCGGTGCTGCGCCCGCTGGAAATCCCAAGATCATCCAGCGCGGTGGCGGCGGCAATGGCGGTCAGCTTGCCGGGGTCAATCAGCGTTACGCTGTCGCCCACAAAATCGCCGATCATTTTTTTCAGCAGCGGGTAGTGGGTGCAGCCAAGGATCAGGGTGTCAATGCCGGAATCCCGCACGGGGGTCAGGTATTCCTCAATCATCAGCTGGGTCACTTTGTCGCCGTTCACATAACCGTTTTCAACCAGCGGTACAAACAGGGGGCAGGCGCGGGCAAAAATCTGAACCCCCGGCACCAGATCTTTCAGCTGGGTGGCATAAGAACCGCTGCGGATGGTGGCCGCTGTGCCGATCACGCCGATGCGTTTGTTTTTGGTGGCGGCAGCAGCTGCGCGGGCTGCCGCACCGATCACGCCGGTGTAGGGTACCGGCAGCTGGGCAGCTTCCGCCGAAGGATAGGTGGAAGATACTGTGCCGCAGGCCGCCATAATGAACTTGACATTCTGGGAAAGCAGGAACCGGATATCCTGCTGGGCGTACCGCACGATCACATCGTGCCCGCGGGAACCGTAAGGCACGCGGCCGGTATCGCCAAAATACACAATATCTTCGCCCGGCAGCAGGCGGCGCAGCTGGCGCACGGCGGTCAGCCCGCCAAGGCCGCTGTCAAATACGCCGATGGGACGAGTATCCATCAGTAAGCACCTCGCTTTTTGCTCAGTGCAAGGCCGATTAGCTTATCAACCAGGGCGGCAAAGCTGTAGCCCTCGTTTTCCATCAGCTTGGGGTACATGCTGATGGGGGTAAAGCCCGGCAGGGTGTTCAGCTCATTGCAAAGCACGCGTCCTGTGCCGTGCTCTACAAAGAAATCGCACCGGGCAAGACCAGCACAGCCCAAAGCCAGGTAAGCGCGGGCGGCCAGCGTTTTGACTTCGTCCAGCTTCTGGTCCGGCAGGTGGGCGGGAATCACCGTCTTGGATATACCGTTTTTATACTTGTCGTCATAGGTATAAAACTCTGCGCCGGCCAAAATCTCGCCGGGGCGGGTGGTGCGCACTTCCTGCGGGTTATCCGGGTTGCCAATGGCGGCACATTCCACTTCCTGCCCATCAATAAACTCTTCAAACACCACTTTGTCATCTTCCCGCAGGGCGGTGTCAATGGCGGTGTTCAGCTCTTCACGGTTGTGGGCCTTGGTGATGCCCACGCTGGAACCCGCATTGGCCGGTTTGACAAAGATCGGGTAGGGCAGGCGGTTTTCCACGCGGGTCAACAGGGTGCTGCGCTGGGTTTCCGCTTCGGCTCGGACGGCGCTGCACCAGTGGCAGTGGGGCACATGATAGGCGTCCATGATGGTATTGGCAACGGCTTTGTCCATGCAGGCAGCGGATGCCAGAACGCCGCAGCCCACATAGGGGATGGCAGCCAGCTCCAGCAGGCCCTGAATCGTGCCGTCCTCGCCGTTTTTGCCGTGCAGGATGGGGGCGACCACATCCACCGGCAGCAGTTCATAGCCGTTGGCGCTGTGCACCAGCAGGCCATGGTCGCTGCGGTCCGGGCTGAGCACGCAGGGCACGCAGGAAGCATCCTGCTCCCAGCTGCCGCTGCGCATGCCCTCGGTAGAGCCGCTGTATTTCAGCCAGCGGCCCTGTTTGGTAATGCCCACCAGAATCACTTCATATCGGTCCGGCATGGTGGCAAGGGCATCCGCCCATGCCGCAGCCGAAACACAGCTGACCTCATGCTCGCTTGAACAGCTGCCAAACAGCAGGGCCACGCGGATCTTGTTTGCTTGTTGTTTCATATTGTCAGGTATGCTCCCTTTTTGTTTTCGGCCGGTTCCGGGGCAGTTTGCCGCCGGAGCCTGGCTGTATGGCATAACACTACACTTTAATACTATATCATATTTATGCGGTTTATGCCAGTGGTTGTCCGCTATTTCCGGGATTTTTTGCGCAAAACAAAATCCCCGCAGCCCGCCGGTGCAAAACCGGGGCCGCGGGGGATAAGATACAATACTTTAAGCCGGATTTTCCACAATTTTTAAGGCAACACCGCATAATTCTAAGTGCCGATACGGCGAGCGAGGTGCGGCAGATGCTAAGCCAAAAGCGCAGATAATACTGGATGCTGCAAAGGTGAGCGCCGCCAGTGGCGGAAACAGCGAACCGAAGCAGGGGCAGCGGTCGCAGAGTGCGAGGGGCTTTTGCCCCCGAAGCACGATGCGGGTACCGCAACCCGACATTATCGAGCATTTTGGCAACGCAGATGCCGTGCCGCAGCCGCCGGAGCGGTGCTTAAGCCGTCAGGCGGGAATTGTGCGGTATTGCCTTAAGGAACTTGTGGAGAACAAAAGGCTTCGGGAGCAGCGGTTATACGTACTTGGCAATAATGGAGTTCACCGCATCAGGGTCAGCTGCGCTCCAGGTCTGCCAGTTCTGGCCTGCGGCTGCAGCAGCCTGGCCCAGCTCCACCAGCAGGGCGGGGAGCTGCTCTTCATATACGGTGCCGATGGTATCGCCAAAGTGGGCATGGCCCAAAGCATCGGACCCGCCCAGGAAGATGGCAAACGCCGGGGCAGGCTTGCCGCCCGGCACCGCTTTAGCCGTGCCCTGGAAGCCGATGGCTGCGGCCTGGTGGCCGGAGCAGCTGGACGGGCAGCCGGAAATGCAGACTTTGGGCAGGGCACCGTCCGGAATGTTAGCCTCCCGCACGGCCTGCACAGCGCGCTGCAAAACGGACTGGCTGTCCCGCACGCCCTGCTGGCAGATGGAAGCGCCGATGCAGGCAACGCTGGTCTCAAACAGCGTTTTGGCACCATCTGCGGTGGCATCCAGCACAGCGGCAGCTTCGTCTGCCGTCAGGTTGATGATGTACAGCGTTTCATTGGGGGCAACGCGGCATTCGCAGCCGGGGATGGTGCTGAGCAGGTTGTCCAGCTGCACCAGCTTTTCCGGGATCAGGCGGCCGCCGATGGGGTGGTACGCCACAGCGTACAGCCCCGGCTGTTTTTGGGCAATGGCGCGCGGGTCATCCAGCGTGCCGGTGCCGGTTTTGGTAATGGCGGCGGGGGTCAGGTGCAGTTTCAGGCTTTCGTCCGCCTTGGCAGCGGCAACGTTCTCCAAAAAGACGCGGCGCAGCTCGTCCGGGCCAAGGGTCTCCTGCATAAAGCGGGTGCGGGCCTTGGCACGGTTCTGGTAATTGCCGTGCTGGCAGAAGGTGGTGATCATGCCGCGGATATAGTACAGCACATCCTCTGCGGGCAGGGATTCTGCCGCCAACACGCCCATGCGCCAGCCGCCGCCCAGGCCGCCGGCAATGTACAGCTTAAAGGTGCCGTCCGGCTGTGCCACAAAGCCCATATCGCGGAACGCGGTGTGCACACAGTCATCCACGCCGTTGCAGAACGCAACCTTCAGCTTGCGCGGCATGTGGATGTCACGGCAGATGGAAAGCAGATACTCCGTTGCGGCCTCGGCCCAGGGCATAACGTCAAAAGCTTCGCCGGGCTGCACGCCGGTCAGGGGGCTGGCCTGAATGTTGCGGGGGTTATCACCGCCGCCGCCGCGGGTGATAATGCCGCAGGGGATGGCGGCCTCCATGATGGCAGGCACCTCGTCCGGGGTCAAATCGTGCATCTGGATTGCTTCGCAGGTGGTCAGCTTCAGGAATGGCACATGGTACTGCTGAACAGCCTGTGCCATAAAGTGCAGGCGCTCCGGCGTGACCCGGCCGCCCGGCAGGCGCAGCCGCAGCATATGCTTGGCGGCATCGCGCTGGGCATAACTGCCAAACCCGCCGGAAATGCCTTTATAGTCCTTGCGGGCAATTTCGCCCTGGGCAAAGGAGTGGATCGTGTTGGAAAAGCCGCCGATTTCTTCGCGGTAAGTGTTGAGCCATTGCTGGTCCATGGTTGGAACCCCCATTACATCCTAGGGTGTATCTGAAAAGTTGAAACTATCGTCTATTTCTACAAACGCAGCGGGATTTTGCCTTACATCCTGCTTGTGTTTGCGAAATATCCGTCATTTTTTTGTTTTCAGATACACCTTAATCATTGTTTATACAGTATAAGTATAGCGGATAAAAAAGCAATCTGCAAGAAACTAAGGCAATACCGCATAATTCTAAGTGCCGATACGGCGAGCGAGGTGCGGCAGATGCTAAGCCAAAAGCGCAGATAATACTGGATGTCTTATCGAGCATTTTGGCAACGCAGATGCCGTGCCGCAGCCGCCGGAGCGGTGCTTAAGCCGTCAGGCGGGAATTGTGCGGTGTTGCCCTAAGCAAAAACAAAACCCGGCCCGGCAGACAGCCGGTACCGGGCAGAGCGACAGAAATTATTCGCCAAATACCTTGATGTAGTCAGCCTTGAACTTTTCAATGCCGGCATCGGTCAGCGGGTGATGCAGCATCTGTTCAATGACCTTGTAAGGAACGGTGGCGATATCAGCACCAGCCAGAGCGCAGTCCGTTACATGGATGGGGTTGCGGACGGAAGCGGCAATGATCTGGGTGTCAATGTCGGGGTAGTTCAGGAACATGTCATGAATGGTTTCGATCAGTTCAATGCCGGGCTGGCCAATGTCGTCCAGACGGCCCAGGAACGGGCTGACGTAAGTAGCGCCTGCGCGGGCAGCCAGCAGTGCCTGGTTGGCGGAGAACACCAGCGTGCAGTTGGTGGGAATGCCCTTGGCGGACAGTGCCTTGATGGCCTTCAGGCCCTCAGCGGTTATGGGGATCTTGACGACCATGTGCTTGGGGTCCAGGGCATAGATGGCTTCGCCCTCAGCAACCATGGTTTCAGCGTCCACGGTGGTGGCCTTTACTTCGCCGGAAATGGGGCCGTCCACGATGGTGGCGATCTCTGCCAGGGTCTCGGCATAATCGCGGCCTTCCTTGGCAATCAGACTGGGGTTGGTAGTAACACCGGCAATAATGCCCATGTCATTGGCTTTACGGATCTCATCTACATTCGCAGTATCAATAAAAAACTTCATGATTTTGCCTCCTTTTATGTGGCATTTTATTTGTCCTTTGCATTATATCACAATATTCTATAAAATGGAAACATTTTTTAAGGCCTGCGCAAAAGTCCGCAAGGAATGAGAAGGCCCGCGAAAAAAATGAGAAATGCCGTGCTGGTTTCGGCTCCCAGCCCTGCCAGACTGCCATAAAAAACACCCCGCAGCAAGAGATTCGCTGCGGGGGTGTCTTTATCAATTTGTGCGATGCCCATTAAAGCTTTTTGCCCCGTCCTTTTTCAAAAAGGCGGGAAAAGCGGGAATTATTCGTACAGGGGGAAGCGAGCGGTCAGGCTGGCAACGCGGGCAGCGATGTCGTCTTTCTTGCCTTCAAAGTCAAAGATGCAGTCTGCGATGCAGTCGGCAATCTCTTTCATCTCGGCGGGGCCCATGCCGCGGGTGGTCACAGCAGGGGTGCCAAGGCGGACACCGCTGGTCACAAACGGGCTGCGCTTTTCACCGGGAACGGTGTTCTTGTTGGCAGTAATGTGTACTTCGTCCAGGTTGTGCTCCAGCTCCTTGCCGGTCATCTCGGAATCGGTCAGGTCAACCAGCAGCAGGTGGTTGTCGGTGCCGCCGGAAACCAGCTTCACGCCGCGGGCGGTCAGCTCGTCGGCCATAGCAGCGGCGTTCTCCACAATCTTGCGGGCATAATCCTTGAACTCCGGCTTCAGTGCCTCGCCAAAGCAGACAGCCTTTGCAGCAATCACGTGCTCCAGCGGGCCGCCCTGGGTGCCGGGGAAGATGGCGGAGTTGATGCGCTTGATCAGGTAAGCGTTGTTGGTCAGGATCAGGCCGCCGCGGGGACCGCGCAGGGTCTTGTGGGTGGTGGTGGTCACAACATCAGCATAGGGCACCGGGTTCTGGTGCATGCCGCCGGCAACCAGGCCGGCAATGTGAGCCATGTCCACCATCAGCATTGCGCCGTAACCGTGGGCGATCTCGGCCAGCTTTTCAAAATCGATAGCGCGCGGGTAAGCGGAAGCACCGGCGACCAGCAGCTTGGGGCGAACCTTGGCAACCTGCTTGGCCAGGGCATCGTAATCAATGCGGCCGTCCTCGGCAGAAACGCCGTAGGAAACAAAGTTGTAGTTCTTGCCGCTCATGTTGGCGGGGGAACCATGGGTCAGATGGCCGCCCTGGGAAAGATCCATGCCCATGACGGTATCGCCCAGGTTGAGCAGGGCAAAGTAAACGGCCAGGTTGGCCTGTGCGCCGGAATGGGGCTGCACGTTGGCATATTTGGCACCAAACAGCTTGCAGGCACGGTCAATCGCAATCTGCTCAACCTGGTCCACAAACTGGCAGCCGCCGTAATAGCGGTGGCCGGGATAGCCCTCGGCATATTTGTTGGTCAGCACGCTGCCCATGGCAGCCATAACGGCAGGGGAAACAATGTTTTCGCTGGCAATCAGCTCAATGTTTGCCTGCTGGCGGCCCAGCTCACGCTGCATGGCCGCACCCAGCTCCGGGTCATACCCCGAAACAAAACCAATGGTGTCCATCATGTCCTTGTACATAATACTTGCTCCTTTCAGTGTTACCCTTATATACTGAAAACGGGGCCCCGCCCCGGGAAAACGAAATTAAGTTAGGAGGTAGTTAGATGCTTCCTTTCGTGGAAAGCACGCCCACAATGCGGTCGTCATGGCGGACGGCGGCAGAAAGGGCTTTGGCGAATGCTTTGTACATGGCTTCCAGCTTGTGGTGGTCGTTTTCGCCGTACAGCACCTTCAGGTGCAGGTTCATCATGGCGCTGTAGCTGACAGCGTAAAAGAATTCACGTGCCATCTGCACATCCATGCCGCCGCAGCTCTGCCCGGCAAAGCTGGCATCATAAACAAAATACGGCCGTCCGCCAAGGTCCACAGCGCACAGGGCCAGCGTTTCGTCCATGGGCAGCATGCAGCTGCCGTAACGCACAATGCCGGCTTTGTCGCCAAGGGCCTCACGGATGGCCGTGCCAAGCGCGAGGCCGCAGTCTTCAATTGTGTGGTGACAGTCCACGTTCAGGTCGCCATCACAGTGTAATGTCAAATCAAACAGGCCGTGGCGGGCAAAGCCGTCCAGCATGTGGTCAAAAAAGCCGATGCCGGTGTGCAGGTCGGCTTTTCCGCTGCCGTCCAGATCCAGGGTGACGGTAATGTTGGTTTCCCGCGTTTTGCGGGTCACGGTAGCAGTGCGGCTCACGGTTGCATCTCCTTTGCATGGTCCGGCCAGTGGGTGCCGGAAACAAAATAATCCGCATATTTGGTCGAAAGTTCTTCCCCCAGCCGCATTACGCCGCCGTACAAATGGCGGGAACACTGCGCCCGGATGGCGGCGGTATCATTGCGGGCAATGGCATCCAGCAGAACATCATGTTCCGCCACAATATCGCCAAAATTGCCAACGGCCACAAGATCCAGCATGCGGAACCGCGAATAGCTGTTCTGCGAAGTCTGGATCAGCTGCCACAGCTGGTCTTTGCCGGTGGCAAGAAACCAGCTTTCGTGCAGGCGGCTGTCCAGCTCATAAAACATCCGCGGGTCCGGGTGGGGTTGGGCCGCCAGGCGGCGCAAAGCATCGTTGCGGGTTTTCAGCTGGGCCAGCTGTTCGGGGGTGCAGGCAGCGGCAAAGTCTGTCATCACGGCGGACTCCACCGCGTTGCGCAGGTAAATCTGCTGGCTGATAGTGTCAAAATCCAGCTGGGTGACCCGCGTGGATTTGTAGGGGGTGACTTCAATCAGCCCGGCAATGCGCAGCTCCTGCAAAACGCTGCGCACCGGCGTGCGGGAAACCCCGAACTGCTCGCACAATGCGTTTTCCCGCAGGGTGGAGCCGGGCTTTAATTCCAGCAACATGATCTGCTGGTACAGCGTTTGGAAAATGTCATGGCTGGAAAATGCCTGCATGTCCGGGAACCTCCTTCTCTTTAGTATACTAAAGAATATAGCACCGTTGCCCCCGTCCGTCAACGATACACCCCAACATTTGGATGATTGTCTGATAAGAGTTTACGATTTTGCAACACATTCCGGCACTTTGCGCGCTACAATAATGTAAACAAACCATAAGGTGTACCTGAAAAGTCGAAAATTCAGCCTGTTTCTACAACCACAGCTGGATTTTGCGTTAAAAACCTTGGAATCCATAAAGGATTCCTGCGGCTTTTGCCTTAAGGCAACACCGCACAATTCCCGCCTTACGGCTTAAGCACCGCTCCGGCAGCTGCGGCACGGCATCTGCGTTGCCAAAATGCTCGATAATGTCGGGTTGCGGTACCCGCATCGTGCTTCGGGGGCAAAAGCCCCTCGCACTCTGCGACCGCTGCCCCTGCTTCGGTTCACTGTTTCCGCCACTGGCGGCGCTCACCTTTGCAGCATCCAGTATTATCTGCGCTTTTGGCTTGGCATCTGCCGCACCTCGCTCGCCGTATCGGCACTTAGAATTATGCGGTATTGCCCTAAATCCCGCTTGTGTTTGCGGAATAGTTGTCATTTTCTTTGCTTTCAGCTACACTCTAAGGCGGAGTTTTGCGCCTTAGCGGTGCTCCCTGTGTGACAAAAGCTGGCGAACCCCTGTATCTGTTGCCGGCTTGTGTGAAAGGACCAAAAGCAACATGGGTAAAATCATCGGAATTGATTTAGGAACAACCAACAGCTGCGTGGCTGTGGTGGAAGGCGGACGCCCAACCGTTATCCCCAATGCCGAAGGCCAGCGCACCACCCCGTCGGTCGTTGCTTTTGCAAAAAGCGGCGAACGCCTTGTGGGCGATCCGGCCAAACGCCAGGCTGTCACCAACGCACCGCGCACCATTGCCAGCGTTAAGCGCAAAATGGGCAGTGATGAGCGCATTCCCATTGACGGCAAGTGCTTCTCCCCGCAGGAGATCAGTGCCATGATCCTGCAAAAGCTGAAAGCGGATGCAGAAGCTTATCTTGGTGAACCGGTGACAGAAGCCGTTATCACCGTGCCGGCTTATTTTAACGATGCCCAGCGCCAGGCTACCAAAGATGCCGGGCGCATTGCGGGCCTGAATGTAAAGCGCATTATCAACGAACCTACTGCGGCCGCCCTGGCTTATGGCCTGGATAACGGCAAGACCCAGAAAGTGATGGTGTACGACCTGGGCGGCGGTACATTCGATGTTTCGCTGATCCAGATCGGGGATGGCATTGTGCAGGTGTTGGCCACCTGCGGTGATAACCATCTGGGCGGCGATGACTTTGATGCTCGTGTGGCTGACTGGCTGGTGCGGAACTTTGCCGCTGAAAACCAGATAGACCTGACCCGTGATCCCGTTGCCATGCAGCGCGTGCGGGAGGAAGCCGAGAAAGCCAAAAAAGAGCTTTCCGCTGCCACCCATACTGAAATCAGCCTGCCGTTCATCACCGTTGGCCCCAACGGCCCGCTGCATTTGCAGGCGGAACTGACCCGCGCCAAGTTTGATGAGCTGACCGCCGACCTGGTGGAGCGCACGGCACTGCCGGTGCGCAACGCCCTGCGGGATGCCCACCTGGCCGCCAACGACCTGGATCAGGTGCTGCTGGTAGGTGGTTCCACCCGCATCCCGGCGGTGCAGGCCAAGGTCATGCGGATGATCGATCTGGAACCGTCCAAAACGCTGAACCCGGACGAGTGTGTGGCCCTTGGCGCTGCGGTGCAGGGCGGACGCCTTGGCGGCGAAGGCCTGACTGCTGGCGGGCAGGACCTGCTGCTGATGGACGTTACCCCGCTGACCCTTTCGATTGAGACGGTGGGCGGTGTGGCAACCCATCTGATCGACCGCAACTCCACCATTCCCACCCGGTATTCCAAAATCTTTACCACCGCTGCGCCGTTCCAGAGCACAGTTGAAATCAAGGTGCTGCAGGGTGAGCGGGAGTTCGCCAAGGATAATAAGCTCATCGGCAACTTTACCCTCAAGGGCATCAAACGCGCCTGGGCCGGTGTGCCGCAGATCGAAGTGACCTTTGATATTGACGCCAACGGCATTGTGACGGTGAGCGCCCGTGACCTTGGCACCGGCAAACAGCAGAGCATTACCATCACCGGGTCTTCCAACCTGAGCGAGCAGGAGATCCGCCGCGCCATGGACGATGCCGCTGCCTTTGCCGGGCAGGACCAGGAGCGCAAAGCCGCCATCGAGGCCCTGAATGCCGCGGAAGCTGCCATCTACCGCGCCAATTCCGCCCTTGGCAGCAAAGTGGGCAAGGAGCTGGATAAGGATACCAAAAACCGCATCAAAGAAGCGGAAAAGAACCTGGAACGTCTGACCCGCCACAAAAAGCCCGAAAAAATGACCCCCCAGGACACCCAGGCCCTGAACGCCGCCCGCGAAGCCCTGCAAGCTCAGACCAAAGACCTGGTAGCACGGTGGGAAGCAACGAGAGAAAAGTAGGAGTTAGGAGTTTTTGGGCCACAGGTGCCAAAAAATCCTGCCTGAATATTGAAACAAAATGTAGGGAACGGTCAAGACCGTTCCCTACGATTACTTTATGGGTTTGCGGCGGGCATTCAAACCACCGCTTAACTCCTACCTTTACAGGTAGCTCAGTTCCTCCCGTCTGGTTCCTGCCAGATCGGGGTGATCGAGGACAGCACCGGCGCCGAGGGCAACACAGTCCAGCGGGGCTTCGGCAATGTGTACCTCAATGCCGGTTTCGTTCTGGATCAGAGTATCCAGCCCGCGCAGCAGGGCACCGCCGCCCGAAAGCATGATGCCGCGGTCAATGATATCGCTGGAAAGCTCTGGCGGAGTGCATTCCAGCGTGTCCTTGATGGCTTCCACAATGCGCATCAGGTTTTCGTTCATTGCCTCGCGCACTTCTTCAGAGCGGATCAGGATATCTTTCGGCAGGCCATCCACCAGGTTACGGCCCTTGATCTCCATTGTGGTTTCGCCATGCTCGGTGTCGGTGGGGTCTGGCGGGCAGGCGGAGCCGATTTCCAGTTTAATCTGCTCAGCAGTGCGTTCGCCCACCAGCAGGTTGTATTTGCGCTTGATAAAGCTGGTAATGCTCTGGTCCAGCGCATCGCCCGCACAGCGCACGCTGCGGGATGCCACAATGCCGGAAAGGCTGATGACCGCCACTTCCGCCGTGCCGCCGCCGATATCCACAATCATGCTGCCCACCGGTTCAGCGGTCGGCAGCCCGGCACCAATGGCGGCAGCCATCGGCTCTTCAATCACCGTTACCTGGCGGGCACCGGCTTTGGCGGCGGCCTGGCGCACGGCGCGGCGTTCCACTTCGGTCACGCCGGACGGCACGCAGATGACCACGCGCGGCCGCACGAACAGGCGGCTGCCGCATGCCTGGCGGATAAAGCTTTGCAGCATGGCGGCGGTGATGTCAAAGTCGGCAATCACGCCGTCTTTCAGCGGGCGTACCGCCAGAATGGAGTTGGGCGCTGCGCCGATGATGGCTTTGGCCTCGTGGCCTACGCAGCGCACACGCAGTTCGTCGGTGCGGGCATCCACCGCCACAACGCTGGGCTCGCGGATGATAATGCCGCGGCCTTTCATATACACCAGCGTGTTGGCGGTGCCAAGGTCAATGCCAATATCACAGGTAAACATATTGCGCAGAGCTTCAAGCAGCTGCAAAATCGGATTTGCCATTTTTATCTCCCCATCATGTGTTTGTGCGGGTGGGCCGCACAAAGAATGCGCACGACACGCCGCAGCAGCCAGGCCGCTGCGGCACTGCCGTTACAGCGCTCCGGCCTGGCGCAGTACCTGTGCCAGACGGTGTACGGGCAGACCCATAATATTGTAATAACATCCCACAATGCCGCTGCACCACAGCGCAGCATGGCCCTGGATGGCGTAAGCCCCGGCTTTGTCATACGGTTCCGGGGTGCGCGCATAGGCAAGCAGATCGCTTTCCTCAATGGGCGCAAACTGTACGCGGGTGGTTTCAGTGGCAAGGTACGCCTTGCCGCCGTGTACCACGCATAGCCCGGTATGTACTTTGTGCTCCCGGCCAGAGAGCGCGTGCAGCATCCGCACAGCGTCTTCCTCGCCGGAAGGTTTGCCGAACACAGCGCCGTCACAGTCCACCACGGTATCACAGCCGATCACGGTATCATCAGGGTGCTGCTGCGCCACGGCCAGGGCTTTGGCTTCTGCCAGGGCCTGGGCCAGCTGAGCAGGCGTTGCGGCGGTAATGCGGCTCTCGTCCACATCACTGGGGGCAACGGTGTAATTGGGCGTGATCAGCGCCATCAGCTCCCGCCGCCGCGGGCTGCCGGAGGCTAAAATCAAGGACATAATGGGATGTTCCTTTCGTAACAGATTCTACCGCACCACCGCGGCGAAACAAAGGGAAAATAGGAAGTTAGGAGGTAGGAAGTAGGAGTTAGGAGTTAAATGTGCTTTTGAAGGTTTGCAACAAAGAATAAAATAAATTGTAGGGAACGGTCTTGACCGTTCCGAAACCAAAGGATTTATCTGACAAAAGGCCAATCATCCTAAACCTGCGGAACGGTCAAGACCGTTCCCTACAGGTATCTTTTTTTGCACACAGCCAGACTTTACAGGTTATCTGCGGCCCCAAAAACTCTTAACTCCTAACTCCTCCCTCGTAACTCTCAACTATTTTCCCGTCGATCCAAACCCGCCTTCACCGCGTTCGGTTTCGTTCAGGGTGGCGGCGGGTACAAAGGCGGCCTGCCACACGGGGGCAATGCACAGTTGGGCCACGCGCTCGCCGGGGGCGATGGTGTAAGGCTCGGTGCCAAGGTTGATCATGGGCACTTTCAGCTCGCCGCGGTAATCGCTGTCCACAACGCCAACGCCGTTGGCCATGCACAGCCCGTGCTTGATGGAAAGTCCGCTGCGGGCATACACCAATGCCACGCACCCGGCATCCGGCAGCTCAATGGCAAGGCCGGTGGGCACCAGCACCCGCTGCATGGGGGCAATGGTCAACGGCTCTTCCAGCGCGGCGCACAAATCAGCCGCCGCCGCCCCCGCCGTTGCATATGCCGGCACCTTAGCCAGCGGGGAAAGAACGGAATATTTGACGATTTTTTGTTCCATAGTACGTTGGGGTGAGTTAGGAGGGAGGAGGGAGGAGTTAGGAGTTATCTCAATTAGGAATTAGCAATGAGCAGTTAGAAATTACGATGCCCCCCGTAGGGGCGCATTATTGCAAATTCCATTATGGCATATATGGCAATGTTTCGGAACGGTCAAGACCGTTCCCTACAGAGCAAAACCTTAGGCCCTGCTTTAACTCCTACTTCCTCACTCCTAAGGCAACACCGCACAATTCCCGCCTTGCGGCTTAAGCACCGCTCCGGCAGCTGCCGCACCTCGCTCGCCGTATCGGCACTTAGAATTATGCGGTATTGCCCTAACTTACCCTTCCTCCGATATTATGATTTAGTTATTCGTATAATATAGCCCTCTTGTAAACTCGCTGTCAAAGGGCTGCTGATGGAAAAGGTGGGTCAGAACCTCTTCCACGCGGTCTGCAGGTTCCAGGGTGAACGCGGCCACGGCAAGGTCCACCGGCATTTCGGTCAGGCGGTCCCCCATATAAAGTGGTACAGGGTTAAACACGGTGCGCATTCCGGCGCTGCCGGGGGCGGAGCACCGCACCGGGAAATCCCGCCCTTTGCGGTCCCGCAGTTTGCCCTTGTGGGTGCAGCCCGCGCAGCTGGTGCGTACATTGCGCAGCGGGCAGGCGCGGGTCAGCATCAGGGGCAGGTGGCCATAGCACAGGGCAGCGGTGGGCACCGGGGTGCCGTCTTTCTGCCGGGGTGCCACAGCACGCATGGCGGTCAGGGCCGTTTCAGGCTGCACCAGCAGGCCACGGGCACCCAGGCACACATACTCTGCCGCAGACATTGGGTTGGTTACATTCAGCCCCAGCCCGCCGAACACCGGCAGGGGAGAGGCATACCCAAACTGCGCCAGATTGTTTGCAACCACACCCGCAAAGCCGGAACCTTCCAGCGCAGCCAGACGGCGCATGGTATCCGGTTCCACAGTGCCGAAAGCAGTGCGGGGCAGCTCCAGCAGCGTTTTGCAGCGCAAGGGCTGCGGCACAGCGTCCGCTTCCCGGATGGGCAGGATCAGATAGCGCAGCTTGGCCAGGTATTCGGCACCGGGCAGCTGGGCAGCGGTTTCAAAACGGGCGGCCAGCTGGGGTATCATGCCTACTTCGTGCTCGGCGTATTCCGGCAGGGTGATTTCCTTTGTGGCCAGGGGCGCAGGTTCACTGCGCTTTTGCAGCAGCTTGTCCAGCGCTTCGCGGCGCATCTCATTCCAGGCGGAGCCGGGCAAAAATCCGGGGCCGCCCTCGCCGCAGGCAAACTCAACCCCGGCGCAGGTGAACGGCGTACCGCCGGTTTTGCCCAGGGCACGCTCAATGCCGGGGGCGGGGTCTTTCTGTGCGGGCTGCGGTTCATCGGCGCTGTACACATTGACACGGCTGCCGTTGTCGTCGAAAGCTGTCAGCTTGATGCCGCCGTCCTCCACACCGCCGCTGACGCAGAAATGCACCGGAATGCGCTCCAGTTCGCGGCGGAACAGCTCGCGGGCTTTCGGCGTGGCGGCGCGCGTAGCGGCTGCATCGGCTTCGGTGCGCACGCCAAACATGGTGCCGTCATTGCGGCCTACCAGATAGGCATCACTGAAGCCGGAGCGGGAGAAAATATCCCGCAGCAGCGCTTCATCATAGGGCTGCCCGGCGTGGGCTGCGCGGCAGGCCGTTACCGCAGCAGCGGCATATTCCGGCGTGCGCAGGCGGCCTTCAATTTTAATGCTGGCAACCCCGGCGGCTTTCAGCTGGGCCATGTGGGGCACAAGGTCCATGTCTTTCAGGCTCAGGTGGCAGGCTTTGCCCGGCTGGCCGGGGCGCAGGCCGTTGGTAGCATCAAACGGCAGGCGGCAGGGACCCGCGCAGGCACCGCGGTTGCCGCTGCGCCCGCCCAGGAACGCGCTCATCATGCACTGGCCGCTCATGGACATGCACATCGCGCCGTGTACAAATACTTCGCATTCGATCGGGCTTGCCTTTACCACGGCTTCGATCTCCGCCAGGCTCAGCTCACGGGCCAGAATGGCGCGGGAATACCCCAGCTTTGCCAGCATCTTGGCGCCCTCTGCAGTGTGGATGCTCATCTGGGTAGAGCCGTGCAGGCGCAGGCCAGGCGCAATGCTGCGCACCAGCTGCGCGGTGGCAAGGTCATCCACAATCACGGCATCCGCCCCGGCGGCGGCAACAGCGCGCACGGCATCGGCCAGGCCGCCCAGCTCGGCGGCGTAAACCAGCGTGTTCAGGGTCACATGCACCGCAACCCCGCGGGCATGACAAAAACAGACGGCTTCGCGCAGGGCATCAGGGTCAAAGTTCCCAGCGCTGCGCCGCGCATTGTAGCCATCCAGCCCAAGATATACGGCGTCAGCCCCGGCAAACACCGCAGCCCGCAGCATATCAGCATTGCCGGCAGGGGCCAGGATCTCCGGGCGCTGTAAAACAGTCTGTTCCATCAGGCTTCGCTCGTCAGGGAACGGCGGTGCAGGTCGTCCACCTTTTTGCGCAGGGCGGCGTTTTCGCGGCGCAGCTCCTCGGCAGCCATCTTGGCGGAGGCGGCATCCTCCAGATAGTCTTTGATCTGGCGGCGCATATTATCCGCGCTGCCGCTGGCCTTTTCCAGCTCATCGCGGTAGTTCAGCGCAGTCATGATGGCAGCGGTGGTGATGGAAACCGAATTGGAAGAGCTCATCAGCTCATTCATATCAAGATTCAGGCGCTCGGCCAGATTCTGCATGTAATCTTCACTTTCGTTGGTCGAGATCACATAGCTCGAACCGCAGATGGTCAGACGTACTTTGTTAGCCATAGTTGGGGTCTCCTTTGTTTCAGTTGATGGTGTTTTTATCAGGAACACCCTGCACTTTTGTCGCCAAAAGCGGGACGGAAAGGGACTTCTGCGCGGCAAAACCGCCCACCAGCCCCCGCAGCGCAGGGAAAATGCTTAAAATTATACCCTTATATTATAGTATAAAATGCCCGTAAGAAAAAGCCCCTTTTGTGTAAAATTGAAAAAATTGACGCGTGTGGGAAAAAAGCCTTGCACATATCGCCAATTTTGACTATAATGCTTAAGGTAAGTATTTTTATTGATTTTGAAAAATCAGTAGGCAATACCGCATAATTCTAAGTGCCGATACGGCAAGCGAGGTGCGGCAGATGCTAAGCCAAAAGCGCAGATAATACTGGATGTCTTATCGAGCATTTTGGCAACGCAGATGCCGTGCCGCAGCTGCCGGAGCGGTGCTTAAGCCGCAAGGCGGGAATTGTGCGGTGTTGCCAGTATAATCCCAGAGGGTTCTGGTATTGATAAGCCGTAAGGAGAGGGATACTTTTGATGAAACTTACTAAAAAAGAATTTGAAAAAATTCTCAAAGACAAGGTCGTCAGCGAATGCGGCGTCACGTTGGACGTTGCTTCCGCCGAGCAGATCTACCGCTGCATGGCAATGATCGTTCGTCAGATCATGTCTGACCGCCAGAAGCAGTTCCAGGCCAAGACCCTGGGCGAAGGCAAAAAACAGGTCTATTACCTCTGCATGGAATTCCTGATGGGCCGCAGCCTGCGCACCAGCCTGTTCAACCTGGGCCTGAACGAAGTTGCCGAGCAGGTTCTGGCTGACGCCGATATCAAGATCGACACCATTTATGAGCAGGAGCCTGATGCAGGCCTCGGCAACGGCGGCCTGGGCCGTCTGGCTGCCTGCTACCTGGATGGCATGGCTACCGACTGTATCCCTGGCACCGGCTACTCTATTTTGTATGAGTACGGCATCTTCAAGCAGAAGATCGTGGACGGCTGGCAGCAGGAAACCGCTGACAACTGGCTGCCCGGCGGCCAGGTGTGGATCAAATCCCACCCCGACCAGGCACAGGAGATCCGCTTTGACGGCCAGGCTATCGAGACCTGGGAGGGCGGTTTCCACCATGTCAAGTACGAAAACTACAACTCTGTCATTGCTGTTCCCAACGATATGTACGTTGCCGGTTACGGCACGCAGGGCGTTTCCAAGCTGCGCCTGTGGCAGGCCAAGGCACCCAGCTTTGATATGAGCAGCTTCAACGCCGGCAACTATAACACCGCTATCAGCCAGTCTGCTTCCGCAGAGCTGATCTCCAAGATCCTGTACCCCAACGATAACCACACCGAGGGCAAGATCCTTCGCCTGCGCCAGCAGTACTTCTTCAGCGCTGCTTCCGTTGCCGATATCCTGGGCAACCACCTGAACCAGTACGGTACCCTGGAAAACCTGCCGGATAAGATCGCCATCCAGCTGAACGATACCCATCCGACCATTGCCATCCCCGAAATGATGCGCATTTTGCTGGATGAGTGCAGCTATGAATGGGATGCAGCTTTCGACATCTGCCGCAAGGTCTTTGCTTACACCAACCACACTGTCATGAGCGAGGCTCTGGAAAAGTGGAACGTGGATATCTTCCGCTCCACTCTGCCGCGTATCTGGCAGATCGTGCAGGAAATGGACCGCCGCTGCCGTGCTGACCTGGAGAAAGCCTTCCCCGGCGACCAGGGCAAGATCAACTACATGGCAATCATTGGCGACAACCAGGTCCGCATGGCCAACATCTGCGCCTACACCTGCCATTCCATCAACGGCGTTTCCAAGCTGCACAGCGAGATCATCAAGGACAGCGTGTTCCATGATTACTTCCTGTACAAGCCGCAAGCATTCAAGAACGTTACCAACGGTATTGCTTACCGCCGCTGGCTGCTGGCTGCCAACCCCGGCCTGACCAAGCTGCTGGAAGATTCCATCGGCCCCGGCTTCAAGCAGGATGCTTCCGAGCTGAAGAAGTTCGAGAAATTTGCTGACGATTCCGCCATGCTGGATAAGCTGGCCGCCGTCAAGCGCGCCAACAAGGTGAACTTTGCCAACTATCTGGAAAAGACCACCGGCCAGGTCATTGACCCGGATTCTATCTTTGACTGCCAGGTCAAGCGCATGCACGAGTACAAGCGCCAGCACCTGAACGCCATGAACATTGCCGCTGAGTACCTGTACCTGAAGGCAAACCCGAACGCTGACTTTGTGCCCAAGACCTATATCTTCGGCGCCAAGGCTGCCCCCGGCTACTACATGGCCAAGCAGATGATCCGCATGATCTGCAAGCTGGGCAAGCTGATTGACAACGATCCCGCTGTTAAAGATAAGTTGCGCATTGTCTACCTGGAAGACTACTGTGTCTCCCTGTCTGAACGCCTGATGCCCGCTTCCGAAGTGTCCGAGCAGATCTCTCTGGCCGGCACCGAGGCTTCCGGCACCGGCAACATGAAGTTCATGCTGAACGGCGCAATCACCTTGGGCACCCTGGACGGCGCGAACGTGGAAATCGCCGATGCCGCCGGTAAGGACAACGAGATCATCTTTGGTATGCTGACCCCCGAAGTCAACGCACTGAAAGGCATGGGCTACCATCCGCAGGCATTCATCTCTGATGATAATGTTGCCATGGCAGTTCTGGATATGCTGGAAAAGGGCTGGAACGGTGAGAACTTCAGCGAGGTTACCAACAACCTGCGCAACTCTGACCCGTACATGGTCCTGGCTGACTTCAAGGATTACCGCCGTGCCCAGCACACCGTGCAGGAACTGTACAAGCAGAAGCAGACCTGGAACCGTATGAGCCTGATGAACATCTCCAACGCCGGCATCTTCTCCGCCGACCGTTCCATCATGGATTACTCCCGCGATATCTGGGGTGCTACCCCGGTTAAATAATCTGCCCAAAGCAGAGCTTTAACCGCAGTGCGGGTGCGTGTGCAGCTGTGAACGTACACGCGCTGCCCGTACAATAAAATAAACGAACAGCCGCGATCCCGGCCGCCGACTTGAATTTGCCGGCGCCAGTGGGTCACGGCTGCTTTTGTACACTTGTTCAATGTGAGGATTGATTTGTTTGCCTGAACAACCAACGCATACTTTTTTTAACTCCCGCTGTGCGGAGTATAAAACACCGTTTGGCGCAGTTCCGGCGGGGCAGACCGTTACCTGGCGGTTGACTGTGCCGGAAAGACTGGGCTATGTGGACCCACACCTGGTGCTGACCAAAGACCGCGAAGACCCCGTGCATTACCGCATGAATTTTGACGGCCAGACCCCCGGCGTAAACCATTTTGTGTTCCAGCTGGCCCCCACCACATCGGGATTGTATTTTTACCACTTTGACCTGTACACGGATTTCCGCAAGATTTATCGCACCGCCAACGGGGAAGGTGAGCTGACCTGGGTGAATGGCCTGGATTGGCAGCTGACGGTGTACGAGCCGGACTTCAAGACCCCGGACTGGATCAAAGACGGTACGATGTACCAGATCTTCCCGGACCGCTTTTATGAGGGCGTACCCAACAAGCCGCTGCCCTTTGCGGACCGCATTTACCGTCCGGATAAAACCGGCGAGCCGTATTTTTGGCCCAATGAGCAGAGCGAAGGCTACCTGAACATGGACTATTACGGCGGCGATTTTGCGGGCATCCAGCAAAAGCTGCCTTACCTGGAAGAGTTGGGCGTTACCTGCATTTACCTGAACCCTATTTTTGAGGCCCACGCCAACCACCGCTACAATACGGCCAACTACCTGAAAGCCGATCCGCTGCTGGGCACCAACGAGGATTTTGCCGCCCTGTGCGCCGAGGCCAAAAAGCACGGCATCCGCATTATTCTGGATGGCGTGTTCAGCCACACCGGTTCGGATTCGCTCTATTTTAACCGCGAAGGCCGCTATGGCCCCGGCGGCGCTTACCGTGACCGCAATTCGCCCTACCGCAGCTGGTATGACTTCGATTCCGGTTATGTCGGCGGCTACCGCAGCTGGTGGGGCTTTGAGACCCTGCCCGAAGTGGAGGAGGAGGACCCCTCTTACGGCAACTTTGTCTGCGGCAAGGGTGGCGTGATTGATACATGGCTGGGGCTGGGGGCTTCCGGCTTCCGGCTGGATGTGGCGGATGAACTGCCTGATGATTTTATCGAAAAGATCCGTGCCGCCGTCAAAGCCCACGGCGAGGACAAGCTGCTCATCGGCGAAGTGTGGGAGGACGCCACCACCAAGGAAGCGTTCGACCACCGCCGCACCTACCTGCGCGGCCATGGGCTGGATGCCACCATGAACTACCCGTTCCGCAATGCAGCTGTGGCTTTTGCCCGCGGCGAGGATGCCAGCGCGGTGGGGGAGCAGATCATGTCCATCTGCGAAAACTATCCCAAACCGGCGCTGGACTGCGCAATGAACTTCCTTTCCACCCACGATACCGAGCGCGGTATTACCGCCATTGCAGGCGAACCCGCCAATGGCCGCGACCGCTACTGGCAGAGCAAGCGGATGATCCCCGGCGACCGCATTGATGATGCCCTGCGCCGCGTGCTGCTGGCTTATGCCATGCTGTACACCCTGCCCGGCGTGCCCTGCGTGTATTATGGCGATGAGATCGGGATGCAGGGCTACCGCGACCCGTTCAACCGCGCATATTTTGACTGGAACTCCACCGAGCGCCGCCTGCGCGTGCCGCTGAGCAACCTGGCCCGCCTGCGCCGCAGCTGCGATGCTTTTGACGGTGGCAGCATGGAGCTGGTGGAAGCCAGCGCCGATGTGCTGCACTACCGCCGCGTGGGTAAGGAGCAGTCCGCGGAGATTATCCTGAACAACGGCCCGCACCTGATTGTCCGCACCGCCTTTGGCAAGCAGACCGAAGTAAACCCCGGCGGCTTTACCATCCTGGTAGAAGATAACCAGCCGCAGCATGTGGGGTATTTTAAGTACTACTGATTTGATGGGCAGGCGCTTACTGGGCGAAAGCGAACGGAATTGCAGAATTAGCAATTAGGAATGAGTAATTAGAAATTGTAGGAAAAAGCCACGGCTTTGCGTTTGATGCAGGGCCGCGGCTTTTGGTTTTATTCGATTAAAGGGATGGAGTAGAAGGCAGGGGAGCGGGACGGAACTTTTTGCTGGCAACCAGCAGCAGGGTCAGGATGGCAATAGCAGACCATGCGCCGGTGAGGTAGAGGAACCAGTTGCTGATATCCAGAAAAACAGCTCCGGCGGCAGTGAAAAGCAGATTGTACAGCTCAACGACTGCAATATACCCGGCGCTGAAACAGAACAGCCGCGCAAACAACCGCGGAAGAAGCTTTGGTGCCCGGAACACAAACCGGAAAAATATCAAAATACCGATGCAGAAAAAGCAGAGGAACTTGAGGTAAGCGTGCGGGTCATACCCCTGCAGGCAATGCAGAATGTTCAGCGGCGAAAAATCCCAGCAGACCTCCTTGCCCGTTAGGCCGAAGCGGTAGTTCGTAAAACCGGTCGCATGGTACAGCCGCCCGCCAAGGAACCAAAACCGCATAAAGCGCAGGTCATTGTAAGCACACACCCGCCGTCAGCAAAAGGTCAAAAATCAGGTTATAAATTTTGTGAGATTTCACCATGACGAACGACTACCTTTCCCATGTAAAGCAGTAAATAAAACATACAGAAACGGACACAACAAGTAAAAGAAACAGTTACTATATAGATGCTAGCATACCACCTGCTGTATGTCAATAAAAAATCTGAATAATATTCCCTTGACGGAATACAGCAAAATATATAAAAAGACCGATGCAGCAAATAGTTCCGGCGGAAGAGGGGCGACCTTTCTGTGAAAAGCGAAAACTCCGCCCAATTTGTAGGGAACGGTCAAGACCGTTCCCTACAAAACAATTTTGAGTGCCATCCAAAACGAAAAGACCCACTGCACGCCATAATCCCGTGCAGTGGGCCTTGTTTATATTCTATCTGTAATTTATTATTTTAAAGTTCCTTCTTTTCAAAGAAGGAACAACAACCCCCGTAACAAAACTCAGCCCAGGCTGATGCCCATGGAGCGGGCAACGTTGAGCATATCGCAGTCATCGGGCACGCCGCGGGTCTTGCCGGCGATGTCTACCAGCGGGTTGGCGGTAACGTGGTTGTTCACCATGGCAACGGTCACGCCAAAATGGTCGTCCGCCACCAGGCGTGCGGCATAGGTGCCAAACTGGGTGGCCAGCACGCGGTCATAGGCGCTGGGGCTGCCGCCGCGCTGCATATGGCCCGGCACACAGATGCGGGTCTCGGCACCGGTCAGCTCCTCCACCTGCTTGGCAATGCGGTTGGTGGCGGTGGTGTAACCGGCAGCGGCGCGCTTGGCGGTCCATTCTTTGCGTTTCATCTTGGATTCCTCGGTGGAAAGCGCACCTTCGGCAACCGCCAGGATGGAGAAGTTCTTGCCGGCCTTCTGGCGGCGCATAACAGCTTCGGCCACCTTCTTGATGTCATAGGGGTGCTCCGGAATCAGGATGATGTCCGCACCGCCTGCAATGCCGGAATACAGCGTCAGCCAGCCGGCCTTGTTGCCCATGACCTCAATGCACATTACGCGGCTGTGGCTGCCCGCAGTGGTGTGGATGCGGTCAATAACATCAGTGGCAATGTCCACAGCGGTATGGAAACCGAAAGTAACATCGGTGCCAAAAATATCATTGTCGATCGTTTTGGGCAGGCCGATGATGTTCAGACCCTCCTGGCTGAGCAGGTTTGCCGTTTTGTGGGTGCCGTTGCCGCCCAGGCAGAGCAGGCAGTCCAGCTTGGCGTCTTTGTAGGTCTTTTTCATGGCGGCAACCTTGTCCACCTTGTCATCGCCCACAACGCGCATCATCTTGAACGGGGTGCGCTTGGTGCCAAGAATCGTGCCGCCTACCGTCAAAATGCCGGAAAACTCATCCGGTGCCATGACGCGGTAGTTGCCGTTGATCAAGCCGTCATAACCGTTCAGAATGCCAATGATCTCCACCTTGTCGCCCATGCGCTGATACAGCGCTTTGGCCACGCCGCGGATGGTTGCGTTCAGGCCGGGGCAGTCACCGCCGGATGTCAAAATACCAACACGCATCTTCATAGAAACCTCCCTGTCAGGCCGGTGCCGCTGGCGGCACGCGTACCGCGTTGCTGCACAATGCCGGGCAATGTGCATACAATTTGCATATTCTATCTTTTACAATACGCCACGCAGGCGGTTTTGTCAATGCGGTGCGGGGGGGGAGCAGGGAGAAATTTTTGTAACCATTCCTAAACCGGGCAGAGAGGGTGCAGATGCCGGATTTTTTACATGTTTAACAAAAAAATCACAAAGATAAAGCGTTTCTTGTGTTTGATGCAGGCATATGGTATAATGAAACTGCAAAAGAGTATCTTCTCTTTTGGTCCGCAGATCACCTTGCAACAAGGAGATATAGATATGAAAAAGCGTGTAACGTTTTTGGCAGCTCTGCTGGTTGCGGCATGCTTTGGTGCAACCGTGGCGATGGCAGAAGGCAGCGCCAAAGTAACCGCCCAAAGCGGCCTGAATATGCGCCAGGGCCCCGGCATCAATTATAATGTGGTGACGGTATTGAATAACGGCGCAACCGTGAATGTTGTTACCCCCGATGACGGCAATGGCTGGACTTATGTGACCAGCGGCAAAAATGCGGGCTGGGTGGCAACCAAGTATCTCAGCGGCAGCGCCGCCACCACGCAGGCACCGTCCTGGCGCGGCAGCGCCGTCAACTGCACCGTTAAAAGCGATGCGAACATCCGCCGCGGCCCCGGTACGGACTTTGGCGTGCTGGGCGTTGTGCCCGCAGGCTTTACCGTCAGTGTGGACAGCTACCAGGATGGCTGGGCCAGTGTGACCTGGGGGGATGTTTCCGGCTACATTGCAACAAAGCTGCTCAACGGCCTGCCTGCCGCCAACGGCGGTACCTCCACGGCCAGCAACTCTACCAGCGGCCGCTACGAGGGTGCGGATGTGACCTGTACCCTGAACAGCGACGCCAACCTGCGCAGCGGCCCCGCCACCAGCTATGAGGTGCTGACCGCCGTTCCCGCGGGTTTTACCGTTACGGTACACAGCTATGCCAACGGCTGGTCCTGCGTGACCTGGGGCGATACCACCGGTTACATTTCCAACAGCCTGATCAACGGCCTGCCCACCGCCAACGGCGGCAAGGGCGGCAGTTCTTCCGGCAGCACTGCCGGTACCAGCTGGTACAGCGGCCATGATTATTCCAACGTGTACGACTACAGCTATTACCGCAGCCAGAACGCTGATCTGCGCGCCGCGTTTGGCAATGATGCCAACGCCTACCTGCAGCACTTTGTGAACTATGGCATGGCGGAGGGCCGCCAGGGCCGCGCCAGCTTTAACGTATATACTTACCGGGATGAACACCCCGAACTGTGGGAAAAGTTTGGTGATAACCTGCGCGGCTACTACCTGTGGGCGTGCGGGATCCCGCAGTAAAAAAATTAACCAATCAGGAGGTGTCAAGATGACATTTCTGTTTTGGGCAGCAACCATTGTGGTGTTTGCCATTGCGGAAGCTGCTACCACGGCGCTGGTTTCCATCTGGTTTGCCGTTGGCGCAGCGGCAGCCATGGTGGCCAGTATCTTTACCGCATCGCTGGGCGTTCAGTGCGCCGTGTTTGCCGTGGTGTCCGCCGTAACGCTGGCCGTTATGCTGCCGCTGCTGGCAAAGCGCCGCACCATGCGCCAGCCGCCCATTACCAACGGTTCGCCGCTTACCATCGGCAGCCGCGGCATTGTTCTGCGGGAAATCCCGCAGGGGGATATCGGCCGCGTGCGTGTGGATGGGCTGGATTGGCAGGCCCGCACGGTGGACGGCACTCCGCTGCCAAAAGATGCACGCTGCGAAGTAAAAAACGTGGACGGCGCGGTACTGATCGTATCCGCTGTTCCCGTACCGGCTGCGGCACAGCCCGCAGAACAACTGCACTAAGGCAGCCTGCCAAAGTGCCCCGTATTGTTTGAGGAGGCCCCTAATGTTACTGGTTATTGCTATCCTGCTGGTCCTTGTGCTGATCGGCATCGCCCGCTGCATTGTCATTGTGCCCCAGTCCAACGCCTATGTTACCGAGTGGCTTGGCGTGTATAAGGATACCTGGGGTGCCGGCCTGCACCTGCGCACTCCCTTTGTGGAGCGTGTGTCCCGCAAGGTCAGCCTGAAAGAAGAAGCCGCAGACTTCCCCCCGCAGCCCGTTATCACCCGCGACAACGTTACCATGATGATCGATACCGTTGTGTTCTTCCAGGTGTTTGATGCCAAGCTGTTTGCTTACGGTGTCAACCGCCCCATCCAGGCCATCGAGAACCTTTCTGCTACCACGCTGCGCGATATCATCGGTTCTATGTCCCTGGACGAAACGCTGACCAGCCGCGATCTGATCAACACCAAGATCACCGCCAGCCTGGACGAAGCGACCGACCGCTGGGGCATTAAGGTAAACCGCGTGGAGCTGAAAAATATTGAGCCCCCGGCAGAGATCCGCCAGGCCATGGAAAAGCAGATGAAGGCCGACCGTGAAAAGCGCGCTTCCATCCTGCTGGCGGAAGGTGAAAAGCAGGCAGCCATCACCCGCGCCGAAGGCGAAAAGGAAAGCGCCATCCTGCGCGCCGAAGCCGTAAAGCAGCAGCGCATCCGGGAAGCTGAAGGCGAAGCCCAGGCCCTGCTGATGGTGCAGAAAGCCAAAGCGGACTCTATCCGCCTGATCAACGAAGCCGCCCCCAGCCAGAACATGCTTGCCCTGCGCAGCATGGAAGCTATGGAAAAAGTGGCTGACGGCCAGGCCACCAAGATCATCGTCCCCTCCGAAATGCAAAACCTTGCCGCAACCGTGGCAGCGATTAAGGAAAGCTAAGCTCAATTAGGAGTTAGGAGTTAAACGGCGGTTTGAATGTCCGCCGCAAGCCTATAAAATAATTGTAGGGAACGGTTTTGACCGTTCCGAAACCCTGAAATTATTACCCATAATGGGATACGGTTTCAAGGCAACGGAACGGTCAAGACCGTTCCCTACATTTTTGTTTTAATATTCAGACAGAACTTTTTGGCATCTGCGGCCCAAAAAACTCCTAACTCCTACTTCTCCATCCATTCCCTCATCGCATCCATCTGGTTTCGGGCATCCTGGCGGCCGAGCTCATATTGTGCATTCAGAACTTCGATGTCGTGTTCCATACGGCCAACATGCAGGAACTTGCTGGGGCGAATCAAAAAAACATCGCCCTGTTTGGCGGCCTGTTCTACAGCGCACACTTCGGTGTTGTACATCTGGTCGCGGCCGCGCATGGCCTCCACAAAGGCGGGATACTTGCGGTACATAGCTTCAAACGGGGCCATGGCGGCGGGCTGTTTCAGGTATCCGGCGGGCTGGGTCAGCACTACAATGCTTTTGCGGCAGCCGAAATCTTTCATTTTGGCATAGGGGATGCTGTCGCTCACGCCGCCATCCAGATAGAGATTGCCGTTCCACTCCACCATTTTGGAGCACAGCGGCATGGACGCTCCCGCGCGAATCACATCCATCTTGCTGCCAACTTTCAGCTCGTCGCACAGGATATACTCCGGCTTGCCGGTGCGCACATTGGTTACGGTGACATAAAAATCAACGGGGGCTTTTTCAAAAGCAGCTTCGTTAAAGGGATCCAACCGCAAGGGGATATCCTCATAGCAGAACTTGGTGCCCACCACATCGCCGGTGGTCAGCAGGGAATACAGGCCCATAAAGTGCTTATCACTGCGGTATTTGCGGTAATAGCGGATGCTGCGCCCTTTTTGCCCGGCTACATAGCTGCACCCGTGCAGCGCACCGGCCGAAACCCCCACCACAACGTCCGGCATGATACCGGCTTCCAGGAAAACATCCAGCACACCGGCGGTGTAAATGCCGCGCATGGCACCGCCTTCCAGCACAAGGCCAAGGCGCTGGCCGAATGGTGTATTTGTTGCCATATCTTCATTCACCTCGTATTATCGTGATTCGTGATCGTTAGAAGGGCAGTGCCGCGGCACAGTCCTCGTCCGTATAAACGGCAATTCCGTTTTGTTCCAGCAGCTCGGCGGCTACACCGCTGCCGGGAATTTTTTTGCCGCTGAAAGTGCCGTCATAAATCGTGCCGTGGCCGCAGCTGGGGCTGTTGGCTTTCAGCACGGCTACCCGGCAGCCCGTCAACCTTGCCAGCTGCAGGGCAATTTCGGCACCTTTGCGGTACTGGGCGGTCACGTCGGCCCCGGCAGCCGTCACCACGCGGGAACCGATGCGCTCCGCAGGCGTGCGCGGTGTGGGTAAGCCGCCGTACACTTCGGGGCAGACGGGCACCAGCTCATGCCCGGCAGCCTGCAAAGCCGCTACCAGGGCCGGGCGGGCGTTATCGCCGCCGGAATATTTGCACGCAACGCCAAGCAGGCAGGTGCTGATGAGAACTTTCATGCCGGACACCACTTTCAGATAAAAATTGCGGGATGTTTAGAATATAAACATCATAAACAGGTTTTTATTATATCATAAACTTTTTGCCCGGCGCATACAATTTGCTTTGAATTTGAACAAAGGGGGCAAACTGTATGAGAAACCAAAACCGCATTACCCCGGCGCAGGCCCGGCAGCTGATGCAGCAGCGGGCCATTTTGTGGGATGTGCGCACCCCGGCGGAGTATGCCGCGGGGCATATCCCCAGTGCGCGCAATGTTCCGTTGGACCGGCTGGAAGAGGATCTGCCGAACCTGCCGTCCAACGGCCACCCGGTCATTGTCTGCTGCCGCAGCGGGCAGCGCAGCGCCATAGCGGCGGAGCTGCTGGCCCAGGCGGGGCGGCAGGTGTACGACCTTGGCTCTATCAACTGCTGGGATGGCCCGCTGACACGGTAATAAGGAGAAGCCCATGAAGCGCTGGTACAACCGAAAGCCCGAAACGATGCAGGATTGGCTGATGCTGTTTGCGGTGGCTGCCGCGCTGCTGGCTGCGGTGTGGTATCTGCCCGCCATCGCGGCTGCGTTGCGGGTGCTGCTGGGGCTGGCAACGCCCTTTGCGGGCGGTTTGGCGCTGGCCTATGTGCTGGATATCCCCGCCCGATGGTTTGCCATCCACCTGTTCGGAGGGCGGCGCGGGCCGGGTATCCTGCTGGCGTATCTGGCACTTTTTGGCACAGTTGCGGCACTGGTGGGGCTGGTTGTACCGCAGCTGGTGCAAAGCGTGGGCAGCTTTGCCGCGGCTTTGCCCGGCTACCTGGAAAACGCGCAGGCGTTGCTGGAGCTGGTGCAGGCAAACTATGGGGTGGATACCACCAGCCTGAGTGAACTGCTGCTGAATTCCGGCAGCAGCGTGGAAAACTTCCTTTCCGGCCTGGCCCCGCAGTTGGCCCAGGCGGCCATGGGGGCGGCGGGGCAGGTGCTGAATGGTTTTCTGGCGTTGGCGGCCTCGGTGTACCTGCTGTGCGGCAAGGCGGAACTGCTGCATACTGCCCGCCTGGCCCTGCGCACTGCGCTGCCGCCGCGCACCGCGGGTAACGTGTTGGGCGTGTTTGCCATGGCCAACAAAACGTTCAGCGGCTACATTGGCGGACAGCTGGTGGATGCTGTATTGGTTGGCAGCGAAACGTTTGTGTTAATGCTTTTGTTCGGCATCCCGTATGCGCCGCTGATCAGCGTGGTGGTGGCCGTTACCAACATTGTGCCCATGCTGGGGCCTTATCTGGGGGCGGTGCCGGGGGCAGCGCTGCTGCTGTTCAGCGGCCAGCCGGTGCATGCGCTGGAATTTTTGGTCATTGTTCTGGTGGTGCAGCAGGTGGACGGAAACTTTATTGCGCCGCGCATTCTGGGCAGCGCCACGGGCATTTCCGGTCTGTGGGTGCTGGCGGCTATTGTGGTGGGCGGCGGACTGTTCGGCATTCCGGGCATGGTCATCGGGGTGCCGGTACTGGGGGTGGCGGCCAACCTTGCCAAAGCGGCCCTGCCCAGGGAACCGGATGGGGAAAAAACAAAACCGGGCGGGGAAACATAGCGCGGAACCAGTGCAACATATTTCACCACACTGTTTGCATAATGTTAAGATTTTGCCCCTTGAAAAGCCGCCATTAGATGTTACAATTAAACTGTAAGAGTTTGTGCCGCCGGCGGCGGTCAAGTAGGGGCAGAACAGTTTTTGCAGGCTGGCAGAGCCCCTTATGTCAGGAGAATGTGTATGAATGAGCAGAACGACCATATTTGGATGCACAAAAAACCGGAAACGGTTTTTGACTGGCTGGCGATCATTGCCATCAGCATTGCGCTGTACCTGATGCTGGGGCACCTGAATGTGTTTGCCGGCGGCATTGCCAAGTTTTTGGATATTGCGGCCCCCTTTGCCAGCGGCATTGTGATCGCCTATGTGCTGGACTGTATTGTGCGCCCGGTGCAGCGGTATGTGATGAAAGAGAACCCCAAGCTGCGCTGGCTTTCCATCCTGATTGCCTATATTGTTGCGGCGCTGATTATTATGCTGTTGGTTTCCATGGTGGTGCCGCAGGTCGTTTCCAGCATTACCATGTTGTTCACCAACCTGCCGCTGTACATATCCAATGTGCAGAACCTGCTGGATATGCTGCAAAACCGTTATGGCCTTGATTTGAGCCGGGCAACCGAAATGCTGGATAATTACGAAAGCATGATGAACAGCCTGACTGAAGTGCTCAAATCCTCGGCACCGCAGATCATGGCGTATGTTTCCGGTGTGGCATCCAACGTGGTGGATATTTTTACTGCACTGGCTTCCAGCGTGTACATGCTGGCCGAAAAAGACAAGCTGCTGCGCCAGCTGCGCACCATGGTGCACGCGTTTTTCCCGCCGTATATTGCAGATACCGTGCTGGAAACCTGCAGCTTTGCCAACAACAATTTTGAAGGCTTTTTTGGCGGCAAAATCATTGATTCTGCCATCATTGGCGTGCTGACTTTTGTCTGCTGCAATATTTTTGGCATCGAGTTTGCCCCGCTGATCGCGGTCGTGGTTGGCATTACCAACATCATCCCGGTGTTTGGCCCCTTCATCGGCGCAATCCCCTGTTTGCTGATTCTAGTGTTCGTCAACCCGTTTGATGCTCTCAAGTTCCTGATTCTGATTATTGCCATCCAGCAGGTGGACGGCAATATCATCGGCCCCAAAATTTTGGGCAAGTCCATCGGCGTATCGGCCCTGTGGGTGCTGGTGGCCATCGTGATCGGCGGCGACTTGCTGGGGGTTGTGGGCATGGTCATCGGCGTGCCTACTTTTGCCACATTCTATGGCCTGCTGCGCCAGTTTACCGCCTGGTGCCTGGAGCGCCGCGGCATTGATGCCGAAGGAAACCCGCGGGCGAAGCAGGCAGAACCCGTGCAGCCGTTAAATGAAAACCAAGTTCAGCCCCGGAATGAAACCGAAAATCAGCCCGTTGCCGTGCAGCATTAAACCATAAGGCAACACCGCACAATTCCCGCCTTGCGGCTTAAGCACCGCTCCGGCAGCTGCGGCACGGCATCTGCGTTGCCAAAATGCTCGATAAGACATCCAGTATTATCTGCGCTTTTGGCTTGGCATCTGCCGCACCTCGCTCGCCGTATCGGCACTTAGAATTATGCGGTATTGCCCTAAATAAACAGCAGCCCCGCCGGAACGCACCCCGGCGGGGCTGCTGCTTTGCTGCACGGGGGAGTAAAACAGTAAAAAAAGTTCTTGACAACCTTTGTGGATGGTGCTATTCTTTAGCTATTAAAAGCATTGATCGGGAAAAGTACCACCCAATAGCTGCACAGAGAGCCGGGCCATGAGCTGAAAGCCCGGACAGGGAAGGGGTGCGAAAGAACACCCGTTAGCTGCAAACCCAAAGCGGGCATTCCCCGCAAGTAAGGGCGCCGCACCGCCGCGCGTTAAAACGGCAGCGTTTCAAAGGTGAACGTGTACGGAAAAAGTGACCGTATGCCATTATTCGGGCTGCGGTAATTTAGGTGGCACCGCGGATCAAGACAGCGATTCGTCCTAATACAAGGACGAAGTGGGCTGTCTTTTTTTGTTACCATTTCGCAGGGAAGAAATACTGGTGTAAATGGAAAAGGAGTGTTACCAAATGTGCTGTGTATTAGGGTATGCCGGACATGATCTGTCCAAAGAAAAATTTACCGAATTGTTGATGCGTACTGCTTCCCGCGGGCCGGATGACCAGCGTGTGGCAGAAACTGAGTTTGGCCTGCTGGGCTTTGGCCGTTTAGCCATTATGGGTCTGACCCCGGAAGGCATGCAGCCCTTCTTCCGCGGCAACGACTGTGTTGTCTGCAACGGCGAACTGTATGGCTTCCGCCCGGTCAAAAAAGAGCTGGAAGCTGATGGCTACACCTTTGAATCGGATTCTGACTGCGAGATCATCCTGCCGCTGTATTACAAGTACGGCCTGGATATGTTCAATCATCTGGATGCCGAGTTCGCCATGATTTTGTACGACAGCCGCAAAAAATGGCTGATCGCTGCACGTGACCCCATCGGTATCCGCCCGCTGTTCTATGGTTATAGCGAATCCGGCCACATCGCCTTTGCTTCCGAGGCCAAGAACCTGATCGGCCTGTGCAAAAAGATCTATCCGTTCCCCATCGGCAGCTATTACTGCAACGGCAAGTTTGTGCGCTACTGCGATATTGCCGATACCCCCGCTTACAACACCGATGATATGGACACCACCTTGACCAAGATCCGCGAAAAGCTGGTGGCCGGTGTGGATAAGCGGTTGGACGCCGACACTCCGGTGGGCTTCCTGCTTTCCGGCGGCCTGGATTCCAGCCTGGTGTGTGCCATTGCCGCCAAAAAACTGGGCAAGCCCATCCGCACCTTTGCCATTGGCATGAGCGAGGACGCCATTGACCTGAAGTACGCCAAGCAGGTAGCGGATTACCTGCACGCCGACCACACCGAGGTCATCATCAACAAGGAAATTGTGCTGAATGCGCTGGAAGAAGTTATCGCCATGCTGGGCACCTGGGATATCACCACCATCCGCGCTTCGGTCGGCATGTATCTGGTGTGCAAGTACATCCATGAGCACACCGATATCCGCGTGCTGCTGACCGGCGAAATTTCGGATGAGCTGTTCGGTTACAAGTACACTGACTTCGCTCCCTCCGCCCACGAGTTCCAGGCAGAAAGCCAGAAGCGCATCCGTGAGCTGTTCATGTACGATGTGCTGCGCGCAGACCGTTCCATCAGCGTCAACAGCCTGGAAGCCCGCGTGCCGTTCGGTGATCTGGATTTTGTCAAATATGTCATGTCCATTGACCCGGCCCGCAAGATGAACATTTACAACAAGGGCAAGTACCTGCTGCGCAAAGCCTTTGAGGGCGACTGGCTGCCGGAAAGCATCCTTTGGCGTGAAAAGGCAGCGTTCTCGGACGCCGTGGGACATTCCATGGTGGATGACATCAAGGAGTATGCCGAGAGCCATTACACCGACCGTGAGTTTGCCGAAAAGAGCGGCAAGTATGCCTACTGCCGCCCCTTTACCAAGGAAAGCCTGCTCTACCGTGAAATTTTTGAAAAGTATTACCCCGGCCAGGCAGAGATGATCGTGGATTACTGGATGCCCAACAAGGCATGGCCCAACTGCGCCGTCAACGATCCCAGCGCCCGCGTGCTGAAAAACTACGGCGATTCCGGTAAATAATTTTACGAGGGCTTTGTGTTCCTTCTTTGAAAAGAAGGAACTGAAGAAACTTTAATAATATAGATTAAAAAATAAAATCATGTAGGGCAGGATGCTCTCATCCCGCCGTGGAAAAACATAGACTATCCGCCGGATACCTGCAAACGATTTGTAGGGGACGATGCCTGGCATCGTCCCGCGGCACCTGTATTTCAAATTCCAACCAACAAAATAATAGAATTCACACCCCCGCCGTGGATGCACAACTCCGCGGCGGGGGTGCGTTCTATACGCTGCCACTTGCCCCAAACCGGGGGATAGGCTATAATGAAGGAACCAAACAAAAGGAGCATTTTTGCATGAACATCCGTCCCGCGCAGCCGGGTGATTTGCCTGCGCTGCTTGAAATATTTGCCCATGCCCGCGCTTTTATGGCACAGACCGGCAACCCCACCCAGTGGCCCGCTACCTACCCCGGCGCAGAGCTGATGCAGCAGCAGATCGCCCGCGGCGTCTGCTATGTTCTGGAGGGTAATGCCCGCCCGGAGGCAACGTTCTGTTACATTCCCGGCCCGGAACCGACTTATGCCGAAATCTATGATGGTGGCTGGCCGGATGATGCTCCCTATGCCACCATCCACCGCATGGCATCGGCCGGGCGGGTGCATGGGGCGGCGGCAATCTGCTTTGCCTGGTGCGCGGCCCGCGGCCTGCCCCTGCGCGCCGATACCCACGCGGACAACAAAGTAATGCAGCACCTGCTGGAGAAAAATGGCTTTGTGCGCTGCGGCAATATTACACTGGCGGATGGAACTTCCCGCATTGCCTACCATTGCACTGTGCCGCCGCGCGGGGGCAAACAGCAAACTGCTGCCCAGGCCGCCGCAGCGCTGGCCCAGGCAGCCAAAGCTTTGCCCAAACCAGCCGACGGCCCGCTGCTGGTTGCATTGGATGGCCGCTGCGCCGCGGGCAAAACCACCATTGCCGCCCAGATGGCCCGGCAATACGGCTGGGGTGTGGTGCACTTGGATGACTTCTTTTTGCAGCCGATCCAGCGCACCCCCCAGCGCATGGCGGAGCCCGGCGGCAACCTGGACCGCGAACGCCTGATTGCCGAGGTGCTGGAACCCCTGCGCGCCGGGCAGCAGGGGAGATACCGCCTGTTTGACTGCCGCACGATGGCGCTTGCCCCCGGCACTGTACCGCTGCCCCAGACGCCGATCATTTTGTTGGAAGGTTCTTACTCCTGCCACCCGGACCTGTGGAATTACTGCGCCTTGCACGCCTTTGTGGATGTGGAGCCTGCCGAGCAGCTGCGCCGCCTTGCCGCGCGCGCCCCGGAAAAGCTGGAAGATTTCAAAACCAGATGGATCCCCAAAGAGGAAACCTATTTTGCACATTTCCAGATCCCGGAACGGTGCGAGGTGAAGGTATAATTACGGCACGTTTTGTAAGACCCTGCCGGCCTATAAAATGCTGTCAGGGGGATGCCCTTATCCCGCCACGAAAAATCATAAATGGTTTGCTGTGCACCTAAGGCAACACCGCACAATTCCCGCCTTGCGGCTTAAGCACCGCTCCGGCAGC
>SAUS01000087.1 GCA_004000625.1 Candidatus Cibiobacter qucibialis | reverse complement strand
TAGCAGCTGCCGCACCTCGCTCGCCGTATCGGCACTTAGAATTATGCGGTATTGCCGTAGCTTTCAGGCGTGCCTTGCGCAGCAAACAGCGCTGCGGTTTACCCCAAAAAAACAGCACCTTACCCCTTGCGGGGCAAAGTGCCGTGCGAAAACATGTGGGTGTGATCAACACCGTTACACAAACTGGTTGCGGCTGGCGTTGTATTCATAGCCAACATCGGCCAGTTTTGCGCAAATGGCATCCTTATCGGCGTCCTGATCGGCACACAGGGCATCCAGGCTTGCGTAATGATCCCGCAGCTGGGTGTTGATATAACTGAGCAGGATGATTGGGTCAGCTGGCAGCATAGCAACCTCCTAAGGCGTATCTGATCAGATACATCCTGATAAAAATCAAAAAAGCACTGCCAAGGCAGCCCCTGACAGCAACGGGAACCCGCTTATAAAAAGCACGCAAAAATGCCGGCCACCAACTGTGACCGGCAATTTTTTGCGTCTTGATCAGACCGCGCGGGTAACCTTACCCGAACGCAGGCAGCGGGTGCAGGCGTAGATATACTTCGGGGAACCATCCACAACCGCTTTCACGCGCTTGACGTTGGGGTTCCAGGTACGATTGCTCCGACGATGGGAGTGGGAAACCTTGATGCCGAAAGTGACACCCTTGCCACAACATGCACATTTGGCCATTCTGCTTGCACCTCCTTTAACATAGCTGTACTATAATAGCAAATCTTAAGCCAAAATGCAATACCCTTTTTGAAAAAATCCGTAAAAAATCCGCAGAAACGGTACATTTTTTCAAAAACAGGCGCAAAGTGTCCCGCTGCCCTTGTTTTGGGGCGGATTGTACGGTATAATACTTTAAATAATTACCCGTATGTGCCTGTGTGGCCTGCTATGCGGTATGCTGAGGTTTTTATGAATCATTTTGCCCTCAATGGCGTGATCTCCCCGCAGGAGCTGTATTATTACGCTCTGCGCGCCGTGGCCATGCTGATCGTCATCCCGTTCCATGAATCCGCCCACGCGCTTATCAGCTGGAAATTGGGCGATTCCACCGCCAAGGATATGGGTCGCCTGTCCATGAATCCGCTGCGCCACTTTGACCCGCTGGGCGCTTTGTGCATGATTGCGGCCGGGGTCGGGTGGGCAAAGCCGGTTGGCATCAACCCCACGCGCTTCAAAAATCCCAAACGGGGGATGGCTGTTTCCGCCGCGGCGGGGCCGCTCTCCAACTTTTTGCTGGCCTATGCGGCCATGCTGCTCTATAAAGTGGTATATTATGCCTGCGGCGGCGCGGCGCCCCAGCTGGTGCTGGATTTCCTTTATGTTCTGATCAGCATGAACATCAGCCTTGGCGTGTTCAACCTGATCCCTGTACCGCCGTTTGACGGCAGCCGCATTGTGTTGCTGTTCTTGCCGCAAAAACTGTATTTTCAGGCCATGCGGTATGAAAAATACATCATGGGCGTTGTGCTGCTTCTGGTGTTCTTTGGCCTGCTCAACACCCCGCTCAATCTCTGCGTAAACGCGGCGTGGCGTTTGCTGCTGAACCTGACCGGCTTTGTGGAACTGCTGTTCGGCATTGCCTGATGGTACATCTCAATTTAAGTAAGGAACGATATCCGCTGTTTTATGGAAACACTTACCTTTAAGCTACAGGAAGATAATTTTGAAGGTCCGCTGGATTTGCTGCTCTATCTGGTTGGCAAAAATAAAATGAACCTCTATGATATCAATATCATGGAACTCATTGAGCAGTATACTGCCGCCATCCAGACCATGCAGGCCGATAAGCTGGAAGTCTCCAGCGAATTCATTGATATGGCCGCGCACCTGGTTCAGATGAAAAGCGCCCTGTTGCTGCCACGCAGCCCTGAAGCGGAACGCATGAAAGCGGAGCTGACCGGCCGTTTGATCGAGTACAGCACCTGCAAGCAGGTGGCGGCGGAGTTGGGCAGCCGTGCGCGGGATTTGTACACCGCGGTGCGCCAGCCCCAAAAACCGGAAGGCCCGGCGGAATATTCCCGCAAACAGGATCCCGACCGGCTGGTGCAGGCGTGGTTCAGCCTGATGGGCCGCAGCCAGCGCCGCAAAAAGCCCACCCAGGAGCGGTTTGAACCGTTGGTCACCGCGCCGTTCGTATCGGTGGCAAGCCGTGTGGCCCACATGCTGCGCGGTATGCTGAAAGGTACGCTGTGCCGCATGGGCCAGCTGTTCAGCCCGCAGGAAAGCCGCAGCACCAATGTGGCAACGTTCCTGGCGCTGCTGGAATTGATCCGCGCCGGGCGTGTGCGGCTGGATGAAACCGGAACCCTGACGATGGACCGCGCCCGCCGCCCGCGCAACAAACAAAACCAACCCACAGGAAAGGAGGCCGCAACCGATGCCGATCACACAGCGCAATAAAATTGGCATGCTGGAAGCCATGCTGTTTGCCAACGCCGAACCGGTGGAAACCGACCGCCTGGCCGAAGCCATGCGCGCCGACCCGGCAGAGGTGCTGACCCTGCTGGAAAAGCTGCAAAAGCGCTATGATGAAACCGAAAGCGGCCTGATGCTGCTGCATTTTGACGGCGACCGCTGGCAGATGGCGACCCGCCCGTATTATGGCGAGGTGGTCAAGCGCATTTTGGATACCCGCCGCAACGCGCCGCTTTCGCCCGCTGCGCTGGAAGTTCTGGCTATTATCGCCTATAACCAGCCGGTCAGCCGCAGCTTCATCGAGCAGGTGCGCGGCGTAGATTCCTCTTCCACCGTGTCCAAGCTGATGGAACGCGGGCTGATTGAGGAAGCTGGCCGCCTGGATCTGCCCGGCAAGCCGGTGGCGTTCCGGGTGACGGATACCTTTTTGCGAGTGTTCGGCCTTGGCAGTCTGGCCGACCTGCCCCCGCTGCATGACGACCCCCAGAAAGAAGAAGAACTGCCGGTGCAGCAAACTCTGGAGGAACTGCAATGAGCGCCGTGTTGGCGGTTGTGCTGATGGTGCTAAAAATAATCGGCATGATTTTGCTGGCACTGCTTTTGCTTTTGCTGTTGGCGCTGCTGCTGCCTGCGGTCATTCACTTCCGTTGGAGCCATATCGGCGGCCTGCGTTTACAGCTGTGTTACGGCCCGCTGCACTTTACCCTGTACCCGCGCAAAGCGGATGAAGAGGAAAAAAAGGCAGAACCGAAGGCAGAAACAAAGCAGGGGAACACCCCCAAAACCGAGCCGACTTCCGCCGCACCGCCCAAGCCAACCCCGCCGCCTGCAAAAGCGGAACTGCCCGCACAACCTACAATGGAAAAGCAGACGGAACCCACGGAAGCAAAGCCCGCAAAAGTGCCGGAAAAACCCAAAAAAGCAGAACCGGCCCCGCCCGCTGAAAAGGAACAGGGAAAACCAAAAGCACCGGAAACATCCCCGCAGCCGGAACAGGCAGTACCAAAATCAAAAGCCAAATCTGCCCCGGCAGCGGAAACACCTGCCGCGGAACCACAGCCGGAAGAAGATACCGGCCTTGTGGACCGCATCAGAGCGGCAGTCAGGGCGGACCCTGTTGGCTATGTGCGGCACCTGTTCAGCGTGCTGCGCGCCAGTGTGGGGCCGCTGCTGCGCGGCTTCCGCGTCAGCAAGCTGAATGTGATCTGGACGATAACAGGGGAGACCGCCGCAGAAACGGCCATCCTGTACGGCCAGACGCTGACCACCCTCAACACCATCCTGGCAATCGCACAGGACCACATTAAAATACAGGCGGATCAGCTCTGGCTGGAGGCTGATTACACCGGCAGCGCCAAACAGCAGCGTGTGGTTTCGCTCAAACTGCTGCTCTGCCCGCTGCTGGCACTGGTTACAGTGGTGTGCTTTGTGTGGCATGCCCGGCATGACCCGCAGCTGCTGCCCCCAAAACACCCCAAATACAATACACCTGAAACAGAACAGGGAGGTAATTTATAATGGCAGAACATCCGATTGAAGGCATAATGGGCGTTACAATGGAAAAAATCCGCCAGCTGGTGGATGCCAATACCATCATTGGCGAACCGATCACGGTGGATGGAGCAACCATCATCCCCATTTCCCGCGTTACCTTTGGCTTTGCCTCCGGCGGCTCTGATGTTGGCGCAAAAACCAACAAGCAGATGTTTGGCGGCGGCACCGGCGCGGGCGTTTCCATTGCACCCATCGCGTTTTTGGTGATCAGCGGCGGCAATGTGCGCACCATCCAGCTGGTGGAACATGTCAGCCCGGTGGACAGCGCTATCAACGCTCTGCCGGACCTTGTGGATCGCATCAGCGCCCTAATCAAAAAGGACAAGCCCGAAACCCCGCAGGAATAAGCGGACAGATTTCATTTTTCCCCAACCGGAACCCGGCCCAAAGCGGGCTGTTCAACTGAAATGCCGGGAGGACATTCTCATATAAGCAAATCCACCCGGCGGATATTACCCTGATATTGGAAAGGAACACCATGGCAGAACAACGGATTCAAAAAGTACTCTCGGACCAGGGCGTGTGCTCCCGCCGCGCTGCAGAAAAATTGATTGATGAAGGCCGCGTCAAGGTCAACGGCCATCCGGTCACGCTGGGGGATAAGATGGACCCCGACTTTGATAAAGTCAGCATTGACGGCAAAAGCGTGCGCATTGTGCGCAAGCGCCAGTATACCTATCTGATGCTTAACAAGCCCCGCGGCTATATTACCACCGCATCGGACGAACGCGGCCGCAAGACCGTTATGGATCTGCTCGCCGGCGTGGACCGCCGTGTGTATCCCATCGGCCGTCTGGATAAAGACAGCGAAGGCTTGCTGCTGCTGACGGATGACGGCGCATTTGCCAACCTGCTCACTCATCCTTCCGGCGGCGTGGGCAAGCTGTACCGCGTTACTGTGCGCCCCCGCGCGACCGAGGAACAGGTTGTCAAAATGTCCAGCGGCGTTGTGCTGGACGATGGTGTAAAAACCCAGCCCGCCGTCATCCATGTTGTGGTGGATGAACCCGGCCGCACGGTGTTGGAGATCACCCTGCACGAGGGCCGCAACCGCCAGATCCGCCGCATGTGCGAAGCAGTCGGCCTGGAGGTCATCCGCCTGAAGCGCAGCGCTGAAGGCCCGGTCAAACTGGGCATGCTGCAGCCTGGCGAATACCGCGAACTGAAAAAATCCGAGATTAGTGCCCTGCGCAATGCCGCGCTCAAGGCTGCCCCGGCCCGCAAAGCCGCCCCTGCCGCCGCCCGCCGCCCCGGCCCCATCAAGCACGACTAAGCAAGCTGAATCACAACATTCTATGCAAACAAACCGCTCCGCAAGGGGCGGCTTTGTCATAATTTTGGGCAAACCGTGCAGAAAAAGCTGAAAAATAAGGCAAAACGCAAAACTTTTTGGCGCTTTCCACTTGTCTGCTTTTCGACGAAGTAGTATAATAAAGCCATATGGCATATGATAACCATCTTGCTCATTGAATAAACAGGAGGTCAATGTATGGCAGCTAATAAGCCAAGCAAGGAAGCAATCCTTGCAGCATTTTTTGATGAGGGGAACTATTCTCCTCTGTTTACTGACGGTGCCGTCAGCGCAGCGTTCGGCTGTGCCAACGGCCAAAGCGTTTATGCCGTTTACCAGAACGGGGAACCCGTTGGCGCGGCAGATCTGGATAAAACCACTCGCGTGCTGAAAATGGCCGCTGAGACCGGCAATCCCGTTGTAACGTTCTACAATTCTACCGGCGCTAAGCTGGAAGGCGGCTTGGAGCTGCTGAACGCAAACTCCCGCCTGACCGCTGAGATCGCCCGCATCTCCGGCGTTGTGCCTCAGGTTGCCGTTGTTACCGGTACCTGCGCCGGCACCAGCGCTGTGCAGGCCGCCGCAGCTGATGTCTGCATCATGGCAGCTGACGCTGAGCTGTTCCTGACCGCTCCTTTCAATGCAGAGGACAAGGTCAAGGCTGCCGGCTCTGCTGAGTTTGCCGCCAAGGCAGGCGTTGCCGCTATCGTGGAAGAAGATGCCGTCAAGGCAGCTTCCGCCGCTGCTCGCGTTGTGGGTATGTTGCCGGCCAACAACCTGGCTGGCCCCGCTGTGTTTGATTTCGAAGCTCCCGCCGCTGCGCTCAACCTGGTCAAGTACGATGCCAAGAGCGCTGCCGAGGCTATTGCCGATGCAGGTAGCCTGACCGAGCTGTACGCTGGTTATGGCCGCAACATCTATACCGCACTTGGTTCCGTCAACGGCCAGGCTGTCGGTATCGTTGCTACCGCCAAGGGTACCCTGTGCCACAAGTGCACCGCTAAGGCAGCCCGTTTTGTGCGCCTGTGTGATGCTTACAGCATTCCCGTTGTGACTGTTGTCAACACTGAAGGCTTTGTCAAGAGCGAAGGCGACGACCAGGCTGGCGGCATCCGCCAGGCTGCCCGTATGGCTGGCGTTTATGCCGAAGCTACCACCGTTAAGGTCGCAATCCTTGCCGGTGAGGCTGTTGGCCCCATCTACACCGTCTTTGCAGCTTCCGCTGACTGGCGTATTGCTGTGGACGGCTGCACCGTTGCCCCGCTGGCACCGGAAACCGCCGCTACCGTTCTGTACAAGGACGAGATCTTTGCTTCTGACAACATCCAGCAGGCTACCAAGCAGAAGGCTGCTGCCTACAAGGCAGAGCAGTGCAGCGCAGTTGCCGCTGTTGCCAACGGCGCTGCCGATGCCGCTGTAAAGGCTGCCGATGTGCGTGCTGCTGCCGCACAGGCCCTGGATATGCTGGCCACCAAGCGCACCACCCGTTTGCCTAAGAAACACGGCAACATCACCCTGTAATATTTAAGGAGGACCCTTTTTATGAAAAACCTGACTGTTACCGTGAACGGCGTTGCTTACAACGTTACCGTTGAAGAAAACACCAACGGCGCTGCTCCTGTTGCTGCTGCCCCGGCTGCCGCTCCGGCACCCGCCGCTGCACCTGCTCCGGCTGCTGCACCTGCCGCACCCGCTGCCGCTGGTTCTGTTCCTGTCAACGCTCCCATGCCGGGCACCATCCTGGACATCAAGGTCAAGGCAGGCGCTGCTGTTAAGGCTGGCGATGTTGTCATGATCCTCGAAGCCATGAAGATGGAAAACGAGATCAGCGCACCGCAGGACGGCACCATTGCCAGCATTGACGTTCGCAAGGGCGATACCGTCAACTCCGGCGATGTGCTGTACACCATGGGCTGATAAAGCGTAAACGATCCCGAACGTTAAAAAATGAGGTGAACGAGATTGGCTAAGAAACCTGTTAAGATTACCGAAGTCGTTCTGCGTGATGCGCATCAGTCTTTGCTGGCCACCCGTATGACGATGGATGAAATGCGTCCCATCCTGCCCGAAATGGACAAGATCCCGTACTTCTCTGTGGAGTGCTGGGGCGGCGCAACGTTTGACTCCTGCATCCGCTTTCTGGATGAAGATCCGTGGGAGCGTCTGCGCATCCTGCGTAAAGAACTGCCGCATCAGAAACTGCAGATGCTGTTCCGCGGCCAGAACATGCTGGGCTACCGCCCCTATGCTGACGACGCCGTTCAGTACTTTGTACAGAAGAGCGTTGCCAACGGCATTGATGTGATCCGTATTTTCGATGCTCTGAACGACCCCCGCAACCTGAAGACTGCCATCGAGGCAGCCAACAAGGAAAAGGCACATGTTCAGGCCTGCATCAGCTACACCCTGAGCCCGGTGCATAACAACGAGTATTTTGCCAAGTATGCCAAGACCCTGGAAGAGATGGGCGCAGACTCTATCTGCATCAAGGATATGGCAGGCCTGCTCAAGCCCTACACCTGCGCCGAGCTGGTGAGCGAGCTGAAGAAGACCGTCAGCATCCCTGTTGACATCCACAGCCATTACACCGCCGGTCTGGCCTCCATGTCCATCCTGAAGGGCATCGAAGCCGGTGCTGACATTGTGGATACCGCCATGAGCCCGCTGGCTCTGGGCACTTCCCATATGCCGACCGAAAGCCTGGTCGCCGCCCTGCAGGGCACCGATTATGACACCGGCCTTGACCTGAACCAGCTGAACGTTGTGCGTGCTTACTTCGCCAAACTGCGCGAAAAGTACATCGCCAACGGCCAGATCAATCCGAAGAGCCTGGGCGTTGATGCCAACACCCTGCTGTATCAGGTTCCGGGCGGCATGTTCTCCAACATGCTTAAGCAGCTCAAGGACGCTGGCAAGGAAGATAAGCTGGATGAAGTTCTGGCCGAAATCCCCCGCGTGCGTGAGGATGCCGGTTACCCGCCGCTGGTCACCCCGACCTCCCAGATCGTTGGCACTCAGGCTGTGTTCAACGTCATCATGGGCGAGCGCTACAAGATGGTCACCAAGGAGTTCAAGGGCCTGGTCCATGGCGATTACGGCAAGACTCCCGCTCCCATCAAGAAGGAATTCAGCGACTTTATTCTGAAGGGCGAAGAGCCCATTACCTGCCGCTTTGCTGATACCCTTGCCCCCGAAATGGACAAGCTGAAGGCCGAAGCTGCCAAGTATGCCATTCAGGAAGAGGACGTTCTGACCTACGCTATGTTCCCGCAGGTTGCTCCCAAGTTCTTCGAAAAGCGCAATGCCCGTATGCACGGTGTGGACGCTCTGCATGCTGACTATGAGAACAAGTCTCATCCGGTCTGATTCCAGCTACGCTGAATAAGCAATAAGCAACACCCGCAGGTGTAAGCCACTTGGCCGATCCCTGCGGGTGTTTTTGTATATTCGCTTTTTTGTCAGGCATAACTTGGGTGCGCATTTCAAATATCACATGGAACTAAGCCCAAAACGTACCCCCGTAGTAGTGTGTTAAGACTAAAACTTTACCTTTTTGCTCTATCTAAAAAATTAGAGCCGCTTCGTAACAAAGCCAAATCATAAAAAGTAAAGCTTTAGAATTACCACACTAGTAGGGGCACACATCGTGCGCCCGCTGCCTAAGGCAACACCGCACAATTCCCGCCTTGCGGCTTAAGCACCGCTCCGGCAGCTGC
>SAUS01000004.1 GCA_004000625.1 Candidatus Cibiobacter qucibialis | reverse complement strand
GGCATCTGCCGCACCTCGCTCGCCGTATCGGCACTTAGAATTATGCGGTATTGCCCTAAAGCATATAGAGGGAAAACACAAAATGAAGTACAAAAAAGCAATAACCGCCCTGGCACTGGCGGCCCTGCTGCTGGCCGGGTGTGCCGCACCGCAGGCCGTGCAGGCACCCGCCCCGCAGCAGACGGCGAAAGCAGCCGAAACCCAGTCCGGCGTTACCTTTACCGATGCCATGGGCTACCCCGTTACCGTGCAGAGCTGGAACCGTGTGGTCAGCCTGTACGGCAGCTTTGCCGAAGCATGGACCCTGGCAGGCGGCACGCTGGCTGCCACAACGGAGGATGCCATCAAGGAGCGTGGGCTGGACCTGGGAACAGACATTGCCGTGATCGGCACCAATCAGGATCCCAACACCGAGGAAATTCTGGCCCAGAACCCGGACTTTGTGATTTTGAATGCCGAGGTCAGTGAGCAGACGGCTCTGCATGAATTTTTGCAGGAGGCAGGGGTGCCGCACGCCTATTTCAAAACCAATACATTTGATGAATACCTTGCCATGCTGCGCACTTTTTGTGATATGACAGGCCGCGAGGATTTGTATGAACAGAACGGCCTTGCCGTGCAGCAGCAGATCAGCGATGTGCTGGAACTGGTGCAGAACGCCAAGCTGCCCGCCCCCAATGTGCTGTTGCTGCGGGCGTATTCCTCCGGCTGCAAGGCAAAAGGCAGCGATAACATGACCGGCGCAATGCTGAAGGACTTGGGTGCGATAAACATTGCCGATGCGGACGACAGCCTGCTGGAAAACCTGAGCATGGAAAACATCATTGCGGATGACCCGGAAGACATTTTTGTGGTTACCATGGGGGCCAGCCAGCAGAAAGCGCTGGACTGGCTGGCCGAAAACCTGCAGGCCAATCCTGCGTGGTCCGGCCTGAGCGCCGTGCAGAGCGGCCATTATTATCTGCTGGATAAAGCGCTGTTCCACTATAAACCCAACGCCCGCTGGGGCGAAAGCTACCGCACCCTTGCGGCGCTGCTGTATCCCCAGCTGGCTGATCAGCTGGAGGCCCTGGCATGAAACAGTCCGCAACACTGCCCACCCTGCGCAGGCAGGGAGCCGCGCTGACCGTTTTAGCGCTGGCCGTGGTGCTGGCAGCTTTGGCCGGGCTTTGCTTTGGCAGCCAAGGCTATACCCCTTTGCAGCTGTGGCAGGCATGGTGCAGCGGCGATCCCCAAAACGCCGTCTACCGCGTTTTGCTGCATGTGCGCTGGCCCCGCACCCTGGCCGGGCTGTTGGCAGGCAGCGCGCTGGCGGCAGCGGGCGTTTTGCTGCAGGCCGTGCTGAACAACGCCATGGCAAGCCCTAACGTGATCGGCGTGAACGCCGGCGCTGGGCTGGCGGCACTGTGTGCTGCGGCTTTGTGGCCTGCCCACCCCAACGCGGTACAGCCTGCGGCGTTTGCCGGGGCGCTGGCCGCCGCCCTGCTGGTGTATGGGCTGGCGCTGGGGGCCGGGGTAAGCCGCACCACGCTGGTGCTGGCAGGCCTTGCCGTCAGCGGAATGCTGACCGCGGGCATGAATACGATCAAGCTATTGTACCCGGATGCGATTGCCGGGGCATCAGACTTTTTGGTGGGCGGCTTGTCCGGCGTAACACTGTCCGGGCTGAAAGGCGCTGTGCTTTACCTGATCACCGGGACGCTGCTGGCTCTGCTGCTGGCGGCAGACCTGAACGTGCTATGCCTGGGGGAACAAAGTGCAGCTTCCTTGGGGCTGCACATCGGAGCAGTACGCTTTTTGGGCATTCTGGCGGCGGCGCTGCTGGCGGGGGCAGCTGTCAGCTTTGCAGGGCTGCTCAGCTTTGTGGGGCTGCTGGCCCCGCACATTGCCCGGCGGCTGGTGGGCAATAACCATCGCATTCTGCTGCCCGCGGCCATGCTGCTGGGGGCGGCTTTTGTTGTGCTGTGTGATGTGCTGGCACGCTGCCTGTTTGCTCCGTTTGAACTGCCGGTGGGCATTCTGCTGTCCCTCATCGGCGGGCCGTTCTTCCTTGGCTTGCTGCTGCACGGCAGGGGGAGGCGAATGTATGATTGAATTACAGCATGTCAGTGCGGGCTATGGCGCACAGGATGTGGTGCGGGATGTGAGCTTTGCCGCCCCAAACGGCCAGCTGACCGCGCTGATTGGCCCCAATGGCAGCGGCAAAACCACCCTGCTGCGCGCCATGACGCGCACGCTGCCCTGCCGCAGCGGCAATATTCTGCTGGATGGCCGCTCCATCGCCAGCTATGGCCGCAAAGAGTTTGCCCGCACAGCAGCGTTTATGCCGCAGTCCCGCCCGGTGCCGGGAATCACGGTGCGGGCGCTGGTGGCACATGGGCGGTTCCCGTATCTGGGCTTTTCCCGCCGGATGACAGCACAGGATACCGCTGCGGTGGAGCAGGCCATGCGCCGGACCGGCACGCTGGATTGGGCAAATTGGGATGTGCGGGCGCTTTCCGGCGGCGAACACCAGCGGGTGTACCTTGCCATGGCGCTGGCCCAGGGCGGAACCACCATCCTGTTGGATGAGCCCGGTGCCTTTCTGGATGTACGCGCCCAGTTTGAGCTGCTGGATCTGCTGCGCAGCGTGGCAGCGGGCGGCAAAGCCGTGGTGCTGGTTATGCACGAGCTGCCCCAGGCCATGCAGTATGCGGATCGCATTGCCCTGTTGGGTGGCGGCCGCCTGCTTGGCTGCGATACCTCCGCTGCCCTTGCTGCCACCGGTGCGGTGGATCGGGTGTTTGGCGTCCGTTTGTGCCGTGCGCCGGATGGGGTGTGGTATGTGAAGGCGGAGGGGTAAGCAAATTCTGGTTCGGCAGAGTGCTGAAAAACGTGAATCACCCGTAGGGGGGCACATCGTGCGCCCGCCGCCGCATCGCTCCAATCATAACACCCACAACCCAATACAAACAAAATCGACCGCAAAGGCGATAACTCATTCGCCCCTGCGGTCGGTTTGTTTATGCGGCTTTAACGGTTATTGTTTGGTGAGGGCGAACGCGGCGATCATGTTAACCACGCCGCTGAATGCCAGCATGATACCGGCAATGCGCATCATCAGCGCGGTGGAAGCGCCCGGCGCAAACAGGGCGTATGCACCCAGCAGCACACAGGCAATGCCGATGATCAGCGGCACCCACCACAGGGTGTCGCCCCAGCGCTTGCGGTTGACTGCGGTCTGGATACTGGTCATGCCCTGAATCATCAAAAATACGCAGATGATAAGCCCCACGATCTCCACCAGCGTGTAAGGCCGTGTAATGAAGAACAGCCCCACCATAATGCCCGCCACGCTGACCGGCAGCAAAGGCGAAGTCATAAAGGTGGCGCGCTGGAAGGTGACGGAATTGACCGCACCGGCAGCACCGGCCAGCAAAATCAGCCAGCCAATCAGCGAACAAAGCGCAACCGTGGCGGCACCCGGCTGCATGATCAGGTAAATGCCCAGCACAATGCTGACCAGCGGCATCAAAATCAGTTCCCAACGGATCTCTTTCATAAAAGCAGTCCCTCCTTGTGGATAGCCTGGGCCGGTGTACGCTGCGCCATGCAGGGCGCACCTGCCTTCTATCTTTATTATATCACATGGGCATGCCTGCGTCATCCTTGCGGCGCAGGCGAGGAGCGTTATCCTGCCGGTCAATTTCACTGTTTTGTGTGGAAATTCTGCTTCCGCCCTCTGCCAGCCCCAAAAGATCGGCGGCTTCGGTGGGTTCCAGCTGCTGCACGCTTTCCAGCTTGCGGGTAATAGCGCGGCTGCGGGTGCCGATCAGCTCTTCCAGATCGTTGCCGGTCTGGTTCAGGTGGCGCTGCATGGATTGCAGTCCACTGCCGAACTTCTCGAACTCCGTCTTTACCGCGCCCAAAATCTGCCATACCTCGCCGGAGCGCTTCTGGATGGCCAGCGTGCGGAAGCCCATCTGCAGCGCATTCAGCAGGGCCGCCATAGTGGAAGGCCCCGCAATGTTGATCTTGTAATCCCGCTGCAAAATTTCCGGCAGACCACAGTTCACCACCTCGGCATACAGCCCTTCAAACGGCAGGAAGAGAATGCCGAATGCGGTGGTGTACGGGACTTCAATGTATTTATCGTGGATGTCCTTGGCTTCCTGCCGCACCACGGTTTCCAGTTGGCGACGGGCGGCGGCTACCGCGGCGGGGTCGCCGCTGGCCTGGGCGTCCTGCAGGTGTGCATAGGTATCGCCGGGGAACTTGGCGTCAATGGGCAGCCACACGGTTCCACTCTGGCCCGGTAGCTTGACGGCATATTCCACCCGGTTGCTGCTGCCGGGCACAGTAGCCACATTTTCGGCGTATTGGCCGGGGGCCAAAATTTCTTTCAGGATCGCCCCCAGCTGTACTTCGCCCAGAATACCGCGGGTCTTTACGCCGGAAAGCACCTGCTTCAGGCTGCCCACATCGGCGGCAAGGTTCTGCATCTCGCCCAGGCCCTTGTACACCTGTTCCAGCTGGGTGCTGACCGCCCGGAACGATTCGCTGACCCGGCGCTGCAGCGTGTCTTCCAGCTTTTCGTCCACCGTGCCGCGGATTTCATCCAGCTTTTTGTTATTGTCGGCCCGGATGTTTGCCATGCCCTGCAGCAGGGTTGCCCGCACGCCGTCCAGCCGGTTGGCGTTGGTGTCTTCCAGATTTTTCAGGCGGGTTTCCAGCACCTGCAGCTGAGCCAGCAGGGCATCGTTGGCAGCGCGCTGGCGGGCGGCACCGGCGCGGTCGATGGCGTCCAGCCGGGCGGTGGCGGCCTCCTGGCTCTGGCGCTGGCTTTCGGCCAGCAGGGTTCCCATGTCCCGCGCGCTGGCGGAGGTTGTGCGGGTCACTTCGCCCTGCATCACGCGCAGCTGGTCGGCCAGCACTTCGGTTTCGGCCTCTACTTCATCCCGCACAATGCGGGCAATTTCATCAGTCTGGTCCTCGGCGGTGTTCTGCTGGCCGCTGCGCAGCAAAAGCAGAATCAATAATACGTTGGTCAGTATCGACAGCAACAGAAGAATGATCAATAAAGGCTGCATCCCACAAGGTTCCTTTCTTACTTGGCTGTTTTGCTTCAGCTTTAGTATAGCATAGGAAACCGCAAGATACAACCTTTTGTTGTGCAGTGCTTGCGATTTAAAGAAGGAAAATGGGGCGGTTAAAAGCAGGAGTTTATGGAGTAGGGCGCCCCCGTAGGGGCGCATATTGTGCGCCCGTCGCCCTGCGGAGAATGATGGACGGAATATATGGCAAGGTGCGCTATGCGGGATGATGCCCCCTGCTGCGTGCTTTCAAGGCTTCCGGTACTGTTTATCAATTCTTATATCACAATCGTAAGCAATAGCATTTGATATAAGGCAATACCGCATAATTCTAAGTGCCGATACGGCGAGCGAGGTGCGGCAGATGCCAAGCCAAAAGCGCAGATAATACTGGATGCTGCAAAGGTGAGCGCCGCCAGTGGCGGAAACAGCGAACCGAAGCAGGGGCAGCGGTCGCAGAGTGCGAGGGGCTTTTGCCCCCGAAGCACGATGCGGGTACCGCAACCCGACATTATCGAGCATTTTGGCAACGCAGATGCCGTGCCGCAGCTGCCGGAGCGGTGCTTAAGCCGCAAGGCGGGAATTGTGCGGTGTTGCCATAACGCCAAAAAAGGGAACGCACCTGATTCACAGGGCACGTTCCCTTTTTATTTCTTAACTTATCCCTTTATGCGTTTCACAGCGGTGCCAAGTCAAACCGGTACAGAGTGGTTGCGCTGTAGGGGCGGTCGGGCAGGACGGTGGTATCCGGGAAATCGGGATGGTTGGGGGCATCAGGGAAATCCTGGGTTTCCAGGCAGACGGCGGAATACTGGCCGTAAGATGCGCCATCCTTGCAGGCGGTGGCGGACTTGAGGAAGTTGGAAGTATACAGCTGCACGCCGGGCTGGGTGGTCAGGGTCTCCATGCGGATGCCCGTTTCGGGGCCGGTCAGCCATGCGGTGTGGCGCAGACCGCTGTCCGCAATAACATAGCAGTGGTCATAGCCGCCGCACTGCTTCAGGGCCGGGTAATCGGCGTTGATATCGCGGCCAATGGTCTTTTCCTCGGTAAAGTCCATCGGGGTGCCTGCCACAGCGATCTTGCGCCCGGTGGGGATGGAACCGGCATCCGTTTCCAGATAGGCCGGTGCATCCAGAGACAGACGGTGCCCCAGCACGCTGCCGGAAGCATGGCCGTTCAGGTTAAAGTAGCTGTGGTTGGTAATGTTTGCCACAGTGGGGGCATCGGTAGTCAGGGTGTACTGAATCATCAGGCCGGCGCCTGCCAGGCTGTAGCGCACTTCCAGCTCGGCGTTGCCGGGGAAGCCGTCGGTGCCGTCGGGGCTGGCTGCGGTCAGAACCAGGGTATCGTCCCCCTCAAAGCCCATGTCAAACACGGTCTTATCAAAGCCGTGCAGGCCGCTGTGCAGGCAGTTTTTGCCCTCGTTCGGGGTAACATGGTATTCTTCCTCATACAGGGTGAATTTGGAGCCGCCAATGCGGTTGGCGTAGCGGCCCACCACAGCGCCCAGAAAACAGGTGTTCAGCTCATAATCCTGCACGGTAGGGTAGCCCAGCACAACATCCACCTTGTTGCCCTTGCGGTCCGGCACAAGCAGCTGCTGGATGGTAGCGCCATAGCTTAAAATATGAACTTCGATGGTATCGTTCGCCAGAATACCGACCTTGACCGGCTGGCCTGCGGTGGTTTTGCCGAAATCTTTGATTTGAATGCTCATTCTGCGGTTCCTCCTTCAGAATTTTCGCCGTCCTGCTGTGCAGCAAGGTCATGGCGGACGCTTTCGGCCACAGCGCCGGTGCCATAGTTCAGCATCCGGTTCACCCGGCTGACCGTTGCGCTGGAAGCGCCCGTCAGCTGGCGGATTTCGCTGTACACCTTGCCTTGCAGCAGGCACCCTGCTACATCATAACGCTGTTCCATGGTGCGGAGCTCCGTTACAGCGCAGAGATCCTCAAAAAATCGAATACAATCGTCCAGATTATCCAGCCGCAGGATGGCTTCATACAAAGCAGTGCTGCGGGGCTGCCCGTTGGGGGTGGTTCCAGCGCGCATAGGCGCCTCCTTATATATTGCATCATCGTGCATATTTGCCCTGCCAAAACAACCCAAATGTGGCAGGCTATCACTTATCAATTTTAGCAACTGCACCAACACAAGTCAAGGCTTTAATGCGCTGAATTCCATATTTAATTTTTATGAGGTCTGCCAGTTCCGCCCCGCCGGGCCAAAAGTTTTTCTTGCGCTCCGGCAGGCCCCGCGGTATGATAAAGACATTGAGCACCGGCGCGTGTCCGCCGCCCAATGGTTTTAGGAATCTTTTTTAATCACCACGGCCCGCCGCCCCAGCTGGCGGTAAATTTTCATGAACTGGACACGCGGTACCACACGGTTAAAATCCAGCGGGTCTGCCACCACAAAGTTCTGGTCATCCATGCCGCACAGCACCATGCAGTGCAGGGTGTGCAGCACCTCGTGCCGCCGCCCACCGGGCAGGTCGTATTCACCGCAGGGGTCGTGCTGGATATCGCCAAAGTGCAGCGTTGCCCAAAAGATGACCGGGTTCCCGGCCTGCAGCTGGGATGCCAGTTCGGCTTCCTCGGCACCGGTCAGATCACAAGCGCGGCAGCTGCTGCCCTGCACAGCCAGGTAGGCGTTCGCCGCCTGCACAATCGGCCCAGCAAAGCAGTAATAGCCGGTTTCGGGGCTGCCATCGTCCAGGTGAGGATTGCCCATATAAACCTCGTCGGGGTCTGCGCCGTACCACTGGGCGCTGCGCGGCAGATAGTAGTCGGCCAGTTCGCACTTATCCGGGGCAAAGCCCAGGTAGTGCAGCACTTCGCAGCAGCTGGTAATTTCGCAGCCGTTGGGCAGCTCCGGGTTTTGCAGGATCTGGGGAACTGGCAGCAGGATGGATGCCATAAAAACGCCTCGCAATCATACGATTATTTCCGTTTTGATTGTACCAGATTTCACCGGGAAAGGAAAGCCGCAGTATCCGCTCAGTCTGTTATAAATTATAGATAAATACAAAATGTATACCATGGAGGGGATTTTATGAAAGTATGGGATATGCACTGTGATACCCTGGCCGAGCTGCGCTATGCCCAGCAGGCAGGCAAGCCCAAGAGCTTTTTGCACAATGATTTAATGATAGATCTGGAACGCATGAAACAGGGCGACTATCTGCTGCAGTGCATGGCTTGCTTTGTTCACCTGGAACCGGAACGGGAAAAAAGCCCCCTGCTGGCCTGCCTGGAAGAAATCGACATTTTCTACCGCCTGCTGGAACAGTATCCCGATGACCTGATGCAGGTGCGCACTGCGGCGGACATCCAGACGCTACTCACCTCCGGCAAGCGCGGCATGATGCTGACTGTTGAAGAAGGTGGTGCCTGCCTGGACAGCTTGGGTGCGTTGCGGGATCTGTACCGCCTTGGCGTGCGGATGATGACCCTGACCTGGAACTTCAAGAACGGCTTGGCCGAGCCCAACATTGTACCCGGCACCGATGACATGTGGCCCCGCCCGGCCAACACCACCGGAGGCCTGACCGAAAAAGGTTTAGAATTTGTGGAGGAGATGCAGCGCCTGCATATGCTGGTGGATGTTTCTCACCTATCGGACGCCGGTATCTGGGATATTCTGCGGGTGGCAAAGCGGCCTTTTGTTGCCAGCCATTCCAACGCGCGCGCCTGCTGCCCCCATGTGCGCAACCTGACGGACGAGATGCTGACTGCCATGGGCGAAAAGGGCTGCCTGATTGGCCTGAACTACTGCGCTTCCTTCCTGGATACAAACCCCGACCGCAGCCAGGTCAGGAGCCGCATCACCGATATGGCCCGCCACGCCCGCTATATTATGGATAAGGCCGGTGAGGACTGCCTGGCCTTGGGCAGCGATTTTGACGGCATTGACGGCGACCTGGAAATTGCCGGTGCGCAGGACATGCCCAAGCTGGCCGAGGGGCTGAAAAAAGAGGGGATCCCCGAGCGTGTGGTGGAAAAGATTTTTTACGGCAACGCCGTGCGCTTTTTCAGCGAGAACCTGTAACGCTACCAAAATAAAAGGAGAACCATTATGCTGCATCCTGAATTGACTTTGGAACGCCGCATTGATGCAGAGCTGTGCGGGCTGGACGCCAAAATGTGCGTATACGCAGATGACCTGCATGGCCATGTGGTGGAGCGTGGGGCTGATGATGAATTTGAATCGGCATCCACGATCAAGATTTATATTCTGGGCTGTCTGTACGCCCAGGCGGAAGCCGGCAAAGCCAGCCTGAATGCCGAACTGACCTATGAAGCCCGGCATTTTGTGGACGGCTCCGGCCTGATCCGGTCCTTAGGCGAAGGTGCCAGGCTGCGCGCCCGCGATGTTGCCACCCTGATGATCGTTGTCAGCGACAACATTGCCACCAACATGCTGATCGACTATCTGGGGTTGGATACCATCAATGCGTTTATCCGCAGCATTGGCTGCACCCACACCAAGCTGCACCGCAGCCTGCGCAGCGATAACTGGAGCGAAAAGCTGGGTACCATTACCCCGCGGGATATGGGCCGCTTTTTTGCCCTGTTGGCAAAGGGCGAGCTGGTCAGCCCCCAGGCCAGCGATGCCATGCGTAATGTGTTCCGCCAGCAGCACTACAACACCATGCTGGCGGGCAGCATCCCCCCGTATTACACCGACCCCGAAGAATCCCACGCGGATCCGGATCTGATCTATGTAGCCAGCAAAAGCGGCTCCATGGATGCCTGCCGCAATGACGGCGGCCTGATCCACACGCCTTACGGGGATTATGTTCTGGTAATGATGTGCACCGACTTTGCCAACAAGCTGGAAGTAAACGACCACCCCAGCGTGATTTACGGCAACCGTGTCAGCCGCATGCTGTTTGACCAGTACCTGGCGCTGGAGGGTAGTTTTGTAAAGTAAGTGGAGGGCGTATTCAAAAACGATTTTGACGTTCTTGGATACGGCTTGTACCAAGCAATATTATGGCCTATGCGGCAAAGTTGCGGAACGGTCGAGACCGTTCCCTACAGAGCATTTTGTTGTGCACGACCAACCAATAAACGCTCTGTAGGGCGCGATGCATCGTCCCGCACGCTGGGCCTTGCCCAATATTTCATTCAATCACCCGCCGCACACCCTGCGGGTGCATTTCACCCCAAAACCAAACCGACCGCAAAGGCGATGCTGCTCGCCCCTGCGGTCGGTTTTACTATTTATATTTGTATCTGATTTACCCCTTCACGCCGGTGGTTTCATCAAAATGGTAGGTGGAACCCTCAATGGTGTGCCAGCCTTTGTACATGGCGCCGGTGGTCAGGTCGTAATACCAGGTTTTACCGTCCTGGGTGTACCAGCCCTTAATCATGTGGCCGTTGGCATCGTACCGCACCCATTTGCCGCCGTTGGAATCCTGGTATACTTCCTTGCTGGTGGCCTTGGCACCCTGCTGTACGTTGTCCAGCCAGTACCAGGCACCGCTGGCGGGGTCGTAAATCTCCTTGCCGCGGTAATTGCTGCTGCCCGGCTGCCAGCCCTGGCGCACCCAGCTTTCATACCAGAAGCTCTTGCCGTTGCCGTCTGTGACCCAGAAGTTGGTCAAAGCACCGCTTTTCATTGTGCCGTAAACCGGGTCAAAGTAATACAGCGAGCCATTGATGGACACATTGCCGTACTGCATAATGCCGGTGGTCAGGTCATAGTAGACCTTGCGGCCATCCGGCAGGGTCCACGGGCCGTGGATCATGGCACCGGTGACAGGCTCAAAGTAATACCAGTTGCCGTTCTGGCAGTTTTCGCCTTTGATCATGTGGCCGTTTTCATCATAGCGCACCCACTTGCCGCCGTCCGATTCCTGGTAGACATCTTTGTTCACGGCTTTTGCGCCGCCGTCCACGGCATCCAGCCAGTACCAGGCATCGCTGGAGGCATCATAGATTTCTTTGCCGCGGCCGGTGGTGCCCTGCTTTACGCCGTTCTCGTACCAGTAATCGCGGCCGTTCTCGCTGCGCCAGCCGGTATAGCCGCCGGTGCTGCCGTTCTGGTACTTGGGCCAGAAGGTATCGCGCGCCAGCGTTCCGCGGGAATCGCAGCGGGTGGTATCAGAGGTGTTGCCGCCCAGTTCATACACGCGGCACCATTCGTACCCAGCATGATAAGCACCGTTGGCATCATTGCTGATACCATACATGTAAGAGCGCAGGCTGGAAAGGCTGTTCAGCTCATATTCCAAAAAGCGCATCTGGCCGTACAGGGTATGCCAGTCCAGGCCGTTGTTGTTGCAGTAGTTCTGCAAATTGGTCCAGCGGTCGCCGTACCACTGGCACAGGCCGTATGCGGTGCCGTAGTCATTGGTAATGTCCACATAAAAACGGGATTCGCGGTACATGCTGGCCATCACGCCGCTGGCGGCGGCGCTGTTCATGCCCATGGTGCCGGTCAGGTAGTTGTAAACATCCCGCTCGTTGGCGGCAACATCCTCATTGGTGTTATAAGAAGCGTCATACGTTGCGGCGTCTTCCTGGACGATATCGCCGGAGTATTCGGCAATGCCGGTGTCAGCGGTATCAAACATGGGCATCAGCGGGGTCAGGCTGCCGGCAGTTTCCGGCGTGGCGGCTTCGGCACCCGCCGAAAGCGCCAGCGCCATGGCGGCAGCCACGGCGGCGATCAGGGTCAAAAACTTACGTTTCAATGCTGCACCTCCTTAGAATGGTAAACAACTTTGATGATGAACGATCTGCGGGCCCGATACCAAAACAGCTCCCGACTGGAAGCAATCGGGAGCTGTAAAGCTCGGTGGAACCGCGGAACGCTTAGTTGTAGCGGCGCTCCTTGATCTCGGTCACGATATTGTTGATGAAGGCATCCAGCTCCTGCGTGGTGGTTTCGCCCTTGCGATCACGCACACTGATGTTGCCAGCCTCGGCCTCCTTAGCGCCCAGCACCAGCATGTAGGGCACGCGGTCAACTTGCTGGGCTTCACGGATCTTGTAACCGATCTTCTCATTGGATTCATCCAGCACAACGCGCACACCGGCAGCGGTCAGCTTGTCGGCAACGGTGCGGGCGTAATCCAGCGTCTTTTCGCTGACGGGCAGAACCTTGACCTGGGTGGGAGCCAGCCAGGTGGGGAAGCGGCCCTTCGTCTCTTCGATCAGATAAGCCATGAAGCGATCCAGAGAACCCAGGATGGCACGGTGCAGCACAACGGGGGTCTTCTCGCTGCCGTCCTTGTCGATGTAGGTCAGGTGGAACTTGGCAGGCAGACAGAAGTCCAGCTGGCAGGTGGACAGGGTGTACTCTGCACCGACAGCGGGCTTAACGTTGACGTCCAGCTTCGGGCCATAGAAAGCAGCTTCGCCGATCTCCTCGGTAAAGTTGATGCCCAGCTCGGTCAGAACTTCGCGCAGAGCGTTCTCGGCATGGTTCCACATGGCGTCGTCGTCATGGTACTTCTTCTTGTCGGCGGGGTCACGCAGGGACAGCACGCAGCGGTAATCGGTGATGTTGAAATCCTTGTAGACGTCAAAGATCAGGCTGCAGACATTGGCAACTTCGCTCTTGATCTGCTCCGGGGTGCAGAACAGGTGGGCGTCGTTCTGGCAGAAATGACGGCCGCGCTCAATGCCTTTCAGGGTGCCGCTGGACTCATAACGGAAGTCGTGGGCAATTTCGCCAATGCGGATGGGCAGCTGGCGGTAGCTGTGCGGGCGGTTGGCGTAGATCATCATGTGGTGGGGGCAGTTCATCGGGCGCAGAACATAGCTTTCACCCTCCATCTCCATGGCGGGGAACATGTTCTCACGGTAATGATCCCAGTGGCCGGAAGTCTTGTACAGGTTCACGGTGCCGATGCAGGGGGTCATAACGTGCAGGTAGCCGCGCTCGCGCTCCTTGCCCTTGATGTAATCTTCCAGCTGCTGCCAGATGATGTAGCCGTTGGGCAGGAACATGGGCAGGCCGCGGCCAACCAGGTCGTCGGTCATGAACAGGCGCATTTCCTTGCCGATCTTGCGGTGGTCGCGCTCGCGGGCTTCCTGCTGCTGCTTTTCCCAGGCTTCCAGCTCTTCCTGGTTGCGGAAAGCAACGCCGTTGATGCGGGTCAGCATCTTGTTCTCTTTGTCATTCTTCCAGTAAGCGCCGCTCTGCTGGGTGATCTTGAACGCCTTCAGAGCCTTGGTGTAGGTCAGGTGGGGTCCGATGCACATATCAACGTACTCGCCCTGCTGGTAGAAGCTGAACTCGGTCTCATCGGCCAGGTCGTCCATATGCTCCAGCTTATAGTGCTCCTGGCGCTCGGTCATCAGCTTCACAGCTTCATCGCGCGGCAGGATGAACGGCTTGATGGCAAGGTTTTCCTTGCAGATCTTCTTCATTTCCTTTTCAATGTTGGCAAGGTCTTCATCGCTCAGTTTGGTATCGCCCAGGTCAACATCATAGAAAAAGCCGTTTTCGGTAGCGGGGCCAAAGGCAAAGTCGGCCTGCGGATACAGGCGCTTGATGGCCTGTGCCATAATGTGGGCAGCCGTATGGCGCAGAACGTGCAGTTCTTCTTCTTTCGGGCATTCGGCAACAGTGCCGTCTTTGTAAATGATTTTCATTGGTAAACGCTCCTTTGGGTAAACAAAAATGCTCCATCCCATTCTTGACCATAAACGGGATGAAGCATACAAATTCATACTCCACGGTTCCACCCGAATTGGACGCGGCAAAGCATCCCACTCGTAAAACAAAGGCCCAAAGCCCTGTTTTGTAAGCGCCGGTAACGGGGCGCTGCCCCGGCGAAGGTTCACCTTCGCACTCGGCAGTGGTAACTGTGCTGACCGCCTGCAAAACCGCTTGCACCACGCCAAATTCGGCGGCGGTTCTCTCTTTTGCGCGTTCCAGCATGTATTGTCTGCCTCAACGTTTTATTCAGGATGAAGTTGCCTTTACTATATACCACCCCGGCGGGGAAGTCAAGGGGGCGGCGCAAAATTTTACACCGTAACAAAAGATAACCTTTGCCCAAAACTGTGATATGATGGAAAAAACGGGCCGCACCCGGCAGGGGCTCCTGGCCCGCTTTGCCATCGGCTACTCCCAATTCATGATAAGAATACAGACAGGGCCCCTGCTTTGAAGCTGGCAGGCGGCCCCGCAGGTGCATTTCTGCCAATTTTTGTGCCAGGTGGGAACGTTCACGGTGTTGTAACAATTCCTTGACAATTTCCTGCAATGTAGCTACAATATTAAATAGGACTTAAGGGTGTCGCCCATCGGGAACGCCGCTTTTCAGATATTTGTTTTACCGCCGCAAATTTGGCGTTTTTTCGTTTTATTTGTGTATATGGGACTTGAGGTGTATCCGCTTTTGGGTATGCTTTGGATTATCGCCCCATTTTGTATAGAATATCGCAGGCAGTATTTGAACCGCAAAGGTCAGCCCCTTGCGCTGTAAGATGCTGGCAGTGAACCCATGGTAGCTGCCAGATAAAACAGGCGCGGGCTGCCCGGGCTTTTCAGGTATGCCAGAAATAAAAGCGTTCCGCTTGTGCTGCGCCCTCCTGCATTTGATTTGAGTTTTGTAAGGAGTGAAACTGCCATGCCCCCAATTTTGATGTGGGTGCTGGTTGTCGTTGCCGCTGCCGTGTGCGGGGCGCTTGGTTATTATTTTGGCGGGGAAAACCGGAAGCGTACCGCCGAAGCCAAGATCGGCTCTGCCGAAGAGGAAGCCAAACGCATCGTGAATGATGCCATCAAGGCTGCCGAGCAGAAGCGCAAGGAAACCATCATCGAGGCCAAAGACGAGGCGTTCAAGCTGAAAGCTGACGCCGACAAGGAAATCAAGGACCGCCGCGCGGAGATCAGCCGCCAGGAACGCCGCATGGACCAAAAGGAGGAAGCGCTGGACAAGCGTACCGCCGCCATGGAGCGCAAGGAAGAGGACCTGAAAAAGCGCGGTGAACTGGTGGAAGCCCGCCTGGATGAGCTGGAACAGCTCAAGCTGCGCCAGACCGAAAAGCTGGAAACCATCGCTGCCATGACCCAGGAAGATGCCCGCGCCGTGCTGCTGAAGAACATCGACGATGAGCTGACCCACGAAAAGGCCATGAAGATCAGCGCCTACCAGGCTAACATGAAGGACGAATGTGATGCCATCGCCCGTGAACTGGTCGGTCAGGCCATTGCTCGCTGCGCAGCCGATGCCACCAGCGAAGCCACCGTCAGCGTGGTGCCGCTGCCCTCTGACGAGATGAAGGGCCGCATCATTGGCCGCGAGGGCCGCAACATCCGCGCTCTGGAAACTGCCACTGGCTGTGACCTCATTATTGACGATACGCCGGAAGCCATCACCCTTTCCAGCTTTGACCAGACCCGCCGTGAAGTGGCCCGCATGGCCCTGGAGCGCCTGATCGCCGATGGCCGTATCCACCCGGCCCGCATTGAGGAGACCGTGGATAAGTGCCGCCGCGAACTGGAGATTCAGATGAAGCGCGAGGGCGAAAAGGCTGTGATGGACCTTGGTATCCACAGCCTGCATCCTGATTTGGTCAAACTGATCGGCCGCTTGAAGTACCGCACCAGCTATGGCCAGAATGTGCTGAGCCATTCTCTGGAAGTGGCATGGCTGGCCGGCCTGATGGCTGGCGAGCTTGGCGTGAACGTTCAGCTGGCACGCCGCGCAGGCTTGCTGCATGATATCGGCAAGGCCCTTGACCATGAGATCGAGGGCAGCCATGTGCAAATCGGTGTGGATATCTGCAAGAAGTACCGCGAGAACCCGCAGATTATTCATGCAATCGAAGCCCACCACGGCGATGTGGAGCCCAAGACGGTGCTTGCCTTCATTATTATGGCAGCGGATGCCATCAGCGCAGCCCGCCCCGGTGCCCGCCGTGAAAACATGGAAAGCTATATCAAGCGTCTGGAAACGCTGGAAGCCCTGTGCAACGGCTTTGAGGGCGTTGAAAGCTCTTACGCCGTGCAGGCAGGCCGCGAGGTCCGCATCCTGGTCCAGCCGGATAAGGTTGGTGATGATCAGGTCATCCTGCTGGCCCGCCAGGTTGCCAAAAAGATCGAGGACGAGCTGGATTACCCCGGCCAGATCAAGGTCAGCGTGATCCGCGAAAGCCGCGCCACCGAGTACGCGAAATAACCAAAGCGAATAAAACAGATGCCACACCTGGTATGGGTGTGGCATTTTTGTATAAGCATTGATTTATCCCGTGGATACTGCCATATGTTTAACCCTTACAAATGGGGCTCGGCTTGCTGCGGGAATGTAAATGCGTAATAGAGCAAAGCCGCGGCGGGATGAGAGCATCCGTCTCCGGCCTAAGAGCCGGGGCGCTGCCCCGGTTGCAGGGGTGCGAGCCAGAAGGTCACATTTGAGTTTAGGCAATACCGCATAATTCTAAGTGCCGATACGGCGAGCGAGGTGTGGCAGATGCTAAGCCAAAAGCGCAGATAATACTTTGTGTATTATCGAGCATTTTGGCAACGCAGATGCCGTGCCGCAGCCGCCGGAGCGGTGCTTAAGCCGTCAGGCGGGAATTGTGCGGTGTTGCCTTTACGAAAATGTGATGGCGAGCAATGCAAAACCCAGTGGGTTTTGCAACTGCACGAGCGGGTTTGCTTTGCAAACTGACGGGCATTGCCCGTCAAGCAGGCCTCCGAAACGCGCCTACGGGCGCAGCGCCCTACGAATGCTTATAATGTTTGTTGCACGTTATAAAATGTTTTGCAGGGAACGGTCTTGACCGTTCCGGGGCCTTGCGGCAAATGTGTTTTACGTTTTCCCTCGCAAATCTTGTTGGCTCTGCTCCCTCAATTTTCCCTCTTGCCAAGGGGCATAGAATACGATATAATAAAAAATAATTGTGCGGATTTATGCCCCTGTGGGATGGGCGGTGACGCACGGCAAATCAGGCGGCGTGGTATAGGCGCTGCCTATAGTTCGCCGCAACTGCGGTCACTGAAAAGGAGCGTCATCATGAAAGGTATCATCCTCGCCGGCGGTGCTGGTACCCGCCTGTACCCGCTGACCATGGTCACATCCAAGCAGCTTCTGCCTGTGTATGATAAGCCCATGATCTATTACCCGCTGTCTACCCTGATGCTGGCAGGCATCCAGGATATCCTGATCATTTCCACCCCAACCGATACGCCGCGCTTTGAAGCGCTGCTGGGGGATGGCAGCCAGTACGGCCTGCATCTGCAATATAAAGTGCAGCCCTCCCCGGACGGTCTGGCACAGGCCTTTATCCTGGGTGAAGAGTTTATTAACGGTGAGCCCTGCGCTATGGTGCTGGGCGATAATATTTTCTACGGCGCAGGTTTCTCCAAGCGGCTCAAGTCCGCTACCGCCAACGCCGAAGCCGGCCGCAGCACTGTGTTCGGCTACTATGTCACCGATCCCGAACGCTTCGGTGTGGTGGCATTTGACGAAAACGGCCAGGCAACTTCCATTGAAGAAAAGCCCGCACAGCCCAAGAGCAACTATGCGGTTACCGGCCTGTATTTTTACAGCAAAGATGTGTGCGAAAAGGCAAAACAGGTAAAGCCCAGCGCCCGCGGCGAACTGGAAATTACCACCCTGAATGAGATGTACCTGCAGGAAGGCAAGCTGGATGTGCAGCTGCTGGGCCGCGGCTATGCCTGGCTGGATACCGGCACGATGGACAGCCTGGTGGAAGCCGCCGACTTTGTGCGCATGATTGAACAGCGCCAGGGCATCAAGATCTCCGCCCCGGAAGAGATCGCCTATAAATACGGCTGGATCAACCGCGGCAAACTGTTGGAAAGCGCCGAGCGCTATGGCAAAAGCCCCTATGGCCAGCATCTGCGCAATGTTGCCGATGACCGCCTGAAATATTGATGCGGTATAAAGAAAGAGGCACAAGATGAAAATTCTGATTACCGGCTGCCATGGACAGCTTGGAACCGAGCTGCAAAAACAGCTGGCCGATGAAGAATGCGCCCTTGGCCCGCTGCCGGAGCGCCTGCGCAAAGCAACGGTGATCGCCGTTGATGTGGATGAGCTGGATATTACCGACCGCGAAGCCACTGTGACCTATATCCGCCGCATCCAGCCGGATACCGTCATCAACTGCGCTGCTTTTACCAACGTGGATGGCTGCGAAACCAACCGCGATGCCGCTTACCGCGTCAACGCCCTTGGCCCGCGCAACCTGGCATTGGCATGCGAAAAGATTAATGCCCGCCTGATCCATGTTTCTACTGACTATGTATTCTCCGGTACAGCCAACGGCGGTGTGGCGTTGGATGAAAGCGCCCTGCCCGCCCCCATTTCGGCCTACGGCCAGACCAAACTGCTGGGCGAAACCTATGTGCAGCAGTTCTGCCGCCGCCACTTTATTGTGCGCACGGCTTGGCTGTACAGCTATTACGGCAAAAACTTTGTCAAAACTATGGTCAACCTGGCCAAAACGCATGACACCCTGAATGTTGTCAACGACCAGCTGGGCAACCCCACCAATGCGGTGGATCTGGCCTACCATATCTTAAAGCTGGCAGTCAGCCATGATTACGGCATTTACCACTGCACCGGCAGCGGTATTTGCAGCTGGTATGATTTCGCATCCGAGATCATCCGCCTGTCCGGCCTGCCGTGCACCGTAAAGCCCGTTACCAGCGCACAGTACAAAGAGATGAACCCCAAATCCGCAGACCGCCCGGCATGGAGCGCACTGGAAAACCGCGCCCTGCGGTGCAGTGTCGGCGATGACATGCGCGACTGGAAAGATGCAATTCAGGACTTTTTCAATAATTGGGATGGTAAATAAATGAAAACTTATCTTGTTACCGGCTGTGCCGGTTTTATTGGCTCCAACTTTGTCCACTATATGCTGGAAAAATACCAGGATATCCGCCTGGTCAACCTGGATAAGCTGACCTATGCCGGCAACCTGGAAAATCTGGAAGATATCAAGGACGATGCCCGCCATATCTTTGTTAAGGGTGATATCTGCGATAAGGCCCTTGTCACCGACCTGATCGCCAAATATGACCCGGATTACGTCATCAACTTTGCTGCCGAAAGCCACGTTGACCGCAGCATCCGCAACCCGGAAATTTTTGTTGAGTCCAATGTTCTGGGCACCGTTAATCTGCTGCAGTGCTGCAAGGATGCCTGGTACGATGCCGACGCCAAGACCTGGAAGGAAGGCAAAAAGTACCTGCAGGTTTCCACCGATGAAGTATACGGTGCCCTGGGTGCCGAAGGCTACTTTATGGAAACGACCCCGCTGTGCCCGCACAGCCCGTACTCCGCTTCCAAAGCCAGCGCCGATATGTTCGTGAAAGCATTCCATGATACCTATGGCATGCCCATCAACATCACCCGCTGCTCCAACAACTATGGTCCGTATCAGTTCCCCGAAAAGCTGATTCCGCTGCTCATCAACAACGCCAAGCACCACAAGACCCTGCCGGTTTACGGCGATGGCATGCAGATCCGTGACTGGCTGTATGTCATGGACCACTGCAAAGCCATTGATATGGTTGCCAACGGCGGCAAGGACGGCGAAGTTTACAATGTCGGCGGCCATAACGAGCGCCCCAACATCTTCATCGTCAAGACTGTCATCGAGCAGCTGCATGACCGCCTGAAGGATGAGGGCATCAGCGAAGAGCTGATCAAGCACGTGGCGGACCGCCTGGGTCATGACCGCCGTTACGGCATTGACCCCACCAAGATCAAGAACGATCTTGGCTGGTACCCCGAAACCCCGTTCGAGAAGGGCATTGTGCTGACCATTGACTGGTACCTGGCCCACGAAGAGTGGATGAACCACGTGACCAGCGGCAACTACCAGAAGTATTACGAGCAGATGTACAAAAACAAGTAATGCTGCCGCACATTTGTTAAATTCTGCAAAACACCCCGCCGCCGCTTTGCAAAGCGGCGGCGTTTGTGGTATACTAATTCTGCACTATAAGCAAAAACTCGAACCGTATGATGCGCGTACATGCGTGTTTTTACGATTATCCATTATTCTGAATTTTTAATGATCTTGAGGTTTTTTGAATGGCAATTTCCAGAGAAGAACAACTGCGCAATAACCGCCGCTTTTCACGCCAGATCGTGGGTGCAGTGGCAATCGTATTGATTATCATTGGTCTGTTTACCGTATTAAGCTGGGTGGTTGGCGTGCTGCGCAGCGCGTTGGATGATACCGAACGCCGCCAGAGCTATGCCGACCGTCTGTACGGTCTTGTCATGTTTGACACTATGCCGTTTGACGATGTGAGCAAGGTGGATCAGTCGGAGTTTTTACAGGCTGCCATCTGGGGCGCCGTGTACCAGATCCAAAAGCGGGATAACGGCCTGAGCGACTATGAGCGCGACAGCGAAACTGGCTCCATCATTCTGCCCAAACTGGAAGTTGACACCTACCTGACCAACCTGCTTGGCCCGGATTACAAGATCACCGATGGCTCTTTCCAGACCGAAGAGTTCAATTATACCTATGACGAGGAAAAGCAGGGCTATCTGGTTCCTGTTACCAGCATGGTGGCTATGTATACCCCGGAAGTGGAAAAGATTTCCACCCAGAGCGGCAAGACCTATGTGACGGTTGGCTATATCCCCACCATCAACAATAGCTCCAGCGGCGAGATCAACCTGACCGCCCCCACGGAGCCGACCAAGTATATGGACTATGTGTTCACCCGCGGCGAGGGCCGTAAGTGGTATCTGAGTGCATTGCAGGAAAGCGATATGCAGCCCGAAGTGTCTGCTTCGACCGCAGCCCCGACTACCGATTCCGGTGACCCGCAGGAGTTGGTGCAGAACAACCTGGATTCCACCGTGGCCGATACCGGCAATCCCACAGGTGATACCGCCGACGGCACCGCTGAACCGGACAGCACGGCGGACGACCAGACCGATGCCCAGAGCGAACCTGAAGCTGATACCGGGGATACCGGTGGGGATGCGCAGGATAGTTCAGGTACGGAATAAGCTCCTGCTGACAAAACGATAATTTTGATGAAGCTGCACAGCCCAAACGCTGTGCAGCTTTTTGTATGGTAGGGTGGGGCACCCGCCCCCCACTGAAGGCGGCCCGACCGTACAATAAAAATGTGTGATATACCTTGCCCCACAGTAGGGGAGCAGCGTCCCCGACACCGCAGACAAACCTTGCGGCAAATCTCATTATGGCAGATGTGCCAAAGCTCCGGAATGGTCAAGACAGCTCCCTACAGAGCAAGGTATCATGTGTACCAAACAGAAAAACGACCGGTGGAACAGCCAGCCCTCTGGCCGCCGCAGAGAAACGCTGCCAATGCATAAAACATGCCGCCGCGCAGTTATACTACCCCTACACAACATCAGCTCAACAACAAAAATGACAAAACAGACTGCAGAAGACCGTGCTTTTTTGATTGACAAAACAAGCGCGGCGTGATAATATGATAGCTGTACATTGCCCTGTATTTTTAACGTTGAACAGATGTTAAATACTTGTGCAATGGCAACACGGAAAAGTAGGAGAACATAGCATGAGACGGACTTTGGCAGCGCCGGGCCTTGCAGCTGTGCTGGGTATGGCATTGCTGCTGACCGCCTGCGGTAAAACAAACGCACATAACAATACGGCAGGCGAAACGGTCAGCACGGCACTGTTTGACTTTTCCATTACGGATGTCAGCCTGGTGGAAAGCTACCCCGGCATTGATATCCCGGATGGCGAATGCCTGGTGCGCATGCGCCTGAACATCAAGAACACCAGCAGCCAGACCTACACGATGTTCCTGCAGGATTTCCAGATTCAGTGGGGCGAGGGCGACAGCGATTACGGCACCTGCCTGAACGCAGTGGATGATACCATGATGCCGTATGCTTATGAGCTGACCCCCGGCCAGGAGCGCAGCGACTGGCTGATGGCTGAAATCCCCGATGGCAGCACCAGCTGCACCATTGCGTATCAGGAATACAAGACCGATGGCAGCAAAGGCGATGCCTACTTTGTGGAGGCAGCTCTGTGAGCCAGCAGTCGCGCATTCTTGCAGGGGTGTTTTGCTCCGGTATGGCGGCGGCGTTGATTGCTATGGCGGCACTGCAACTGCCCAACTGGCTGCAGCAGCGCAAGATGGTGAGCGAGAGCCCGCCGGTGGTGCAGACTGCAGAACCAGAGCAGACGCCGGAGCCGCAGGTTACCATGGCCCCCACCGTGCAGCCCGCCGTTACCCCGGAACCGCGGAATTTTACCGCACTGCTGGAGCGTAACCCCGAAGTGATCGGCTGGATCAAGATCGACGATACCGATGTTGACCTGCCGGTGATGCAAAGAGAAGGGGACAACAGCTACTACTTAAAGCACGACCTGGATGGCAACTGGGATGACCTGGGCCTGCCGTACCTGGATTATGAGTGCGATATCCAGCAAAGCCGCCATTTGATCCTGTACGGCCACAACATGGGCGTGGGGGATACGGTGCGGTTTTCCAGCCTGCAAAATTACCGCGAGCCGGAATATTATCAGGAACACCCGGTCATTGAGCTGGACAGCCTGAACGGTGGCCAGTACTACAAGATCGTGGCAGTTTATGCAATTACCACGCGCGAAAGCGATGGCGATGTGTTCCACTTTAACCAGTATGTGAACTTTGCCGATGATGCGGCAGAGCAGGAATACCTGGATGAAGTGGCCAAGCGCGCGTTTTATACCACGGGCGATTATGCCCGCGCAGACGAACGGCTTTTGACATTGTGTACCTGTACCTATGAAATGTCGGATGCCCGCCTGCTGATTATGGCACGCCCGCTGCGGGACGGGGAAACGCTGACGGCGGATGAAGTTACCGTCAATCCGGACCCGCTGCTTCCAGCCCGCTGGCCGGCCGGGGCGTAAAATCTTTATTTGAATTCTGGGCACAAAGGCAACAGCAATCCGTACCTTTGCGTTTGGGATATAATTTTGGAAAGGGAGTAAAATTATGCAAAAGACGAGCAGGTTTTCGCGTCTGCTTACGCTGGTTACGGCTGTTGCCTTGGCAGTTTGTCTGCCTGTATCGGCGTATGCAGAAACCGAGACCACCGAGGAAGCTGCTGCACCCGCAGTAGTGGAGGAGGCTGCACAGGACAACACCGCTGACGAAGCTGCAAGCGAAGACAGCGCTTCCTGTGTGCGCGTGGTGGATGTTACCATTTTTATGGACACCACCAAGGGCCATTTCGAGAGCGATCCCGACAATGTTGCCCTGACTTATCTGAACCGTGCCGAGTTTGAGGAAACTCCGATCACTCTGCCCACCGTTATCGCAAACGAGGGCTGGGAGTTCAAGGGCTGGGACGTTTGGGGCAAAGAGCACTTTGTCCTGGGCGCCGATGCTACTGAACTGGGCACCAGCGGCCTTGGTGCATTCCCGGTTGGCAGCCTGGTAGGCGGTATCTACCTGTACCCCATCTTTATGGAAGCTCCGAAGCCGGTAGAGCCGACCGCTACCCCGGTAGAGCCGACCGCTACTCCGGTAGAGCCGACTGCTACCCCGGTTGAGCCGACTGCTACTCCGGTAGAGCCGACTGCTACCCCGGCAGAGCCGACTGCTACTCCGGTAGAGCCGACTGCTACCCCGGCAGAGCCGACTGCCACTCCGGCAGAGCCGACCGCTACCCCGGTCGTGACTCCGACCACCCCGGTTATCCCGGAGACCACTCCGACCAATACTCCGGCAAACACCCCGACTGAGAAAACCAATACCCCGGACAATACTCCGACCAACACCCCGGATGTTACCAAGTCCAACACCCCCGCTGATAACTCCAGCAAGATCATCCCGCAGACCGGCGTTTCCAGCACCAACAGCAACTCTGTTGCAGGTCTGGCCATCGTTCTGGTTGCCGCACTGGGCGGCGCTGCCGCTTACCTGTTCATCAACCGCAAGAAGCTGAACTGATAAGTGTAAAGTGATAGAGCTTTGAATTATTTAAAAACAGCCTTCGGCATTTGCCGAAGGCTGTTTTTGTGGTAGTGCCCCAAATGGGAATTCTTTGGCTGGTGGGATAGGGAATAGACGAAGTGATTTGATTTTGAGATGTTGGATCTTTGCAAACTTTCGGAACGGTCAATACCGTTCCCCACAGAGCATTTGATGATGGGCGGAAAACCATAAAATGGCTGGTAGGACCGGGGTCACCCGACCCCGCCGAAACCCACCCGGAGCGAACAATAAAAATGGGCGATGTGCCTTGCCCAAAGTAGAGGGGCGATGCCCCACAACGGGCCGGATATCTCACCCCGAAATATCACAAACACCCGCGGGTGCATAAAAAACCTCTGTTACAGATACACCCTAAGCTTGGAACGGGAAAACACCCCTCCAGCCTCACCTGCAATGACAGCTCCCCTCCAGGGGAACCAAGCATAGACTTAGAGTAAGATTGCATCTCCAAGCAGCGCTTGATACATTATGGAATATAAGGCCGCGGCGGGGTCAGGTGACCCCGTCCTATCGCATCGTGTTTTTTCGGCGGGCAGAGAGTTGGCCGCCCTACCGTGCGGTGTTTGCCAATGCCGTACTTGAAAAATCCACCAAAAACGAAAAACGCCCGGATTCTTACAAATCAGGGCGCTAATCTTGAAGGTAGAGATATAAAGATCCGGATGATACAGTTTGCACGGAGCACAGAGATTTCATTAACATGGGATAGCCCAAATTAAAAAGTGCGCACAGCGAATGATTTTATGGTAAAATCGGTATTTCTTTTTGGATCTTGATTTTTTCCAAAATTAGAGATTATAGCAGAGCAAAACATCTTAAGACTGACGAACCGAATCATACTTGGAATCACCCAGAGCTTTGAGATAGGCATCGTAAGCCGCTTCCAACGAGGAAAATTGTTCTCCGTTTTTCAAAATCTGTTTATACTGGTTCGGCGTAAGTGATTCCGAAACGGTGACGTAGTTCTTGCCGTTTCGCTTGCCGGTCGTGGTTTCGGAAACATAATATTTCCCATCGCCGGTTTGAATAATTACGGGAATTTTATGTCCGTCCCCGACTTTGTCAGTGTTCAGAGATGTCCAGAAAAGGTAGCGATTTGCTTCTTGTCCGTCTTTTCCGTTGCCGAGGTAAGCCCATGTGCAATCAGGCTGCTGCAGAAGACTGTTGTCCAGCTTTTCAATCGCTGCGGTAATGGCCGGAACATAGCTCGAATCTGAACATCTGGAGTCAAACTCAAAGTTTGTGTTGTTTTTCATGCTGCCGTTTTTCCAAAAATCTGTTTCATATAGAAGCGAGAAGAAATCAGTCACATCTGTGTTAAACGGGTATTTAGGTACAGCTGGGGCGGCTTTTCCGCTCCAAGTGAAAATGATACCGTGGTCCTCATTATACGACACAACACAGGTTCCGTTTGGCGCGGCAACGCCTTTCCAATTATCCGTGTCTCCTTGGTTTTTATAATGGACAATACCGCCGATATTCACAGGATCCAGCGATTGCCAGTCGGCCTGCTTCTGCTTTAGGTCGACAGTCACGGTGGCATCCGGATTCCCGAGCAGAGCCTCCGCGGAAACCTGTGCATAAGCGGAACGAACATTTGCAAGGTCTGCTGCTTCCCTGACTTTTTCAAGCTTTGACGCAAATACCGGAATTGCAATTGCAATCAATATGGCAATGATTGCAATGACAATCAGCATTTCCATCAGTGTAAATCCATTTTTAGCTTGCTTCTTAGCTTGCTTCATTATATTCCCTGCTTTATCTTTGATGGAACAAATACATAATGAAAATAAACGCCGGAGCTAATCATTGATGGTCTCCATAATATCGCCCAAATGACAAGCCCTTGCTTCGCAGATACGTAGAAAAATATCTATCGTAATATGGATACTTCTAAAGTTTATCAGACTGTTACCGAAAAGTAAAGTAACCGGAAGGCGTTCTGTGAAAAACAGATTTCATTTTTGCAATAAGAGTTAGCGTTAAATCATAATAAAGGGTAAAGGACCTGAAGAACCTAAAACTTAATAAAAAAAACCGGACACCAGTCAAGATACATGTTGTATCAAAAATGGTGTCCGGTTATGGTGCGCGGTACAGGACTCGAACCTGTGACCTCCTGCACGTCAAGCAGATGCTCTACCAGCTGAGCTAACCGCGCATGTCCTTGCGACTTGTATACTATACCAAATCCAAGCAGAAAAAGCAAGCCCTTTTTTCGAAAAAAATGAAAAAATTCAGAAAATACATGAAATAGAACGTACCACCGCAAAAGAAATTTGCAAATGCGGAAGGGCTTTTCCTTGCCGCATACACGGCTTTGTGGTATACTGATACAGTTAAATGGGGATAGTGCACCCTTTTGCCGGTGCGGCGTTTCCTGAATAGATTCAAACACAGGGAAAGGGGATACTATGCGGGTTTTGGGCATCGACCCCGGCTATGCGATCGTGGGCTGGGGCGTTGTGGAATATGCAGGCAACCGTTTTGCGCCCATCGCTTACGGCGCAGTGTGTACCGATAAGGACACGCCGTTTGAACAGCGCCTGATTGAAATTTATGACGGCATCAAGGATATCTGTACCCGCTATCAGCCGGAAGCACTCTCCATTGAAAAGCTGTACTACCAGCATAACCAGACGACCGTCATCGGCGTGGCGGAAGCCCGCGGGGTGATTTTGCTGGCTGCCGCGCAGTGCGGCGTACCAATTTATGAGTACACCCCCATGCAGGTCAAGCAGGCTGTGACCGGGTATGGCAAGGCGGTAAAAAAGCAGATCCAGGAAATGACCCGCATCATGCTGCACCTGCAAACCATCCCCAAGCCGGACGATACAGCGGACGCCCTGGCCATGGCCGTAGCGCACTGCCACTGCTCCCGCAGCCGCCTGATGGGCACCGCCCCAAGATAAGGGCCGCAGGGCAAATAACCCGGCGCACGGCAACATAGAATCATAATGGTGTAAGAGCATATTTTAGATATATCTTGGATAAGAAATAGGAACGAACGATGATTTATTCGCTGACCGGAAAAATCTTAAAGAAAACACTGGATACCGTGGTCATCAGCTGCGCTGGTGTGGGCTATGCGGTGCAGGTGCCCCTGACCACAGCCGAAAGTCTGCCTGCCCCCGGGCGGGAAGGCACGGTGTATACTGTGATGAACGTGACCGAAAACGATGTTTCGCTGTACGGCTTTGCCACCGAGGAGCAGCGCAGCTGCTTCAAGATGCTGACCAGCGTGAGCGGCGTTGGCCCCAAGGCCGGGCTGGCTATTTTGTCCATCATGACGCCGGAGCGTGTGGCACTGGCGGCGTCCAGCGGGGACCACAAGGCGTTTACCAAGGCGAACGGCGTTGGCCCCAAGCTGGCCCAGCGTATTGCTCTGGAACTGAAAGACAAAGTGGGCAAGGGCCTGGCGGATGGCACTGGCTTTGGCGGCGGGGCCGCCGCCAAAGCGCCTGCTCCGTCCAGCGCACCCGCCCAGGCTGTGGCCGCACTGGTGGCGCTGGGGTACAACACCTCGGATGCTGCTGCGGCTGTGGCCCGCATTGACGAAACCCTGCCGGTGCAGGATATTATCAAAATTGCACTGCGCGGGCTTTCGCGTGCGTAAAGGAGTGACCTGAATGAGCCAAAATACGGAATATACGGTGGATCCCAGCCGCCTGGTCAGCCCGGACGCCGCCCCGGCCGATGCCGCCGAGGAAGTCAGCCTGCGCCCCAAAACGCTGGATGATTATATCGGTCAGGAAAAGGCCAAAAACAATCTGCGCATTTACCTGCGCGCCGCCCAGCAGCGCGGGGAACCGATGGACCATATTCTGCTGTACGGCCCGCCGGGCCTTGGCAAAACAACGTTGGCCGGCATTGTGGCGCAGGAGATGGGCGTGCAGATCCGCATTACCTCCGGCCCGGCCATCGAAAAGCCCGGCGATCTTGCCGCTCTGCTGACCAATTTGCAGGAGGGTGATATCCTGTTCATTGATGAGATCCATCGCCTTTCCCGCCAGGTAGAAGAAGTGCTGTACCCCGCACTGGAGGATTACGCGCTGGATATTATGATCGGCAAGGGCCCCAGCGCCCAAAGCATCCGCATCAACCTGCCGCGGTTCACCCTGGTGGGCGCAACCACCCGCGCAGGCCAGCTGACCGGGCCCCTGCGTGACCGCTTTGGCATTCTGCTCAAGCTGGAACCCTACAGCCCGGATGAACTGGCTACCATCATCATGCGCAGCGCGGGCATTTTGAATATCCCCATCGACCGCCCCGGTGCGCTGGAGCTGGCCAAATGCGCCCGCGGCACCCCGCGTATTGCAAACCGCCTGCTCAAGCGCGTGCGTGACTTTGCCACCGTGGAGGGCGATGGGGCAATCGACGGCCCCACTGCTGTGGCAGCCCGCCGCCAGATGGATATTGACGAGCTGGGCCTGGATGAACTGGACCGCAGCGTGCTGCGTGCCATCATTGAGCTGTACGGCGGCGGTCCGGTGGGCCTGGATACCCTGGCGGCCAACCTTGGTGAGGAAAGTGTAACACTGGAAGATGTGTGCGAACCCTACCTGATGCAGATGGGTATGCTGACCCGCACCCCCCGCGGCCGCTGCGTGACCCGCCTGGCCTATGAGCATCTGAACATGCCCGTCCCCAAACACCTGCGCGCCGAAGACGCCGACGAGGTGGATGGGCAGCAGAAAATGTATTAAACAGGTAGGAGTTAGGAGTTTTTTGGCAGGGCAGGGCCGCAGGCCTTATTTTGAGCGGTGCGCAGCACCGCGATCCACCAAAATTATTCTTTATTCATTATAGTTCAATGTGTTGACTTTGATAGATGGAAAGGACTTGACGATATGGGTAAATTGTTTGGTACCGATGGTGTCCGCGGTGTGGCGGGCAAAGACCTGACTTGTGAATTGGCCCTGCAGATCGGCCGCGCAACTGCCGCAGAGCTGACCAGTCTGGACGGCCACCGTCCCCGTATTCTGATTGGCAAAGATACCCGTGTTTCCGGCGATATGCTGGAATGCACCCTGGCTGCCGGTTTGTGCAGCGTTGGCGCAGACGTTGACCTGCTGGGTGTGATCCCCACCCCCGGCGTGGCCTATCTGGTGCGCAAATACGGCGCAGACGCCGGTATTGTGATCTCCGCGTCCCACAACCCGATGGAGTTCAACGGCATCAAGATTTTCAAGGGCGATGGCTACAAGCTGCCCGATGAAGTAGAAAACCGCATTGAGGCTCATATCTTCAAAAACTGCGAGGATATCAAGATCTGTGATGGTGCCGAGATCGGCCGCGTTCACCGCCTGGATACCGCTGTGGATGACTATGTGGATGCTCTGGAGCAGCACATTGATGCAGATCTTTCCGGCCTGAATGTGCTGTTTGACTGCGCCAATGGTGCTTCTGCCAAGGTGGCGCAGAAACTGTTCCCCCGCCTGGGCTGCCAGTGCAGCTTTACCGGCACGCTGGATGACGGCGTTTCCGTCAACGATGGCTGCGGCTCCACCCACCTGGACCGGCTGGAAAAGAAGGTCGTGGAAGGCGGCTTTGACTGCGGCATTGCCTTTGACGGCGATGCAGACCGCTGCCTGGCCTGCGATGAAAAGGGCGCAGAGATCGACGGCGACAAGATCATTGCGCTGGTTGCCAAGGATATGAAAGACCGCGGCCGCCTGGACGGAAATACCGCCGTGGTGACGGTTATGTCCAACCTGGGCTTTATGAAGTATATGCAGTCCATTGGCATTGACACCGCCCGCACCGCTGTAGGCGACCGCTACGTGCTGGAAGAGATGCGCGCCCGCGGTTATGCCATCGGCGGCGAGCAGAGCGGCCATGTTATTTTCCTGCACCACTCCACCACCGGCGACGGCGAGTTGACCGCAGGCAAGCTGCTGAAGCTGCTGGCCCGCAAGCACCGCGAAGAGGGTACCAAGATGAGCGAGCTGAACGCCGTTTACACCAAGTTCCCGCAGGTGCTCATCAACCTGACTGCCGACAAGGAGCAGAAGCAGGCTTATAAAGAAGATGAATACATTGCCGGCTTTATTGAGAGCCAGCAGCAGAACCTGATGGGCATGGGCCGCGTGCTGGTGCGTGTTTCCGGCACCGAGCCCAAGATCCGCGTGATGGTGGAAGGCGAGGATATGGAAGCCATCCAGTCCAGCGCAGAGCGCATTGCCGATATGATCCGCCAGCGTATTCCGGGGGTGTGCTGATGCGCCCCGCCGATACCTGGGTCGATTACGAGCTGATCGACGCAACGAATCATAACCGCCTGGAACGCTGGGGCAAAACGCTGCTCATCCGCCCCGACCCGCAGATCATCTGGAAAAACGAGGAAGTCAGCCCCCTGTGGGCCAGGGCAGACGCCATCTATTACCGTTCCGCCAAGGGCGGCGGCCAGTGGGACTACCACAAAAAGCTGCCCCAGAAGTGGAACATCAAATGGCAGGACCTGACGCTGATCGTCAGCCCCACCGGCTTTAAGCATACCGGCGTCTTCCCGGAGCAGGCTGTGAACTGGGCCTGGTACCAGGAAAAGATCAAGGCTGCCGACCGTCCCGTCAAGGTGCTCAACCTGTTCGGCTACACCGGCGGCGCAACACTGGCCTGCCTGGCCGCCGGTGCCAGCGTGACCCATGTGGATGCTTCCAAAGGCATGGTAGCCTGGGCACGGGAAAACGCCCAGGCCAGCAGCCTGGCCGACCGCCCCTGCCGCTGGATCGTGGATGACTGTGCCAAGTTTGTGCAGCGCGAGATCCGCCGCGGCAGCCGCTATGACGCCGTTATCATGGACCCGCCCAGCTATGGCCGCGGCCCCAACGGTGAGATCTGGAAGCTGGAAGATAACGTCTATGACCTCATCACCCTGACAGAACAGGTGCTCAGCGATAAGCCGCTGTTCTTTGCCATCAACTCCTACACCGAGGGCCTGAGCCCGGCGGTTATGGAGTATGTGCTCAAAACCACCCTCTGCCCCAAGGTGGGCGGCCACACCAGCTGCGATGAGATCGGCCTGCCCGTAACCGCCACCGGCGGCGTAGTGCCTTGCGGCGCTACCGCAGTGTGGGAAGAATGAGAGTTAGGAGTTAGGAAGTAGGAGTTAGGAGTTAATTAGGAATTAGGAATGAGCAATTAAAATTGCAATGCTCCGTAGGGGCGCACATTGTGCGCCCGCTAACCTTGCAGGATTAACTTTAGGGCAACACCGCACAATTCCCGCCTAACGGCTTAAGCACCGCTCCGGCGGCTGCGGCACGGCATCTGCGTTGCCAAAATGCTCGATAATACACAAAGTATTACCTGCGCTTTTGGCTTAGCAGCTGCCGCACCTCGCTCGCCGTATCGGCACTTAGAATTATGCGGTATTGCCTTAGCTCCTTTCAACTCCTAACTCCTCACTCCTACCTCCTAACTAAAAATTTTGGATCACACTATTATTCAGAATAGGGGATACCACATGAAAGAAAACGATATTTTACAGGCGCAGGATGTGCGGTTCCGGTATGATACGGAGCAGCCAAACTTTGCTGTGGACGGGGTGTCGATGGAAGTACACCGCGGCGAGTTTGTGGCTGTGCTGGGTGCCAACGGCTGCGGTAAATCGACCCTGGCCAAGCATTTTAACGCCATTCTGCTGCCGGAAAGCGGCACCGTGCTGGTGGAAGATATGGACACCCGCACCGATGAAAAGCTGTACGACATTCGCCAGAGAGTGGGCATGGTGTTCCAGAACCCGGACAACCAGATCGTTGCCACCGTGGTGGAAGAGGACGTTGCCTTTGCGCTGGAAAACCTTGGCGTGCCCACCGGGGAAATGCGCACCCGCGTGGATGACGCCATGAAGCTGGCGGGGATCTATGAACAGCGCAATAAAGCGCCGCACAAGCTTTCCGGCGGTCAAAAGCAGCGCGTTGCCATCGCGGGCGTGATTGCCATGCGGCCGGACTGCCTGATTCTGGATGAATCCACTGCCATGCTGGACCCCCGCGGCCGCGCCCAGGTAATGAAAACCATCCGTAACCTGCGGGATGCAGGCATTTCCATTGTGTCCATTACCCACTATATGGAGGAAGCCGCCCATGCCGACCGCATATTGGTCATGAGCCGCGGACGCATTGTGATGGAGGGCACCCCCGAACAGGTGTTCAGCCAGACCAAGCGGCTGCATGGCTACCACCTGGATGTACCCCAGGCCACCGAGCTGCGGGATGAACTGGCCGCCGCCGGCCTGCCTATGCCGGAAAACATCATTACCCCCGAAGAATGCGCCAAGGCCATTTTTGACCTGCTGAAATAAAATGCCGTGCCTTTTGGGCGGCAACACCCCTGTAGGGCGGGGTCACCCGCCCCCGCCGCTTCTGCGAGGAAACCCAAATAACCAATTTTCCCCAACCAGAAAAGGCACAGACTGCACCCGGCAAAAGAGGGACCGGGGCGGTACCGTGCGGGAAGGAATGTAACGTGTCAGAGATCATTAAAGTGGAACATCTGCGCTATGTGTATAACGCCGGTATGCCGGACGAAACCGCAGCGCTGGATGATGTGAGCTTCTCGATTGAAAAAGGTGATTTTGTCGGTGTGATGGGCTCAACCGGGTCCGGCAAATCCACGCTGATCGCCCATTTCAACGGCCTGAACCGCCCCACCAGCGGCAAGATCATTATTGATGGCCGCGATATGTGGGCGGAGGGCGAAAACCTGCGGGATTTCCGCTTCCTTGTGGGGCTGGTCATGCAGTACCCGGAATACCAGCTGTTTGAAGAAACCTGCTGGAAGGATATCGCCTATGGCCCGCGCAACATGGGCTTGGATGAAGAAGAAATCACCCGCCGCGTCAAGCGCGCGGCAGAGTTTGTTGGCCTGGATGAAGCGCTGCTGCAAAAAAGCCCGTTTGAACTTTCCGGCGGGCAAAAGCGCCGCGTTGCCATTGCGGGCGTTATGGCCATGGAGCCCAAGATCCTGGTGCTGGACGAACCCGCAGCAGGCCTTGACCCCGAAGGCCGCGATACCATCCTGAGCCAGATCCGCAACTACCACGAGCAGACCGGCATCACGGTCATTCTGGTCAGCCACTCAATGGAAGATATCGCCCGCTATGCCAACCGCGTACTGGTGATGAGCAAGGCGAAAGTGGCCATGTATGACACGGTGGAAAAGGTCTTTGCCCGCGCACCGGAGCTGCTGGAACTGGGGCTTTCCGTTCCGCAGGTCACCCAGGTGTTTTTGATGCTGAAAGCAATGGGCATGGAGATCGACACGGATGTGTACACCGTGCCCTATGCGGTCAAAACCGTGCTGAAAGCCTGGAACGCCAAACACCCGGACAAAGCCGTTCCGCTGCCGCAGAACCACAAAACCGTACAGGAAGGGGGCGCTGACTGATGCTGCGTGATATTACCATTGGCCAGCACTTCCCCGGCAACTCGGTGGTGCACCGCTGCGACCCGCGCTTAAAAATTATTGCCACCATTGCCTACATCATTGTGCTGTTTATGGCGTCCAACCCGCTGGGCATTGCGCTTTCGCTGGCGCTGCTGGCCCTGCTGTACAAAGTGGCGCAGATTCCCATCAAGCTGATCGTCAAGAGCTTAAAGCCGATCGTTCCCATTGTGCTGTTCACCGCGGTACTCAACCTGTTCTTCATCACCGGCGAGGGCGAACCGCTGGTACACTTTGGCTTTATCCACATCTACCGCGAGGGGGTGAGCTATGCGGTGCTGATGGCGGTGCGCATTGTGGCATTGATCGCCGGCACCAGCCTGTTGACCTACACCACCAGCCCCATTGTGCTGACGGATGCCATTGAAGCGCTGCTGAAACCCTTTGCCAAGCTGCACCTGCCGGTGCATGAGCTTGCCATGATGATGACGATCGCCCTGCGGTTTATCCCGCTGCTGATCGATGAGACCGAAAAGATCATGAACGCCCAGAAAGCCCGCGGCGCAATGCTGGATAACGGCAAGTTCATGGACCGCATCAAGGCATTGGTGCCGGTGTTGATCCCCCTGTTCATCAGCGCGTTCCGCCGTGCGGACGAGCTTGCCATGGCCATGGAATGCCGCTGCTACCACGGCGGCGAGGGCCGCACCCGCCTGAAGGTGCTCAAGTTCGGCGCGCTGGACGTAAAATGCGCCGTTGTTCTCACCCTCTGCCTCGCCGTCATCCTCTCCACCCGCTGGCTCATGGCGGGAATTTGAAATTAGGTAGGAGGTAGGAAGTAGGAGTTAGGAATTGAAGGTGCGGCTTGCGCCGCAATTTTGGAATAGGGTAAAAGCTGATATTCAAAATGTGCGCGCCAGCGCACACCAAAAACTCCTAACTCCTCACTCCTACCTCCTAACTCAAAAGGTGTCCCATGAATATTCTCCTCTGGCTTGCCTACAAGGGCACAAATTATTCGGGGTTTCAGGTGCAGCCCAATGGGGTTACGGTGTGTGCGGTGGTGCAGGATGCTATGCAGAGCGTGTTCGGCACCCGGCCCGATGTAAAGGGCTGTTCCCGCACCGATGCCGGGGTGCATGCCCGGCGGTTTGCCCTGAACTTCCATTATGATGGCCGCATCCCGGTGCAGCGCATCCCGCTGGCGTTGAACGCCCGCCTGCCCATGGATGTGCGGGCACTGGCAGCGCAGCAGGTGCCGGATGATTTCCACGCCCGCTATGCCGCCCACGCCAAAACCTACCACTACCGCCTGCGGTGCAGCGCGGTGGATGATCCCTTTGATTATGAGACCTGCCACCGGGTCAACGGCCCGCTGGACCTTGCCGCCATGCAGGCGGCGGCTGCCCATTTTGTTGGCAGGCATGACTTTTTGGCGCTGTGCGCTTCGGGTTCTTCAGCCGCAGCCCACGGCGATACGGTGCGCACCATCACCGCCTGCACCGTGCAGCAGGATGGCGAGCTGTATACCCTGTCCGTAACAGCGGACGGCTACCTGTACAACATGGTGCGCATTCTGGCCGGTACGGTGCTGCAGGCGGGCCTTGGCAAAATGAATCCGGCCGCTGTGCCCGCTCTGCTGCAAAGCAGGAACCGCGGCCAGGCCGGCCCCACGCTGCCCGCCAGGGGGCTGTTTTTGTGGGATGTGCAGTACCCGGATTTAGAGCGCCCGAACGACGGAAACAACTAAATGAGTAACACAACAAGACGGGAAGGAGGCGAAGCCCTTGAACCGTGAAGAAAAAGAGCGGCTGGAACGCCGCCGCCGTATGTTGGCGCGGGAACGGGGCGAAGCCCCGCCAACCCCGCCGCCTGCCTCCAAACAGCAGCCGGAACGGGAACGCCCAGCGCCGGAGCGCAGCGCACCCAGCACCCTGCCGCCCAAAGAGCAGGGCGCAGCTGCGGCACCGGCGGCAACGCTGCGGCCCATCAGCCCTATTCTGCGCCGCCGCCAGCGCCGCAGGCGCATTGCCGTTGTTCTGGTGGTACTGATTATTGCCGCCATTATGGCGGTGGGCAGCGGCCTGCTGGGTACATCCATTGCCATGCTGGGGGATATGACGGATTCTATCTCGCTGTATCTCAACCGCGCCGGGGCGGGTTGGCCCGCCAACACCGGCATCCGCACGCCGACCCAGGTGGAACCCCTGGCGGGCGGTTTTGTGGAGATGGATAATGAGGATGTGGCGGTCTATTCCGCTTACGGCGCAAAGATCCGCACCATCCAGCCCGGCTATGCCCGCCCGGCGCTGGCCGTGGGCAACACCCGCTTTGTGCTGTATAACCGCGCAGGCAAGGAGCTGACGGTGCAGAGCCGCACCCGCCAGCTGTACGCCAAAAGCTTTAATAACGCCATTATGCTGTGCGAAATGGCGCAGAACGGCACCCTGGCCGTGGTGACGGAGTCTGACCGCTATGCGGCGGAAGTGATGGTGTACGATGCTTCTTTCAGCGGGGACCCCTTTACCTGGAAGCTGACCAGCACCGACGGCACCCCCATTGCATTGTCTTTTGCCACGGATAACCACCGCTTTGCCGCGGCAACGGTGGCCGCGAGGGACGGCCAGCTGCGCACTACCGTGCGCATAATGAACACCAATTCGGATACTGCCGGGCCGTTTTATGTGGCGGATACCGGCAGCGTGATCCTGAAGCTGAAATGGATCGGCAGCAGCCGCGTGCTGGCTGTTTTTGATACCTATGCCGCCATCATCAACGTGAGCGATGGCACCGAGAGTGCCCGCTATGATTATGGCGGGGCCACCCTGCAAAGCGTGTCCATCAGCGGGCGCAGCACGGCGCTGCTGCTGGCGGTGCGCGGCGGCGATACCTTGGTCACGCTGGATGATTCGCTCAACCAGCTGGCGAGCGTTGCCGCCGGGCAGGCCAAAAGCGTCAGCAGTACCGCAACGGCGGTCTATCTGCTGACAGCGTCCGGCGTGGAAAGCTATGGCTATGACGGCACCCATAATTGGAGCCGGAATTATGGTGCGGCACCGCAGGCGGTCATCAACGCCCGCGAAACACTGGTATTTATTTCCGGCACGGTAGAGGTTCTGAATGCGCCGCACGAATGATGCTGTGCGGCATGGGAAAGTATGGTAGAGTTATGACACAGTATATTGGCATTGTTTATGATGTGATTTTTCTTTTGCTGGTGCTGGGCGCGGCCGAAACCGGCCGCCGCCGCGGTTTTGCCTCCGGACTGGTGAGCCTTATCGGCTCCGTGGCGGGCATTATCGGCGGCACTTACGGCACCCGCGTTTGGGCCGGCGGCATTTATGATAAATATGTTGCCAGCCACGTTACCGATGTTGTGGCTGACACGCTGGAAAAGACCGGCGGAGATCTGGCCCAGGCAATCCATGCGCTGACCTTTCTGCCGCAGTCGATCCAGCAAAAGCTGATCGATACCGTCAGTGCGGCGTCCAGCAATGCGGTGCCGCAGGTGGTCAATGCGCTGGAACCGCTGTTTCTGCCGGTTATTCAGGCCGCTGTGTTTTTGTCGGTCTGGATCGTGGTGCGGGTGCTCTGCCGGATGCTGGGGCGGGTGCTGCGCGGCATCAACGCTATCCCGCTCATTGGTGGACTGAATCGCATTTTGGGCTTTGCGTTCGGCTTTGTCAGCGGTTTGCTGAACTGCTGGATCTGGTCCATTCTGCTGTGGGTGGCGGCAAACCTGACCGGCGGCAAGCTGGAATTTTTGACCACAGCCACCCTGAACCGAAGCGTGATCTATGGATTTTTGGCAAACCTGAACCCGTTTTTGACCCGCTATTGATTAACAATATCTGAACATTCCCCCCGCCCCTCTTGCAAATATCAGTGGGGTGGGGGATAATAGTACATGGGAAAAGTTCTGAAAACGCATGTTATGTGCGCGTTTCGGCATTCCCGATCCAATCGAATACCCCATAGAGAGGTGAACCATATGTTATGTACCCGCTGTAAAAAAAGACAGGCGGTTGTGTTTGTACAGCGGCTGGAAAACGGCAAACCGGTGCAGGAAGGCTACTGCCTGACCTGCGCGCGGGAACTGCATATTCAGCCTGTGGATGATTTGATGAAGCGGTTTAATATGACCGATGACCAGCTGGCCAGCATGGAAGAGCACATGGCCGACCTGATGCAGCAAGCGCAGGAAAGCGGCGCCATGATGCCCATGATGGACGGCGATATGCAGAACCCCGACGATACCGGGGATGATTTTGTGCCCGGCGGTTCGCCGGTGTTCCCCTTTGGCTTTGGCGGAACCCCCAAGGCTGAGGAGAAGGGCGAAAAGTCCAAAAAACAGCGTGGCCGCGGCCAGCGCAAATACCTGGACACCTACTGCGAAAACCTGACCCAGAAAGCCAAGGATGGCAAGCTGGATGCCATCATTGGCCGTGACCGTGAGGTATACCGCACGGTGCAGATTCTGTGCCGCCGCCAGAAAAACAACCCCTGCCTGATCGGTGAAGCCGGCGTTGGCAAAACCGCCATTGCCGAGGGCATTGCCCAGCGCATTGCCGAAGGCAAAGTGCCCGCCCGCTTACAGGATAAAGAGATCTACCTGCTGGACCTGACGGCCCTTGTGGCAGGCACCCAGTTCCGCGGCCAGTTTGAACAGCGCGTCAAGGGCCTGCTTTCTGAAATCAAGGCCGCCGGCAATGTGATCTTGTTCATTGACGAGATCCACAACATTGTCGGCGCCGGGGATTCGGACGGCGCCATGAACGCCGCCAACATCATGAAACCGGCCCTGTCCCGCGGGCAGATCCAGGTTATCGGCGCAACGACCTTTGCCGAGTACCGCAAGTTTATTGAAAAAGATTCTGCGCTGGAGCGCCGCTTCCAGCCCGTCAAGGTGGAAGAACCCTCCATCAATGATGCCATTGCGGTTATCCGCGGCGTAAAAGGTTATTACGAAAAGTACCACTGCGTGCGTGTGCCCGATTCCATCGTGGCGGATGTGGTACACCTGTCGGAACGGTATATCACCGACCGCTACCTGCCGGATAAGGCTATTGACCTGCTGGATGAATCCTGCGCCTGCTGCAACCTGCGCCACCCTGAAATTACCGAGTTCCTGAACCTGCAAAAGCAGGTGGCAGAGCTGGAAACCAAAGAGCATGATCTGGAAAACCCCGACCCCGAAAAGCAGGGCGATGCCGCTATTGATTACGAGGAACTGGCCAAAACCAAGACCGAGCTGGCCCAGCTGCGCCAAAAGCTGCCCGCGCTGGAGCTGCGCGTGGCCGATATCCAGGTAACGGCGGACGATGTGGCCCAGGTTGTGGAGCTGTGGACCGGCATTCCGGCGGTTAAAATCAAAGAGACCGAGTATGGCCGCCTGATGGGGCTGGAAGATGCCCTGAAAGAGCATATCATCGGCCAGGACGAAGCTGTGCACAGCGTAGCGCTGGCCGTTAAGCGTGCGCGGGCAGACCTGTCTGGCCGCCACCGCCCGGCAAGCTTTATCTTTGTCGGCCCTACCGGCGTGGGCAAAACCGAGCTGGTCAAGCAGCTGGCCAATCAGCTGTTTGATACCGTGGACCCGCTGATCTCCATTGACATGAGTGAGTATATGGAAAAGTACGCGGTGTCCCGCCTGATCGGTTCCCCTCCGGGCTATGTGGGTTATGATGAAGCCGGCCAGCTGACCGAAAAAGTGCGCCGCCATCCTTACAGCGTGGTTCTGTTTGATGAAATCGAAAAGGCCCACCCCGATGTGATGAACATCCTGCTGCAGATCCTGGACGAGGGCAAGATCAACGATGCACAGGGCCGCACGGTGGATTTTTCCAATACCGTGATCTGCATGACCTCCAACGCCGGTTCTTCGGACCGCACCGCCCTGACTGGCTTTGGCCGCACCGAAGAGCAGGTCAGCCGCGAAAAGAGCATGAAAGCGCTGCAGGAGTTCCTGCGGCCGGAGTTCCTGGGCCGTGTGGATGAAGTGATCACCTTCCGCCCGCTGGAACAGGCTGACCTGGAAAAGATCGCTGCCCTGATGCTGGACGAGTACAAGCCCGGCCTGGAAGCCCGCGGCCTGAAGCTGGAATATACCCCGCAGGCACTGGCAGCCATCGTGAACGAAACATCCACCCGTTTTGGTGCGCGTGAACTGCGCAAGACCATCCGCAAAACGCTGGAGGACCCCGTGGCCGAAGCCATTGTGGCGGGCCGCCTGACCGGTGGTCAGACCGTGCCCCTGGCAGCGGATGCTGACGGCAAGCCGCAGCTGGTGCTGCCGGAGTAAGCGCGAATGAAAAAGCCGCGCGTATTGCTCCACCTTGCCGCCCTTGCCATGGGGCTCTGCCTGCTGGCCGGGTGCGCGGCACAGCCTGCCGCACCCGCACAGGCAACGATCCCCCATATCGAAACCAGCCCCCAGCCCACCGTGGCCCCCAGCCCAACCCCCACCCAGACCCCTGCCCAACAGCAAGATTTACAGCAGGTGTACGGCAGCTGCGGGCTGCTGACATGGCCCAGCGTGCTGTACAGCATTTATCTGCAGGACGACGCCAACCCCTGGACCGAGGAAGCCCTGGCCCAGACGCGGCAGAACCTTGCCGTGGCGGTGGACTGGATCACCCAGCAGGCGCAGACCTATAACGCCCAGCCGAAAATCTATTACGATACCGGCGAAAACAATCTGAGCACCTTTGCCGCCTACAAAGCCGGTCTGACGGAGGATACCACCACCGGCACAACGTTCTATGACGATGTGGACACCCTGACCGCACAGGTGGATGTGGAATTCATCCAGCAGCAATACGGCACGGCAAGCATTGGCTACCTGATCTTTCTGCCGGTGGAGGGGGCTTCCTACTCCATTTTGCATTATCTGGAGGATGGCGGTAATTACCTGAATGAATTCAGCTGTCTTTATCTCTATGATTCCTATGCGGGGGAGAAAACCTACAACAGCCCCACCGTGTATGCCCACGAGATCCTGCATCTGTTTGGTGCGGCAGACCTTTACGTCGGCAGCCGGGATACGTTTGTGACCCAGCCGCTGGCGCAGTATGTGCTGAACACCTGGCCGGATGCTATTATGTATTACACCTACAACAGCGATAACGGCATCAGCTATGAGCATATCGAAAAAACGCTCTGCCCGCTGACGGCCTACCGCCTGGGGCTGGTGGACAGCTTCCCCGGGAGTGAGCAGTTCCCGGCGGCAACGCAGGACCCGCCCGGTGTGTTCAGCAACGGCGCAGGCCAGAACTGGACCGCAAGCGATGAAGCAGCCTGAACAGGGGAGATGAAGGCATGTATGGGGATGAATGGCCGCTGCGGGTAACAGGGATTGCCAGTGCGGCGGAATCCGAATGGCGCATTGGCCAGCAAACGCCGGAGCGCACCTGTGAGGGCTGGCTGCTGGTATATGTAAAAAGCGGTATGGTGGAAGAGCTGTGCGATACCCACCGGGTGCTGCTGCGCGCCGGGCAGATTTTGTTCCACCAGCCCGCAGAGCTGTTTGCCATGCGCGCAGTGGGCGAAGTTCCGCCGGAGGTGTTCCGCGTGGAATTTACCGCGGACGGCAGTGCGATGGATTCTTTCCGCAGCTGCCATATGCGGCTCGGCAACGCCGAAAAAAGCTGTCTGCGCCAGCTGGCAGAAACGGTGCGCGAGGTGTTCCAGCCGGTGCAGGATGCCTGCCAGATGCCCGCCCGCCGCGCGGAAATCCCGTTTGGCGGCAAAGAGCTGCAAACCATCTATCTGGCACAGCTGCTGTACCTGTTGGCCCGCCGCAGGCAACGCACCCGCAAACAAAGCCCCCGTGCCCGCGCCGAGCAGGAGCAGGCAGCCCTTGTGGAAAGCGTGCGCCTGTACTTTGCGCAGAACATTGAAAAGCCGCTGGCGCTGGACCAGGTGTGCGATGCCAATGGCTGCTCCCGCGTGGCATTGCAGCAGGCGTTCCGCGCCCGCACCCGCATGGGGCCGATGGAGTATTTCTCCTGCATGAAAGCCGAACAGGCAGCGCTGCTGCTGACCCAGGGGTACGGCCCCGGCGAAACGGCCCGTATGCTGGGGTATGGCTCCCTGGCGTGGTTCAGCAGGCGGTTCCACGCCCTGACCGGCCAAACGCCCGGCGCTTACCGCCGCGCCCCGCACCCGCTGCATCTGTGCGAACGGTAAAGGTAACAACAAAGTTACATATCAAACATGGAAACATCTATTTCCATATTGTGATAAAGACGTTAGAATAAAATCAACAAGGGAACGAAGCAAACCCTGCGGATGCCCTGTTGAAGATACAAAATCCCGGCAACAACTTTCCATATTGTGTAAAGGAGCGATCAGTATGTCTATTTTGGTCAGCGGCGGCGCCGGTTACATCGGCAGCCATACCTGTGTGGAGCTTCTCAATGCGGGTTACGATATTGTGGTGGCAGATAACTATTACAACTCCTGCCCCGAAGCCCTGAAGCGTGTGCGCGAGATCACCGGTAAGGATTTCAAGTTTGTGGAAGCAGACATGACCGACCATGCGGCAGTTGAAAAGGTCTTTGCGGAAAATCCCGGCATTGACTGTGTGATCCAGTTTGCCGCCTACAAGGCCGTGGGCGAAAGCGTTTCCAAGCCCATCGAGTATTACTCCAACAACCTGAACTGCACCCTGAACATCCTGGATGTTATGCGCCGTTACGATTGCCATAACATCATCTTCTCCTCCTCCGCAACGGTTTACGGCGACCCCGCCAGCGTGCCCATCCGCGAGGATTTCCCTGTTGGTGCAACCACCAACCCGTATGGCACTACCAAGGTGTTTACCGAGCGCATCCTGACCGACTGCTGCAAGGCAGACCCGGAGCTGAACGTTGCTCTGCTGCGTTACTTCAACCCCATCGGCGCACATCCTTCCGGAAAGATCGGCGAGGACCCGAACGGCATCCCCAACAACCTGGTGCCCTACATCGCCAAAGTTGCCGTTGGCAAGCTGGAAAAAGTGCATGTGTACGGCAATGATTACCCTACCCCCGATGGCACCGGCGTGCGCGACTACATCCACGTTGTGGACCTGGCCCGCGGCCATGTGGCAGCCATCAAAAAGCTGGAAGAAAAGCCCGGCCTGTTCATCTGCAACCTGGGCACCGGCCACGGCTACAGTGTGCTGGATGTGATTCATGCATTCAGCAAGGCCTGCGGCAAGGAGCTGCCCTATGTCATTGACCCGCGCCGCCCCGGCGATATTGCCGAGTGCTGGTGCGATCCCAACAAGGCCAAGCGTGAGCTGGGCTGGGAAGCTGAGTACGGCATTGACGAAATGTGCCGCGACAGCTGGAACTGGCAGAGCCACAACCCCGATGGGTATAAGACCGCTGAATAATTAAAATAGTAAAAAACACAAAACAGGGCGGCCGGGAAAAATCCCGACCGCCCTGTTTTGTGTTAAGCAGAGTTTTTTATTTGGTTGACACAATTTGTGATTTGATTCATTAAGGAAGAGCACATATTTTTGCTCTGTAGGGACCGTAGGGGCGCACATTGTGTGCCCGCCGCCTTTGCAGAGCATGCAGCACATAAATCATATTTGTAGGGCGGGATGCCCTCATCCCGCCGCAGAGAAACATAAATGGTTCGCTGCGTACCCCCATTACAGCCTGTCATGCGGGACGATGCAAGCATCGTCCCCTACAAATTCTTTGCAGGTTTGTGGCAATCGCCAAGGTTCCTCCCCGGCGCGATGAGGGCATCGCGCCCTACAGAATGTTTGTTGGTTGGCAATGCATTGCAAGTGTTCTGTAGGAAACGGTCTATCTCCGGCCTACAAAGCACATACTATCGCATCAAACCACTTTCCCCTTTTTCTCCTGCCCCATCCCCTGAATCTTTGCGTTCAGCCCGGCACCCAAAAACAGCACATTGATGTTCACATTCAGCCAAAGCGTAATCAGCACGATTGCAGCCAAAGAACCGTAAATGTACGATAACTTCCAGAAATGCCCGATGTAAAACGAGAATATTTTGGAAAACAGCGTCCACACCGCTACCACAGCGGCGGCCCCCGGCAGCTGATCCCGTATGCGGCGCTTGCCGCCGGGCACATAGGTGTAGATCAGTGTTACCGTCAGCAGCGAAAGCGCCAACGAAAGCACAGCACTGATGCTGAGCAGGCTGTGCAGCCGCTGCAGCAGCCCGCCCACCAGGGTATGCAGCGGCAGCAGCCCGGCCAGCCCGCGCAGGATTGGGCTCAGGCTTTGCACCACTATGGCAACCAACATCAGGCCCTCAAACAAAAAGGTATACAGCACAGCCCACAAACGGTCAAACATTGTTTTGTGGGCACCGGGGGTCAGCTTTTGCAGCCCCTTTTGCACCGCGGCCATCCCACCGGAAGCGGAGATCACCGTGGTGATGGCGGCAAAGGAAGCCATGAAGGTGGTGGACTGATTATTCAGGTTGGCAATCACATCCACCGCCATTGACTGGATGGCCGGGATATCCGGCAAAAGCTGGGCAACCAGCGCGGCAATGTCCGAAACCGAATAAAACGGCAGCATGTTGATGATGACCAGCACCCACATCAGCAGCGGCAGCGATGCCGTAAGCAGCAGCAAGGTGGCATGTCCGGCGTATACGGCCATATCCAGCGCCAGATACTGCCGCAGCAGGTCCAGCAGTGCAGGCAGCAGGGTTGAGGCTTGTTTTTTCATGGCGTTCTCCTGAATCCCCCACGCTCAGGGGCAAAATAAAAAACATTATAACCATTATACAGGCCCGCTCCCGCGCCTGACAATGGGCAGTTGGGGGAAAATGTGCCGCAGGGCAAAGTTTTTCGGTTTTGTGCTGCTAACTGGCCGAACAGCCGCCGGGTGTGCTATAATAAACCATGAATAAAAACCGCCGCCCCGGCGGAAAGGAGAGCCCAATGAAAGATTCCATCAAAGCTCTGCGCGAGCTGGAGAAAAGACTGTATGCCTACCAGTATGCAATGGCCGTTGCCGATTATGACAGTGAGACGGTAGCCCCGCCGGAAAGCAGCGCGGGCCGCGCCGAAGCCATGGAGGTGCTGAGTCGCGCCTACTTTGACCAGCTGGTCAGCGCTGACACCGCCGCCCTGCTGCAGCGCGCTGCCGCTGATGCCGAAACCGAACAGGAAAAGGCAGAAGTGCGGGAGTTGCAGCGCAGCTATGACGAGATTGGCAAGATCCCGGCAGAAGAGTACGCCGCGTTCACCAAGCTGACGCAGGAAAGCATGCCCGCATGGGGCAAGGCAAAGCGCGGCAATGACTTTGCCAGTTTTGCCCCGTATCTGGAAAAAATTGTGGAATCCCTGCGCGCGCAGGCCCACTATTTTGCCCCTGACCGCGACCCGTATGAAGTCTGGCTGGACCGCTATGAACACGGCCTGACCATTGCCCAGTGCGATACTTTCTTTGCCGCCCTGCGCGAGACCATTGTGCCGCTGCTGGCTGCCATAAAAGAGCGCGGCAGCGCCATCCGCACCGACTTTTTGTATCAGAATTGGCCCATTGAGCAGCAGCGCAAGCTTTCCAAAAAGATCATGGAAGTGTGGGGGCTGGACCCGGACCACTGCGTATTGGGCGAAACGGAACACCCCTTTACCTCCGGCTTCTGGCACGGCGATGTGCGCATTACCACCCATTATATGCCGCAGGATATGTTCTCCAACCTGTACAGCGTGGCGCACGAGGGCGGCCATGCCCTGTATGAGCTGAACGTTGACCCTAAGTATGATTATACCATCCTGGCGGGCGGCGCAACCACCGGCCTGCACGAAAGCCAGAGCCGCCTGTTTGAAAACTATGTGGGCCGCAGCCGCGCGTTCATCCACTATTTGTATCCCACTTTGCTGGAGCTGTTCCCCCAGCAGCTGAACGGCGTGACCGAGGAAGAGATCTACCGCGCCGTCAACCGCGCCGAGCCGAGCCTGATCCGCACCGAGGCGGACGAGCTGACCTACTCTTTGCACATTATGGTGCGGTATGAGCTGGAAAAAGCCCTGATGCAGGGCACCCTGACCGTGGCCGACCTGCCCGCCGCCTGGAACGCCAAGTATAAGGAATACCTTGGCGTGGATGTGCCGGACGATACCCACGGCTGTTTGCAGGATATCCACTGGGCAATGGGTGATATGGGCTACTTCCCCAGCTATGCGCTGGGCAGTGCTTACAGCGCACAGGCGGTGGATGACCTGCGCAAAACCATGGACCTGGATGCCCAGTGGGCCGAAGGCAACATGCAGCCGCTGAAAGACGCTCTGCGCAGCCGCGTGTGGCAGCATGGCCGCGCCAAGGAACCGCAGTGGCTGGTGCAAAGCCTGTGCGGCGGCGCATTTGATGCCGCCCACTACACCAACTACCTGAAAAACAAATATACCGAGCTGTACGGCCTGTAAGCACAGCTGGTAGAAATAAAACAAAGCGGGCGCACCGTTATGAAATAAACGGCGCGCCCGCTTTGCTATAAGCAGGAAAGAGAGAATCAAATTTATTTTGCGGTGTCATCCGGCTTAGTGGGTTCTGTTGGCTGCGCCTGGGCGGCAGCCTTTGCAGCGAGCTTGGCCTGCTTTTTCTCCGCCCGGCGGGCCTTGCGGCGCTTGAGGGCGGGCCGTGCCACCAGCAGGATGGCAAGCACGATCAGTACCACCGGCCACAGGTAAACCACCACCAGGATGAGATCTTCGGCCCCATCCACAAAGCCGCGCCAGCCGCTGGTAACGGCTTCCACAAACTTTTCGCCAAAGGTGGTGGCGGTGGGGGTCAGTACCCGCACTTCCTGCAGGGAAATATCCACGGTGGAATAGCGCACCTGGTTATCCATCAGCCGCATCTGGCCGGTGTAGCTTTCCAGCTGATACTGCACATCCGAAAGCTGGCTTTCAATTTCCAGCAGGTCGGCGGTGGTTTCAGCTTTGTCGGCCAGGGCGTTCAGCCGGTCACGCTGGTCGTTCAGGGCTTTCAGGCGGGCTTCCACATCTACATACTCAGCGGTAATGTCCTGCGCACTCTCGTTCAGCGAGGTCACGTTCCCGGCTTCCCCGGCGGCGGTCAAAAAGCTGCGGTAGTTTTCGGCGGGGATGCGCGCGGTGTAATAAGTATAGCGGCTGCCGGAATCCTTGCTGCCGCCCTGGTCAGTGCTTTCCAGGTAGCCGTTCGCGGCGGTTACGGCCTCCTGCAAGGCGGCGCGGGTGGTATCATAGTCGGTGGTTTCCATCCGCACGCTGGCGTTATACACGATCTTGCGGCTGCTTTCCACCGTGGAAGGATCCAGCATCGAGCTGGTCAGATCGTCTGAAGAAAAACTGCTGCCTTCCCCGGCTGCGGCGCTTTCGGCGCTGTAAGATTCATAGTCTCCGGCATCCTGGCTGCTAAAGGCGGCGGTATCGTTAGAAGGAGCGGCGGAGTAGGTGCTGCGGCTGGTGGAACCGCAGGCAGCAAGGCTGAGCGCCAGCGCGGCGGATGCGGCAAGGCTGGCAAAGCGGGATAGTGTTGTATGTTTCATAGGGCACTCTCCTTATTGTGTTGTGTGGTAAGGGGTAAGCCAAAAGCAATATCTGCTTCCTTTACCAGTATAACACGGAAGTGGCACCGGAATGTTACAGCTTGATGTCAAAAAAAGCGGGGTGCGCCGCAAAACCGGCACACCCCACAAAAATAATTCTAATTATTCGGCTTTTTGACCAAGAACCTTGATATCATCGTTGTCCGCAAAGGCAACAGCGTTGTAACCAGCGGCTTCCAATGTGCCGAATTGCTTGCCCAGTTTTTTGGCCTGGGGCAGAACCGTCACATCATAGGCTGTGCGCAAGGCATCGGCCTTGGCCAGCACGGCGGCGAAATCGGCATCCTTCAGATACAGCAGAGCCAGCTTCTGCTTGGCACCGGGGATCTGGTAATCCTGCTCCAGCAGAATGCCGCAGACGCGCTCGAACCCGATGGAGAAGCCAACGGCGGGCACCTGCTGGCCAATGAACTTGCCAACCATATTGTCGTAGCGGCCGCCGCCTGCAACAGCGCCGCTGAACTGCGGGCAGGTCACTTCAAACACCATGCCGGTATAGTATCCCTGGCCGCGCACCAGGCTGGGGGCATAGGCAATGCCGTAACGGCCGTTGGCAATCTTTTCGGCGGTGGCGATGACATAGCGCAGGTCGGCGGTCAGGGTTTCGTCCCCAACGCGGGCGGTCACGGCGTCCAGGCTGAAATCCCCGGCGCACAGGAACTCATCCAGCGCTTCCACAGCGGCGGCGTCAAACTCTTTTTCCAGCAGCTCTTTCTTTACGCCGTCTGCACCGATCTTATCCAGCTTGTCAAAGCTGATGCAGACGGAATCCAGCTGGTCAGCGGCAAAGCCCATCTTTTCCAGCATGGCGCGCAGGATGCGGCGGTCGTTGATGTTGACAGTGAAATCTTTGAAACCGATGCGCAGCAGAGCGCGAGTGGTCACATCGATCAGCTCCACCTCGGCATTGGGGGAAGAATCGCCCAGAATGTCGATATCACACTGCACAAACTCGCGCAGGCGGCCCTTCTGCGGGCGCTCGGCACGGTAAACGCGGTCGGTCTGGATCACCTTGAAGGGGTTGGGCAGCTCGTTGCGGTTGGCAGCGTAGTAACGGGAAAGCGGCAGGGTCAGGTCATAGCGCAGGCCCATATCGGAAAGCTGCTTTTCATCGCCGGAGCGCAGGGCAGCGGCCAGCTTTTCGCCGCGCTTGAGAACCTTGAAGATCAGGTTCAGGTTGTCGCCGCCATCGGATTTGTCCAGGTTTTCCATATCCTCCAGGATGGGGGTGGAAATACGCTGGAACCCGGCGGCGCGGTAAGTATCCAAAATCTGGCCCTGAATGTAATCACGCAATGCCTGCTCGCGCGGCAAAAGGTCGCGCATGCCCTTCAACGGCTGTGTTTTCATGGTTGTTCCTCCCTATTATCTGCGCGGGCAGCGGCCCGCGGAAAAATCAAAAGATATACCTCTTTATCATATCTGTCCCGGCGTTTTTTGTCAACAAAAACGGGGCATACTGAAGCTGTATCAAACTGTGTGGAACTGGAAGGACAAGGAGGAAGAACACCATGCCAAAACAAAACGGCAACCCCAAAATTCTGGCCGCCGGTGCGGCCGTGCAGCTGCTGACCGGCATTCCGGCGGCGTGGGGCGTGTTCCAAAAGCCGGTCATGGCGCAGTACGGCTTTTCCCGCGGGCAGGCCATGCTCAGCTTTGCCATTCTGGTGGCAGGGTATGGCATCGGCTGCGCCATCGGCGGTTTTGTGCAGGATCAGCACGGCCCGCGCTATGCGGCCCTGTGGGGTACCGCGCTGCTGGGCGGCGGCAGCATGGGGGCAGCGCTGGTGCCGCAGGGCAATGCGGCGTTGTTCTTTTTGGTGTACAGCATCCCGGCGGGGGTAGGCAGCGCCTTTTTGGCCCCGGCGGTGCTGGCCTGCGCCCAAAAGTGGTATGCCAGCCGCAAAGGGCTGGCAACGGGGGTCAGCGGTGCGGCTATGGGGCTTTCCGGTGCGTTTTTAACCGTTTTTGTGGGTTTTGTGGAAAACCGCTGGGGGATGCGTGTCTGTTTTGCCGCGCTCGGTGTGGTGGTGCTGGCGGTGTGCGGGACATCCGCCGCCGTGCTGCAAAATCCACCCCAGCCCGCCGGCCAGCCAAACGCAAAAGCGGCAAACGACCTGCCGCCCCACCAGATGGTGCGCACCACGCAGTACCGCCTGTGTGTTGCGGGGGTGGCGCTGGCAGCCCCGCCCATGCTGCTGTTCAGCCCGGAGATTCTGACCATTGCAGCGGACCGTGGCCTGCCGGAGCAGTGGGTGCCCTTGTGCGTGGCAGTGGGCAGTGCGGCCAGCGCAGCAGGGCGGTTGCTTTGCCCCGCTGCCAGTGACCACTGGGGTCGCAAACCAGTTTTGTACGGGGTGTATGCGGCCCTGGCGGCGGGCAGCATCGGGTTTGCCTTTGCGCAGGGGTGGTGGGTGCTGGCGGCTTACTGTGTGCTGACCTGCTTTTACTCCGGCGGCGCGGCGGTGCAGCCCGCCTTAAATACGGACCTGTTCGGCCTTGCCCATGCGGGGGTCAACTATGGCTTGATCGCCCTTGGCATGAGCGCCGGCAGCCTGCTGAGTTATGCGGGCAGCCAGCTGCTGGATCTGCCTGCCCGGCATATGCTGGCGGTAGCCAGCGCCGTGGCGGGGGGGATATGTTTCCTATTTGTAAAACCTGTAGCAACGGTTGAAAAGCAGCAGGGGAACGGGTAAAATAATACAATACAGTTACCCGCACGCCGCAAAGCCTGCGGGAAAAAGACCCGGAGGTAATTTGAACCATGCGTTCTGACCAACAGCAAGCGATCAACCGCTTGGCGGGCAGCTCGGCAACCGCTTTTTTGTGCGCGGTGCTGTGCGTGTACCCGCTGTACATTGATAAATTTTCCAACCTTGGTGTGACCAAGTTCACCGGCTGTTTTACCCTGTTTCTCTTGTTCCTGCTCTGGCTGGTGGCCTGTACGGCCATTGGGGCCCGTGCGCCCCGCCCGCGCAACGCCAACGCCGGACGAGATGTAACCCTGTGGGGTGTGCTGGCCTTTGCAGGCACTAGCCTGATTTCCACCTTTACATCGCTTTCGCCCACGGCGTCCACCTGGGGGCTGGGGGGCTATTACGGCGGGCTGATGCTGGTGCTGTTTACCGCCGCCGGGTACTGGGCTGTGCGCAGCTACCTGGACCTTGAAAACCTGGATTTTGTTTTCTGGGTGCTGGGCATTACCACAAGCATTGTGGCAGTTTTGTATGTGCTCAACATCTTTAACATTGACCTTATCGGCGCGTATGCAGACACCGCCGTGGTGGAGCGTGCACAGTTTTTCTCAACCCTGGGGCAGAAGGACTTTAACGGCTGCTTTTTCTCGGTAGCGCTGCCCATTGTGTTTTACCAGTTCCTGAACGCCAAAGATACCAGAACCGCTGTCTGGACCGGCATTCCGGCAGCGTTTGGCGCATTGGCGCTGGCGGTTGTGGATTCAGAGGCGCTTGCCCTGGGCATCGGCGCGGCGGTGATGGTGCTGGTCTGCCATAAAAACTTTACCACCCGCCACCTGCGCCGTGCGGCGCTCATCAGTGCGGCGTTCTTCGGCTGGGCTGCCTGGATGCATTACATGCGTGCCAGCGTTTACACCCAGGGCGGCACCGCCCTGCTGGCCAAATTGGGCGCGTGGCAGGTGGCACTGCCCTGCATGGCGGCAAGCCTGCTGCTGTGGCTGGTGCTGTTTGTGCTGGCCCGCAAAGGCATTGCAGCGCAGGCCCCATTGTACCTGCCGGGGCGGGTCATCACCATTGCTGTGCTGGCGGTGGGGGCGTTGGCCTTTGTGCTGGCCAATGCAATGCCAAACCTGCCCCTGCCGGAAAGCCTGCATAACCTGCTGGTGTTCAACGATGACTGGGGTACCTACCGCGGCGTGGCCTGGCGCGCTGCGTTTGGCACCTGGGCGGACGGCAGCCTGCTGCGCAAGATTGTGGGCATTGGCCCCGGCATGATGCATACCGCCGTGGCCGCCTGGGCAGGCGACGCCATGACAGCCCGCATGGCGACGTTCTATGCCGCGCATAACGAATATCTGGAACAGCTGCTGACGACCGGCATTCTTGGCTTGGCCGCCTGGCTGCTGCTGGTGGCGGCCCACCTGCGGCGCGGGGAACGGAGCTGGAACACTCCCGGCGTGGCCCCAGTCATGCTGGCGCTGTGCAGCTATCTGGCACAGGCGGTGGTATCCATCCGGGTATCCATGGTGTTTCCGCTGGTTATGCTGCTGTTCGGTGCGCTGGCGGCCCTGACGGCCCCGGAGCTGCCGCAGCCCGCCGCCCCCGCGCCCCGCGGCAAAAAGCAGCAAAAGCCGGAACCGCTGCCGTCTAAGAACGCCTGGTATTTTGCCAAAACCGTGCTGGCTGCTGTGTTGTGCATGGCAGCGGCAAGCGGCATTGCGCCGCTGCTGTTCGGCTTTCTGATGGGATAAAGCAAAGGAGGGGGGCACTGTGGCTGTGCTGCGCTCCTGCACCCCGCTTTCGTTTCCAATCTGCCGATTGGAATAGATTTTAGAATTCTTTTGACTGGTGAAAACGCCGCCCCGCAGGCAAAACGGGGCGGCGTTTTGCTGAATATGCAGAAAATGGCAAGAAAAATTTATCAAAAACAGACGGTTAGAAAAGACTAACATCTTGAAAAAAGGCCGCTACCCTCGTATAATAAAATTAGCTGTGAAAAGCTTGACAATGGACGGCCGGAACGCACAGCCCCCGCGCAGGCTTGCTGATGTTTGTGCGGTGCAAATGGCACCGGCTTCCGACAATAATGCAAAGGAGAGAATATTATGATCGAATACTCCGCACAGGTCAACAATATGTGCCCGATCACGAAGGGTCCGAAGCATGGTCCCGCTCCCATCCCTGAAGAGGGCGAATGGGTCAAGGCCTATAAAATTGAGGACATCAGCGGCTATACCCACGGTGTGGGCTGGTGCGCACCCCAGCAGGGTACCTGCAAGCTGAGCCTGAACATCAAGAACGGCATCATTGAGGAAGCTTTGGTTGAAACCATCGGCTGCTCCGGCATGACCCATTCTGCTGCTATGGCTGGCGAGATCCTGCCCGGCAAGACCATCCTGGAAGCACTGAACACCGACCTCGTCTGCGACGCTATCAACGTTGCAATGCGTGAGCTGTTCCTGCAGATCGTTTACGGCCGCAGCCAGACCGCTTTCTCTGAGAACGGCCTGCCTGTCGGCGCTGGTCTGGATGACCTGGGCAAGGGCCTGCGTTCCATGACCGGTACCATCTTCTCCACCAAGGCCAAGGGCGTTCGCTACCTGGAACTGACCGAGGGCTACATCCTCAAGACCGCTCTGGATAAAGACAACCAGGTCATCGGCTATCAGTTCGTCCGTCTGGGCAAAATGCTGGAAGCAATCCGCCATGGCATGGACCCGAAGGAAGCTTACGAGAAGAACATCGGCACTTACGGCCGCTTCTCTGCTGAGCAGGGCGCTGTCAAGTACATCGACCCGCGTGAAGAATAAGAGAGGGAGGAACATAGATTATGGCAACTTTTGAATCCCAGAATCGCCGTATGCCCAAGATCGAGGCCTGCCTGAAGGCCAACGGTCTGGAGAGCCTCGACGCCTGCAACGAGATGCTGCTGGCCAAGGGCATCGACTGCGATAAGATCATCCGCGGCATCCAGCCCATCTGCTTCGATAACGCCGTCTGGGCTTACACCCTGGGCACTGCCATTGCTGTCAAGCGCGGCCTGAAGAGCGCTGCTGACTGCGCTGCTGCCATCGGCGAAGGCCTGGAAGCTTTCACCATCCCCGGCTCTGTTGCTGAACAGCGTAAGGTTGGCCTGGGCCACGGCAACCTGGGTGCCATGCTGCTGCATGAGGACACCCATTGCTTCGCTTTCCTGGCTGGCCACGAATCCTTTGCTGCTGCTGAAGGCGCAATCGGCATTGCCCGTACCGCCAACAAGGTCCGCAAGGAACCCCTGCGTGTTATCCTGAACGGCCTGGGCAAGGATGCTGCCCAGATCATCAGCCGTATCAACGGTTTCACCTATGTCAAGACCGATTACGACTTCAAGACCGGCGAACTGAAGGTTGTTGAGACCATCCCGTACTCTGACGGCGAGCGCGCTGCTGTTAAGTGCTACGGCGCTAACGACGTTCTGGAAGGCGTTGCTATCATGAAGGCTGAGGGTGTTGAAGTTTCCATCACCGGTAACTCCACCAACCCGACCCGTTTCCAGCACCTGGTTGCAGGCACCTACAAGAAGTGGGCACTGGAAAACGGCAAGAAGTACTTCTCCGTTGCTTCCGGCGGCGGCACGGGCCGTACCCTGCACCCGGATAACGTGGCAGCTGGCCCGGCTTCTTACGGCTTGACCGACTCCATGGGCCGTATGCACGGCGATGCCCAGTTTGCTGGTTCCTCCTCTGTGCCCGCTCACGTTGAGATGATGGGCCTGATCGGTGCCGGCAACAACCCGATGGTTGGTATGACCGTTGCCTGCGCTGTTGCAGCTTCCCAGGTAAACGCCTGAGTCAACAGCAATAACTTAATTAGCGATTGAAAAAGCGCCCGATGCAGATTTTCTGTATCGGGCGCTTTTTTTGAATTAGAAATTAGGAATGAGAAGCAGGAATTGGAGATGGGGCGGAGGGATTCTTAATGAATAAAGAATAAATAATAAAGAATAATTGTGGTGGACCGCAGCACAGAAGCGCCGCTCAGAAAATTTTAGGTTTGATGGTATTTAAAAATGTGCGGCAAGCGCAACGCCTAAAACAAACGCAAAACGACGCCCGGAAAGCGCACAACCCCAAATTACAGCTCAATCTCCTGCAGACGCAGCAACGCCAGAATGTAAATCTTCAACGATTCAATCAGCTTTTCAAACGGGGTGCCCTCGTTGGCACCGTGCATGGGACCGGCGAATTCCGGCAGCTCAATGTCGGTATGCTCCGGGCCAAAGCTGACGGCATACGGAAAGTGACGCGCATAGGTACCGCCGCCCATGGTAAAGGGCTTTTTGTTTTCGCCGGTCACATCGTTGTAGGTGGTGATCAGCGTTTGGATGGCCGGGCTGTCCGCTGCAATGTAGAACGGCACGCGGGAAGATACATTCTCCAGCGTGGCAGCGGTACCACACACCTGGGTCATCATTTCGGTCAGGTGCTCCGCGGTGGTGGAAGTCGGGTAGCGGCAGTCAAAGCTCTGGCGCAGACGGCCATCCTTCATCTCGATGGTGCCGCCAATGATGGTCAGCGGGTCAAACACATCGTCGCTGGCGGCAATGCCCAAGGCGCTGCCGTCCGTGGTGGCGTGCAGGGTGTGCAGCACCTGCAGATAAGTGGTCTCGGCCGGGGAGCAGACCTTGCTTTCCAGCAGGCAGGTAACGATCAGCCCAATGGCGTTTACGGTGCCTTGCGGCATGGCGGCGTGGCCGCTTTTGCCCCAGCCGCGGATGATGGTGGTGCCGTTCTCACCAGCTTCAAAGGTCACGCCCTCGGTCTGTTTCAGGGCGCTTTCCGGCAGGCGGACGGTGCAGGCTGCGCGGTCGGGCACAGCGTTGTGGGCAACGCCGCCCACAAAATCAACGATTACACCGTTTTCCAGCACGGGGCTGACCAGCTCGCCGCCAAAACCGCCTTTTTCGCCGTTGCATACCGGGAACTCGGCGTCCGGGGTAAAGCAGAAAGCGGGCTGCTCAAAGTGGGCGGCAAAATAGTCTACGTCGTGCATGTTGGTTTCCTCGTTGGCACCCAGCAGGGCTCGCACGGGGTACTTGAGGGTAACGCCGTTGTCTTTCAGGTATTTCAGGGCATACAGGCACAAAATGCTGGGGCCTTTGTCGTCGGCCACGCCGCGGCCCAGCAGCCAGCCATCCCGCACGCGCACGGTGTAGGGGTCAGCATCCCAGCCGTTGCCCTCGGGCACAACGTCGGTGTGGGTGATGGTAGCCAGATACTTCTGGCCGTCTGCAATGGGGCCGGTCTGCGCCCAGCCGATGTAACCTTCGGCGTTGTGGGTGTCTAGGCCAAGCTCTGCGGCAATTTCCAGGGCTTTGTCCAGCGCAGCCTTGGGGCCTTTGCCAAATGGTGCGCCCGGCTCCGGCGTGCCCTCAACGCTCGGCACAGCCACAAGGCGGGTAATATCACGTAGAATGTTATCACGGTTATTTTCTGCAAATGCGTCAATCGACGCCCAGCGGGAATCTAGCATGGGTTATCCTCCTGATTCAGCTGCCGGTACGGCAGACAAATTTGTATACAGCTATTATAACACGAACAGGCCAAACTGCAAGCAGCAGGCTGGCCGGGGACAAAATGGCAGTTATTTGTCCTTTGATTTGCCAAACACAAGGTAGAGCCCAGCGATGCCAACGAACAGTCCGACAAATGCAAACGGAATATCTGACATGCTGGCAAAAATCGTATCATTCAGTCCATCCTGCGCGCAGCTGAGCAGAATGCCGAACAATAGCAATGCGATACCTTTGATTTTGTCTTCCATTGGGAACCTCCTAAATTTGATTGTGGTAAAAAAGTTATGATATGGCAGTACGTTTGATATGGGCAGGTTTTATGTTCTCATCTCAAAGCGCTCTTTTCATCATTTTGGGGTGGACGGACATAACGCAGCATGCCTTCTTCGCAGGCACCGAATCGTAAATAGTTGAATTTTGCTTCATTCAGTGTTATTCCATGGTTAGAGTCGCTGGGTTCATCATTAGAAGCAATGAATGGGTCATTCTCCCAAAAACAGACAGGGCAAATATACCCGCAGTCTTCGCCTGGTGAAACGTTATAGGTGAAATATCCACAACAAGGACATTGATATTTTTTCAAGATATGATTACCTCTGCAAACTGGAAGTTGTAAATACATGTTTTCCCAAGTTCTTTTGCCATATCATGTATTCTTGAATTTAACATCAAATCTACAATTCTATCAGGCTCTTACTTTTCCATTTTCCACTCTTCCATCTAAGCACCATTCCAATTGCTCTAGCGCACTCATCACCCGCCATGGCAATATATGCTCCTACCGCCAGAAGTCCCATGTGTATTCCAAGAAAATATGTTCCACCAACTGCAAACAGATACATAAATATTGCACCAATTATAACTGGAAAAATAGCATCTCCACTTGTTTTTAATGCCTGTCCATATACAAGATTTGTCACTCTTCCAAATTCAAGGAATATATCTACTATCAACAATTTTACTACAAGCTCAATCATCTGTGTATCATCCGTAAATATATGAACGATAAAACGTCCGGTCATTGCAAATGTCACAGAAAAGCACGTTGCTGTTACAAGACCATATATCACAGCTTTTCGCGTACCCCTGTCACATTCCTCATACTTCTTTGCTCCGATTCTCCAGCCCGTCATAATGGCATTTGCCTGTGCAAGCGCAGCTCCCACACAATATGAAAAATTGGCTATCTGCATAGCATACGAACGAGCTGTAACATTCATTCCATCCGTATCCATCTGGTTCATAAAACGCACTATAAATGTCATTGCTACATTATAAAGTGCTGTCTCAAATGCAGAAGGAAACCCAATCTTAACAATCTGTGCAAGTATCCTTCGTGGTTGTTCACGTTCAGGGCTCTGCTTTGCTTTTATAAGTACAGCCCCCATTGCCGCTACAATAATAAGATTCACAGCTTTTGAAATAACTGTTGCAGTAGCAACTCCCATGACTCCCCAGTGAAACACAAACAGGAATACTGAATTCAGTATAATATTAATTACATTACCGACAACTGTCCCTATCAAGGAATGTTTTGTATATCCAAATACTCTTAAATAGCTGGAAAAAATAGGAATAAGCGCATTTATAAAGCTTGCGCCTCCAACAATTTTAAGATATGTTTCAGCTGATTCAAGCAAAGCAGGAGCAATACTCACTGCCCTCAGTATCCCTCCTGAAAAGACAGCAAGAACAACAGATATCAAGATACCTGTCAGTGCATTAAATACAAGTCCAAGCTGTCTCGCCTGATATGCAATTCCAGGTCTTCCAGCCCCGATATTCTGTGACATCACCGCTACCATACCAGATGATATTACCCCGAACATAATGATAAAAACACCTATATATGTATTTGCTGTTCCGACAGCCCCAACAGCCTGGTCGCTTACTGATGATAACATCAGTGTATCAACCATACCTGAAAGCATATAAAATAAAGTTTCCAGACATATTGGCACAGATAGTTGTGTCAACGTTTTTCTTTCACCTTGCATGTTTGCCTCCATAAATTCCGATTTTCGAAACACAAGTTTATTTTTCTTCCATTTTGTCTAAAAGCAGATTGATTTTTTTGAGAATCAAGTATGTGCAGGAAATAATGAGAGAGATTAACAGTGTGACTGCTGTATAAAGTGGGTAAAAATAAGAGTTTATAAAGTCATCTCCACCAGGAATCAGTGACCCAACAAGTCCACCGAATAGAAGATTTCCATATAAGAAAACAAAAAAGCTGATACATCCAATCATGACTGCTTTAGATGATGGTTTCATATTGAAAATACCTCCTATTCCAGATAAAACACCCCATCGGGGTTATAACTCGTTCCGTCCGCAGTGATTTCAATGCCGTAGTGGTCGTAAACATTTCCCTCAGTATCCATATCAATCCAGCGGTTGTTCAAATCCTGCTCACTCATCATGCAATAGCCAACGCACGCCGGATCGTTAAAGTAAAATACATAACCCGGCTCCTGCTTCTGGTAGCCGACACAGATGACCCAGTGCCCCTCGGCCAAATAGGTGTCCGCATCATCGGAATTTTGGGTGTTGTAGCCATCCTCTGCCGCGGCCCATGCCTGAATGCAGAGCAGCACAGGGTGCCCCTGGTACAGAGCCGAAGCCAGTTCTGGCGTGGTTCGGTTCTCCTTTGCCGTGACGGTTACGCCGTTTTTCTCAAAAAAGCTGACAATGCTGCCTGGCGGGGTTCCGGCTTCCTCGTTGGTGCCAAGTTCTTCCTCATAGGCGGCAAGGTTCCAATCGGCCTGGTATGGGTCCAGCCAGTTCATCACCATCTGCACGCAGGTGGTCCCGCAGGTGTAGCCGCCATACTGGCGCAGGTTCGGCATGTCGATAAAGACATCGGCATCCTGGGTCTGCCCGTCATAGGGTGGCTGAATGGATGACTGTTCCGCAGCTGGCCCTGCGCAGGCGGATAACAGGAAACATGCGGCACAGGCAAAAGTGCCAAGTATCAAGATGCCGTATCGCTTTTTCATTCGGCTCGCTCCTTACTATTTGATACATAGGATCAACGATTTTCTGTGGATTGCTTTTTGAAAAAATGGAAACCGCAGCAGTCGCCGCCGGTACTTAGGGCAATACCGCATAATTCTAAGTGCCGATACGGCGAGCGAGGTGCGGCAGATGCTAAGCCAAAAGCGCAGATAATACTGGATGTCTTATCGAGCATTTTGGCAACGCAGATGCCGTGCCGCAGCCGCCGGAGCGGTGCTTAAGCCGTAAGGCGGGAATTGTGCGGTATTGCCTTAGTTTTTTTGTAAATGTAAAGCCGATTTTGTTCAGCCTGCCGTATGTTGTCAGCATCGCAAAACAGGCGGCACAGCCACGGGCAGCCGTGTTTGGAGCAGGCGGTGTGCCAAAGGCATTTTTGAATCGTGACATCAAAGCAGCCCCGACCGCAGTGCTGTGTACGTTCCCCCCCTGACGCTGCCGAATGATTGAATCAGGAAAGCCCGAGTCTGCGCCTGCTGTTCGATTTTCATGGTGTCAGTCTCCCTTGCAGTCCGGTCCTTAACCCCGGAAGCCCGGCTACAAACTTCTCGATTTCTGCGTTCACAAAGGCCGGATTATCGGCATTGGAATTGTGCCCCGCATCCTTGACCCAGGTCAGCGGCAGATGTTCGCCCGCAGCCCACATCGGGTTGTAGCGCTTGGTAGCGCCGGTTTTGTCGTGCTCGCCGCACAGCAGGATGCAGGGGCAGGTGATATCGTACCCAAGGTCTGCCCCAATGGCCCCGGCCAGCATGATGAACCCGTGTTTCATCAGCCCGCAGAACTCATCCCGGCTGTACTGGGCCACCATCTCGCGCATGTTCTGTTGGGCATATTCGGTAATGCCAATGCCCTGCGCAGCGGCATTGCGCAGCATTTTCCAGGGCATGGCGCTGTAAACGGGGGCCATATGGTTCAGCATCCAGAACTCTTTGTCGCTCATGTATTTGCGCTTGAGCGGGGCGGAGTCAATAGAAACAAAGCCGCGCACCTCGCCGGGGTAAGCCTGAATGTACGCCTGTGAAAGATACCCGCCGACCGACTGTCCCACCAGCACCGGTGCGGTGATGCTCTCCGCCTGCAGGATGGCATGCAGCCAGGCGGCCTTTTGCGCCAGGGTGAAGTCCATCACAAAGGGGCGGGATTTGCCGTGGCCGGGGGCATCCCAGGCAAGCAGGTTATAGGTGGATTCAAACGCTTCGACCTGTTTGTCAAACAGGCGGTGATCCGCCGTCAGGCCGGGCAGGAACACCAGCACCGCCCGCCCCGGTTGGAAATCATTCATCCAGTAGTGGATCATGCCGTTTGGCACTGCGTGAGTTTTTTCTGTCATTTTTGGTATCCCTCCCGGTGTGGTTTTCTGGTTCTATTGTAGCATAACTGCGGCGCAAATGCATTGCCGGGCGCAGATTTTATAAGGCAATACCGCATAATTCTAAGTGCCGATACGGCGAGCGAGGTACGGCAGATGCTAAGCCAAAAGCGCAGATAATACTGGATGCTGCAAAGGTGAGCGCCGCCAGTGGCGGAAACAGCGAACCGAAGCAGGGGCAGCGGTCGCAGAGTGCGAGGGGCTTTTGCCCCCGAAGCACGATGCGGGTACCGCAACCCGACATTATCGAGCATTTTGGCAACGCAGATGCCGTGCCGCAGCCGCCGGAGCGGTGCTTAAGCCGTCAGGTGGAAATTGTGCGGTGTTGCCATAAGGAAAAGCCGGGCGGTGGAGAAACCGCAGGGAAGCGCCGTCTGATTCTTGCGTTTTACTGCAAATTGTGCTATATTTAAAATTCAGGATATCCTAGTGTTTTCCTTGGATATTCGGGATAGGACACAAACGAAATGAGGTAAGTTGGATGGGACTTTGGGCAGACGCAAAAAACATCCGGGACAAGGACCCTGCTGCACGCAATGTGGCGGAGGTCATCATTTTGTACCCTGGTTTCCATGTACTGGTAACGCACAAAATTGCACATTTTTTGTACTGTCACAAGTGTTTCTTCCTGGCGCGCCTCATCAGCCAGCTGGCCCGCCACCTGACCGGCATCGAGATCCACCCCGGTGCCAAGATCGGCAACCGGCTGTTCATTGACCACGGTATGGGCATCGTGTTCGGCGAAACGACAGAAATCGGTGATAACTGCACCATCTACCACGGCGTTACCCTGGGCGGCACCGGCAAGGATTCCGGCAAGCGCCACCCCACATTGGGCAATAACGTGCTGATCGGTGCCGGTGCCAAGGTGCTTGGCCCGGTGTATATCGGGGATAATGTCCGTGTCGGCGCGGGCAGTGTGGTGCTCAAAAATCTGCCGGCCAATACCACCGCGGTCGGTGTTCCGGCCGAAGTGGTCCGCGTGCGCGGCAGCCAATCCTGCCCGGCGGACGACCTGGACCAGCAGGCGCTGCCCGATGTGCTCAGCAACCGCATCAGCGCACTGGAAGCCCGCTTGAGCCGCATGGAAGCCGCCATGCAGGGCGAGTACCCGCCCGACAAACCGCGTTTTGCCGCCCCGGAAACGGACGGTGTACCGCCGCAGGATCCGCATACAGAAGAATAATTCAGGGCAACACCGCACAATTCCCGCCTAGCGGCTTAAGCACCGCTTCGGCGGCTGCGGCACGGCATCTGCGTTGCCAAAATGCTCGATAAGACATCCAGTATTATCT
>SAUS01000086.1 GCA_004000625.1 Candidatus Cibiobacter qucibialis | reverse complement strand
TTATCGAGCATTTTGGCAACGCAGATGCCGTGCCGCAGCCGCCGGAGCGGTGCTTAAGCCGTAAGGCGGGAATTGTGCGGTATTGCCTTATGTTATTCTTTGTTTTGGCAAACGCTCAGCCGGCCATGTACTGGCCTTCAAAGTCAAACACGGTATTCCAATAGGTATCACCCAGAACATCCATCGCCTCGCCGTGGCCTGCACCCTCGGCGGTCAGAGTGGCCTTGTTGGTGCCGGGTTTGGCGTTATACAGGGTACCCATCATCTCATAGGGGATAAAATCATCCGCGGTGCCGTGGATGAACAGCATCGGCTTTTCACAGTTCTGCACCTGCTGCAGGGCGGATGCTTCCTTAAAGCCATAGCCCGCTTTGGCTCTTGCCGTGGCGCTGGCGGTATACAGAATTGGGAACTCCGGCAGGCCGAACCGCAGTTTCAGCTCACTGGAAAAAATATCCCACACGCTGGTGTAGCCGCAGTCCTCCACAAACACTTTTACCTGTTCCGGGGTGTCCTCCCCTGCTGTCATCATGGTGGTGGCGGCACCCATGGAAACGCCGTGCAGCACAATTTCAGCTTCGCTGTCCTGCGCCAGCACCCAGTCGATCCATTGCAGCACATCCTTGCGGTCCAGCCAGCCCATGCCGACATAATCGCCCTCACTGTCGCCGCAGGCGCGCAGATCAGGGGTCAGCACCTGGTAGCCTGCATCGTGGTAGTGCTGGGCCAGGTTGGTCACGCCGGTATGGCTGCCGCGGTAGCCGTGCAGGGCAATCACCCACAGGTGGCTGCCCGCATTGGGGTAATACACGCCGTTCAGCCGCAGGCCGTCCGCTGCCGTGATCTGCACCGTCTGGCCGGGATTCTGCTGCAAAAATTCCTCATTGGCCTGCTTTTGTACGGCGCGGTTTTCGGCAATCAACTGTTCCACGCCATCCGTGGGGGCTTCCACATCCAGCGCCACCTCACGGTCACCGCCGTCCCCGCTGCGCCCAATGGCATAATTGACCAGGTAGCTGCTGGCAAACGCAATGACCGCCGCCACCAGCACCACCACGGCAATCAACACGCCAATGACAATCTTTCTTCTGTTCTGCTTTTTTGTTGTAACTTCCATTCTGTTTTCCTTTCCCTCTGTGCCCGTGCCATATGTTGCACGTTTCAATCCAGAATGTTCAATATTATACAACAATTAGCAAGAATGTTCAACGGTTATTTGCTGGCATACAGCGGGTTGGCCGCGCGGGTCTGGGTGCCATAAACCGCTTGCAGCCGTTCAAATGCCGCCTGTACCTCCGGTGGGATGTCATCATGCGCAATATAATTTTTGCCGTGGGGGCGCACATTGTGTCAAGCCCCCTCGCCCCATCATTACTTATCATCTTAAGACAATACCGCATAATTCTAAGTGCCGATACGGCGAGCGAGGTGCGGCAGCTGCTAGGCCAAAAGCGCAGATAATACTGGATGCTGCAAAGGTGAGCGCCGCCAGTGGCGGAAACAGCGAACCGAAGCAGGGGCAGCGGTCGCAGAGTGCGAGGGGCTTTTGCCCCCGAAGCACGATGCGGGTACCGCAACCCGACATTATCGAGCATTTTGGCAACGCAGATGCCGTGCCGCAGCCGTCGGAGCGGTGCTTAAGCCGCAAGGCGGGAATTGTGCGGTGTTGCCTTAATATTACCACATTTCTCCCGCCCCCAAAATCCCGCGTCATCTTTTTCCCGCCGCCCGCATACCCATGGTGCAGGGGTGAACTCATATGATCGGGATTTTATGGCTTTTTTTGCAATCGGCTGCTTCGCATCTGCTCTACCTAGCCCTCCGGCTGGAAACCGGCAGCTTTCCCAAGCCGCTTTCCGCCAAGGAGGAACAAGCCGCCTTCGCCGCCATGCGCGCCGGGGATGCCGCCGCGCGCGAAACGCTGATCTGCCACAACCTGCGGCTGGTGGCACACATTGTAAAAAAGTATTATACCGTTTCCGGCGGGCAGGATGATTTTATCAGCATCGGCACCATCGGCCTGATCAAAGCAGTAGATACCTATGACTGCACCCGCACCACCCGCTTTGCCAGTTACGCCAGTCGCTGCATTGAAAACGAGCTGCGGATGCAGCTGCGCCACACCCGGCACGAAGCAGGCACCGTTTCTTTGCAGGAGCCGCTGGAAACCGGCGCGGACAGCGGCATGCTGACCCTGGCGGATGTTCTGCCCGACCTGGCCACAATGGAAGAAGACTGCGAACTGCGGGATGCCGCCGCTCAGCTGCGCCAGCTGGTTACCGCCCTGCCGGAGCGCGAGCAGCAGATTTTGACCCTACGGTACGGCCTGAATGGCGCCGTCCCGCAGACGCAGCAGCAGATTGCCGCGCAGTTCGGCATCAGCCGCAGCTATGTATCCCGGCTGGAAAAGCACGCCCTTGCCCGCCTGCGCCGTGCGTGGAACCAACCGCACCCGCTGTAACTGCTCAAACGTTTGCATTTTATAACAGCCGTTCATCGGCGGACAACTGTTTCTGTAAAAGCCAAAAGTATGACTTTCCAAAACTACTTGCACTGTCCCCTGCTTTTCCTTTATAATAGTATATATTTGTGCGTTTGTGCGGCTGCGGGGGCTTCCATTAAACTTATGGGTTTGTAGGAACTGTCGGCAACCGATGCACAAATTTCAGCAATTTTCCATAGTTAAAGCAGTTGTTTCGCCGTATTCTTTGTGATAGAATAATAAAAGGGGTGTTTTCTCTTTTGTAGGGCAACACCTACAAGAGAGCGAGGACTTCCACCATATGAACGCGCAAACCATTATGATCTGCTCCGGCAAGGGCGGCACGGGCAAAAGCACCGTATCGGTCCTGCTGGGTGCCCAGTTGGGTGCCTGGAGCCGCCGCGTCCTGCTGATCGAGTTGGACTCCGGGTTGCGCAGTGTGGACATGATTGCCGGGGTATACGGCAAGACGGTTTACGATATCGAGGATGTTCTGTGCGGTCGGTGTGATGGCAGCAAAGCTATTGTGCCCAGCCCCTTGTACCCTGGGCTGTCGGTCATCAGCGCTCCGTATGAGGGCGGTGAGGTCCGCGCAGCACCGCTGGCCGGGCTGATTTTGGCCATGCGGGAATATTTTGATTATATCCTGCTGGATACTGCAGCGGGCATGGGCGCACCGTTTACCGCCGCCAACCGCTTGGCGGACCGCGCACTGGTTGTTTTAACGCCGGACCCGGTCGCCCTGCGGGATGGGCGCATTGTGGCGGATGCCCTGTTACAGAGCGGCCGCCCCGCCAGCGCCGTGCGGCTGGTGATGAACCGTGTGTCCCGTTCCAGTTTTGGCAAGGATGCTGCGGTGTTTGACCTGGACGAGTGCATTGACACCGTTGGTTTGCAGCTGATTGCCGCTATCCCGGAAAGCCGCACCTTGCAGCGCGCCGGTGCCGCAGGCACCGCCCTGCCGCAGGACTGCCCCGCCGCCATTGCCGGGCACGCCCTTGCGGGCCGCATTTTGGGCGAGCGCATTCCGCTGACCTGTTTTTGACAAAAAACGCATAGCCATGCTATGCTGTAACTTATAGAAAGTGGGGGATTTCTTATGACGATTGCCCTTGTTGCACATGATACAAAGAAAGAACTGATGGTTCAGTTCTGCATTGCCTATCGGCAGATTCTGAGCGAGCACAGGCTGATCGCCACGGGTACCACGGGGCGGCTTGTGGCCGAAGCCACCGGCCTGAACGTACAGCGCTTTTTGCCGGGCGGCCACGGCGGTGACCAGCAGATCGTTGCCCGCATCGCCTGCGACGAAGTGGACATGCTGCTTTTCTTCCGTGACCCCATCTGCGCTAAGCCCTCGGAGCCCAACGAGATGAACCTGCTGCGCATCTGCGATGTGCACAATATTCCGGTTGCCACCAACATTGCCACTGCCGAGGTGTTGATCCACGGCCTGGAGCACGGCGACCTTGACTGGCGCACCATCCTGAACCCCCAGCACTAAGGGCAAAATTTTGATACAGGGCATTCACCGAAGAACAAAGAGACAAGTTAAGAATCCACACGCAGGCCCCTCCGCCATCCGGCTCCGGGGCCTGCTTTCTTTTTTGTTTCCAATCCTCTCTCATTCTGTCCCATGCGGGAAAACATGAGATAATGCGTTGATTTTGCTTGGTGTGGACTTGGAATGTTCTTGGAGTTGGCTTGGAGATTAGGCGGATTGCGAGCGGAACGGAGTGGAGCGAGCTCCTTTCCGCTTTCTTGATTTTCTCTGCGCCTTTCTGGATTTTTTCGGGTGCCCGCGCATAAATTTGTGATACAGGGCGTTCACCGAAGAACAAAGAGACAAGTTAAGAATCCACACGCAGGCCCCTCCGCCATCCGGCGGCGGGGTTTGTTTTTTTACAGCAAAACAGCACCGCCCGCGATATGGTATTACCCGCGGGCGGTGCTGCTATTTCTATTTGATAAAGAACATGAGAACGGCGTCAGTAACGGCGTTCTCACAAAAGATGCTTTCTTTTTGATTACAACCGCATCATACCGTTCCCCACGCAAAAAGTCAATCACTTTTGAGCAGGGCGGTGCATTTATGCCAATTTTTCCTCTCTTCTATTGAAAACATTGTTTGCCACAATCTTACTTTCATCCTGCATCTCCTCATTCATTGACTATATGGGTTCCGGGTTGCGCTTGGGCGGGTACAGACACAAGCGCGTTATCTCTGTTTTTGTTTGCATGGTGCGCCAGTTTTCTGTATTTTATCCTATTACAACGTCATCCTCCCCCGGCAAGCCCTGCCATTTTGTAGGGCAAGGATTATCAAATAGTCAAATATAACGGATGCAGCACAAGGTTTTTCGGCACTTTTCCGATTGACGCACCGCATGGGACAGCGTACAATAAAAGTACCAATTTTTGCAACAATAATACAATTGTGTACTTTGATTCAAGCCCTTCAAAAAGGAGAGAATACTGTTCCATGGGTTCCAATTCCACTGCTATCCCCACCACCAGCGTGGCAGAGTTAAAATATCTTTCGCTGCTGGCACGGGATTATCCCACCCAGGCCGCGGCTGCCAGCGCCGTTATCAGCCTGGAAGCCACCGCCAAGCTGCCCAAGGGCACCGAGCATTATATCAGTGACCTGCACGGCGAAGACGAGGCTTTTATCCACCTGCTGAACTCCGCTTCCGGTGTTATCCGCGAAAAAGTTGATCTTGTCCTGGGTGAAAACGTGCCCAAGGTCATCCGTGCCGAGCTTGCCACCCTGATCTACTACCCGGCGCGCAAGCTGCCCCTGCTCAAGGCCCGCTACCCGGAACGCTTTGAGCTGGAAGCCTGGTACCGCCAGACGCTGCTGCGCCTGATCGATGTATGCCGCTTTGTTTCGTCCAAGCACACACGGGAATATGTGCGTTCCTGCCTGCCGCAGGGCTGTGGGCATATCATTGACGAGCTTCTGCACGCCCACTTTGAGGACCACAACAAAACCCTCTACTATGGCCAGATCGTGGGCAGCATTATCGCCAATGACCGCGCGGACGCTTTCATCATCCGCCTGTGTGAGCTGATCAAGCGCCTTGCGGTGGACAAGCTGCACATTATTGGTGACCTGTTTGACCGCGGCCCCCGCCCGGACCTGATCCTGGACCGACTGATGACCCACCACAACGTGGATTTCCAATGGGGCAACCACGACGTTGTGTGGATGGGTGCCGCCGCTGGCAGCGCGCTGTGCTGCTGCACGGTGCTGAAAACCACCCTTGCCTACCACAACCACGGCATGATTGAAGATTTTTACGGCATCAATCTGCGCCACCTGCTGCGCATGGCGGAGCAGTATTACGGCAATGAGGATCTGACCATTTGGATGCCGCACACCGACGCCACCCGCGGCCCCTACACGGACGGAATGCTGCACCGCTGTGCTGTCATGCACAAGGCCATCACCATCCTGATGCTGAAGCTGGAGTGCGAAGTGATCGACCGCAACCCGGATTTCAAGATGCAGGGGCGGGATTTTTTGCGCCGCATTGATTACGAAGCCGGAACGGTGGATTATTTTGGCAAGATCTATCCCCTGCGGGACTGCAGCTTCCCCACGGTAGATCCAGAGAACCCGGCCCGCCTGAATGCCGACGAAAAGTTTGTGCTGGACAAGCTGGTGGCATCCTTCCGCCACAGCGAAAAGCTGCAAAAGCACGTTGCCTTCCTGTATGCCAAGGGCAGCGTATACCACATTGAGAACGGCTGCCTGCTGTACCACGGTGCGGTGCCCCTGACGGAGGAGGGCGAATTTGCCGCCGAAACGTTTGAGGGCCATTCCCTGCGGGGCCGCGCGCTGCTGGATTACTGTGACCTGCGCGCCCGCCTGGGCTATTTTGCGCCGGAGGGCTCGCCGGAGCGGCAGAGCGGGCAGGACTTTTTGTGGTACTTGTGGTGCGGCAAGCTCTCCCCGCTGTTTGGCCGCAGCGCCATGACCACCTTTGAACGGCTGTACATTGAGGACCCAGAAACCCACAAGGAGATCAAGGATCCCTACTATACCTGGTACGATGATGCGGCCATCTGCTGCCGCATCCTGGCGGAGTTTGGCTTAACGGCCAACTGCCACATTGTGAACGGCCATGTACCCGTGCGGGAAAAAGCCGGCGAAAGCCCCATCAAGGGCGGCGGGCGCTTGTTGGTGATTGACGGCGGGTTCTGCCGCGCTTACCACGAGCGCACCGGTATTGCGGGGTACACGCTGGTGTATTCCAGCCACGGCATGAGCCTGCGCACCCACCAGCCATTTGAAAACACCGCCAAAGCAGTGCAGGAAAACCTGGATATTTTGTCCCGCGTGGATGTGGTGGACGATAACCACACTGACCGCGTTCTGGTGGAACATGTGGACGAGGGCGCCAATCTGCACGCCCAGGTGGCCGACCTCCACCGCCTCATCTCCGCCTACCGCACCGGCCTGATCAAAGAACAGCCGACGAAAGATACGATCTGGTAGCGATTACGGGGATTTTCCAGTTTTTTGAAAAAAAGGCTTCGGCGAAAAAACTTTAATTATAATCTTTAATTATAATAGAATATAGAATAAATTATAGGATAAATCGAAAACAGCCGCAGCGGCAGGGAATCATTCCCCCACCGCTGCGGCTATTTTATTTGTAGGTTCGTTTGGTTCATCTGTAGGGACGATGGGCCTTACCTAATATTCCGCCATCCGGCAATAAGGCAAACGTCCGCAGGCGCACAATGTGCGCCCCTATGGGTGAGATATGCGTTTATTGCCCGTTGTGCACAATAAAACAATCTGTAGGGAACGGTCTTGACCGTTCCGGGGCCAAAGGGGGCGGATGTTTTTTAGGTTCGTTGCGGAGCCTAAAAATTTATGGTTGACCTCATCCGGCGGCCAGAGGGCTGGCCGCCCTACCGCGCAGCTATCAACAAATGTGCAATGATTTTTACGCCCATTAGGGGCGTCGTCCCCTACAAATAATTTTGTCAGTTCGTTGTCCCCTCGGCGGGGTCAGGCGACCCCGTCCTACCGATATTTATAATATCATCGCATATTATAAACTGTTCTGCTGCCGCCCCTCCCCGACTCCAATTCCTGATTTCTAATTGCTCACACAAATTCTCTCCACGCCTGCTCCGCCCCGGTCTGGAACGCGCACAGTTCTTCCATCAACTTGTGGGCGCCGGGGCTGGCCTGGGGGTAGTCGGTTTCGGCGCGCTTGCAGTCCAGCACGCCCTGGCCGCTGCCCTCCGCCAGCATGGTGGCAAGGTTGCGGGTGCTTTTGTCCAGCATGGTGCGGGTGCGGATGCCCATGCTCACACTCATGCGTGCGGCGGCGCTCTGACCCTTGGCCTGTGCGCCGATGGCATCCAGCGCCGTGTGGGCCTGCTGGTTCAGGCGGCGGTACTCGTTTTTCTGGCGCATCATCTCGTCTTTCAGCTTCTGGTCATACGTCAGCCCCATCAGCTCATCCAGGGTGTTTTTGCCCATCTCGGTGTTCTGCACGATCTCCTGCAGCATGGCTTCGTTATCACTGGTTTTTTGCATATTCTGGTTTTCCGGCATAAAAAATCCCCCTTGTGTACAGCCTTTTCCTTTGGGAATGTTCCCAAAGCTAGTATGGCTCCACAAGGGGGATTTATTCTTTTGTTTCAGCTTCTTCAGCAGCCGGAAAGGCGCTGCTCGGCCAGGGCCACCATCAGGTCCCAGCTGCCGGCTTCGCCCCAATCGGCAGAGCTGAGCGACACGGTAAATTCGCCGCGGCGGGACAGGGTGATGCCGAACGTGCGGCGGGATTCGCCCAGCGCTTCATGCAGCGCAGCCTGCAGTTTTGCCGCCGGGGTGCCAACGCTCACCACCAGGAAAATGCCGTCTTCCAGGCGGACAACAGCGTTCTGCTGGTCTGGCCCGGCAGCCAGCTGCAAAATACCGGCTGCGGTATTCAGGCAGCAATCTGCTGCGTGAGTGCCTTCCTCGCGCAGCAGGTTCCAATACTCGTTCACGCGGGCAGCAACCACGCTGACCGGCTTGCCTGCGCAGGCAGCAGCCGCCACTTTTTTGCGGTAAGTGGAATCCAGGAACGCACGGTTATATACACCGGTCACATAATCGCGGCGCATCTCCTCACGGTACTGGCCCAACAGACGCAGCAGGGCATTTGCCTCGCGGTCATTGGCGGGCAGATCTGCCGTAAGGAAATAGGTGGCAGCCAGCACAAACGGGCGGTGCTCCACCTGGATGTTCTGGTAAAACACAAAACCGGTATCCTCACCCAAAATCGGCTGCCAGCCACGGCCATCTGCATTCAGCACAGGCACAGCATCGGCATGGCCGGTGGCCTGCAGGGTGGCGGGGTTCACCTCGGCCTGGGCCAGCGGGTCGATCAAAGTAACCTGGTCAAAAAAATTCTGCAATGCGGTAACCTGCATGCCAATTTGTTCCAGAGTAAATTCCTGCATGACGCGTCTTCCTCCATGTAAAACATACAAGATCCAACAAAGCGTTTTTCGGTTCTCTATGTTGTCCTAAGGCAATACCGCATAATTCTAAGTGCCGATACGGCGAGCGAGGTGCGGCAG
>SAUS01000003.1 GCA_004000625.1 Candidatus Cibiobacter qucibialis | reverse complement strand
AAATTGTCAAACTCAAAAATTCCGTTTTTTGCATAAAAAAACGGTACAAAGTGCTCAAAAAAGCACGTTGTACCGTTGATTGGCGGAGCATCAGAGATTTGAACTCTGGCGGCGCTACAAACGCCCTATCGCATTTCGAGTGCGACCCCTTCGACCTCTTGGGTAATGCTCCTTATAGTAATCCCCCAAAATCTTCTCCGGAAAAAGGGGAGAAAAGTAGGAGAGAACAGCAAATATTTAATTGTAGAAAACAGAGGATTTTTGACGAGGGGGTCGTTAGAAAATCAGTGGCAACTTCCAAAATGCCTGCTTGATTTCGAGTCAAGTACATCAAGGTATTCGTCTTATATCTCTTTATTCTGTTTTGCGTTGAAACGTCTGTTTTCTGTTCTTACGCTTGTTTTTGATATTTTGACTTATTTCGTTTTATATGTTGCCCGTGGCTGTTTGGGCAACATTTGGGCAACAATCGTTTTTCGGGCAACACTTTTTGGCACAACACAGGGAAAATTGAAAATTTGTACAGAATTTGAAGATTTGGCTATATTTCAGTCCAAATCTTTTTTCTTTGTATGGAGATTTTACCGTGAAAAACACAAATTCTGCTGCTGAAAGTGGTGCTTTTGTCCGTAAAACGCGCGGATACTCTGTTGTGCAGAACGAGGCACTGTTCAACGATAGCTTATCCATGAGCGCTAAAGGGTTGTATGCCTTGATTGCTGCCCGTATTGATTATACCGCAGTACCGCTGACAAAGCAATGGCTGATGAACCACTGCACCGAGGGCGAACGCGCCTTTAATCGTGCATGGGATATGTTGAAAAATAATGGCTATTTGGTTGCGCACGTTCGTCCGGCAAATCGTGGACGATTCTGCTATGAGTATGAACTGCGCGATTCCAATAACGGTTGGAACGGTGTGTATTTAATCTATTACGATGCACAGGGAAACATCAGCAATACCAATCTGACGAAAGCCAACCACACCCTACAAAATGTACCTACTGGTATGACCACTACCCACAAAACCGCACCAGTGGTAACCACACCTGTGGTAAGCGCAGTGGCGGTAATGTAGGCAGTATTATAATTACTATAATTAAATACTCTTAGTAATTACTATATCAAATACTATAAATAAGCCATCTGAAAAAGAAAAAGGACAGTGAAGAAAATTTGCCGCACAACAGTCTCTCTTTTTCAGAAGGCTTGCAGAATGAAAGGGTTACACAATGAAAATGGAATATGTGAATGTAAACGGCTATCTGATTCCAAAGTTGGAAAATGGTTCAATCACAGACAACACCATTGGAAAATACGGCATGATGCGAGCGCGATACCTTGATGAGCATCGACCAATGGAGCGCGACCAGATGTTGTTGGATGGAACGCTGGCACAGCACCTCACGAACATTGACTGCGAGGCACATCGCCAAGTTGAAAGTCTTACCAAAGTATTGGCAGCGGAAGCCAAAATCAATGAAGAAATGAAACGTTGTAACCCGCTGGAATGGGCAGCAGCTATGCAAGGCTTGCAAGCACAGGCCGAAGAAATTGTGTGTGCTGAACTGATTTACGCAGAGGAAAACACGAACGATTCACTCTCTTTACCGGGAAAGTGATAGCGTTCCCGGACAGTGCGGCAAGCACGTCATTATGCTGTCATGCCAGCATAACGACCGTTTGTTAGGGGCAAGCCCCTAAGACCCCAATAGGAGAAAGCAAATGTTAAAACGCCAAAAACAAGTAACGGTACGTTTTACCGAAGAAGAATACCATCAACTGAAAAATAAATGCGATGCAGCCGGTATGAAGATGGAGCCATTTCTCCGAGCGTTGGTTAGTGGCTGTACAATACGCGAACGCCCGCCGGATAGCTATAAAGCCTTGGCAGCACAGGTAGCCGCAGTCGGCAACAATTTGAACCAGCTTACCCGGCTGGCTAACAGTACAGGCAAGATTGAAAATGCTCAACTTGCCGAGGCGAGCCGCATCATGCAGCGCATCTGGCAGTTTATGCAGGAGAAAAGTTAATGGCTATTACAAAGATTTTGCCCGTTCGTGGGCAACTAAAAGGCTGCTTAGACTATGCTGCCAATCCGCAAAAGACAGAATATTTCAGTACGGCAGATATGCAGCGGCTGGTGAACTACACGCAGAACGGCGATAAAACCGAGCACCAGCTCTATGTTTCCGGCTTTAATTGCGACCCGCAAAACGCCTATTATCTTATGCAGGCAACAAAGCGGCGTTGGGGCAAGCCGTTGGACAGCGGCAATGTGGGCTACCATATTATTCAGAGTTTTAAGCCCGGCGAGGCAACACCCGATCAGGTACACGAAATCGGCTGCGAATTTGCCCGGCGGTTTCTGGCTGACCGTTTTGAGTGCACCGTCAGTACCCATCTGGACAAAGGACATCTGCACAACCATATTGTCGTAAACTCCGTTTCGTTTATGGATGGGCGGATGTTCCGCAATGATTTTACTACTTACTACAAGGGGATCCGAGCTGTTTCCGATGAACTGTGCCGCGAAAATCGACTGTCTGTTGTGGAAACAGACGGACACGGGAAATCCTACGGCGAGTGGAAACACGAAAAAGAAGGCACACCTACGCTGCGCGGCATGGTAAAGGCGGATGTGGAAGTGGCAATGACCACCGCAGATAGCTTTGCCGGATTTGTTGCGGAGCTACAGAAAATGGGGTATGCGGTGAAATGCGGACCCAAAGCTGCGCATATGACCGTGCGCCACAAGGAAGCGCAGAAGAATATCCGATTGGACAAAGTCAGCACCCACTTCAGCGAAGATTCGCTGCGGAGGTACTTCCGGGAACTGCAAACACTTCCGCCTGAGATGCAGCAGGAATATAAGCAGCAAACAGCACCGGAGCCACCACGCCGGAAGCCGAAAGAGCAGCCTATGCCTGTTCGCCGCCGCGCACGGTGTCGCGGTAAGCTGAATTATAAATGCCGCAAAATTACCGGGTTTATGGCTTGCTATTATCGCTACTGTGCATTGCTGAGAAAAGCATATAAAGGCAAAGTCGGCAAGCGGTGCTACTACCTGCTGCGCGATGATTTCTTGAAGTACAATCGCTACCGGCGGCAATGCGACCTTTTGTGGGAACGGCAAATCACAACGCTTGACGAACTGCTGACTTACAAAGAAAATCTGCAAGCTGAATACGACAGCCTTACGGCGCAGCGTAAGGCACTCTATCGCAAGAAGAGTAAAACTACCCCTGCCGATTATTCGGAGCAAATACAGGCGCTCACAGCCCGCATCAGAGAGCTGCGGCGGGAGATTGTCACTTGTGCTGACATTGAGATGGACTGCGGGATGGTGCAGGATAAGTGCCAGAAAGTAAAAACATCGGAAGATAGAGCATTATCAGTTTGCCAAAGCAATCGGGAAAGACTTGTGCTCAATAGCTACTGCTATAAATAGGCTCATTGTGGTTTTAGATGCATACGCACAAAAACGCTTACAGTTTTCTGGTTGAATAGTTATCGAGATGTTTGCCTATATGTGATATGACAATTTTGGATGTTTCAGGATCGAGACAAAGATAAATCCGAACAGAGCGTTGATCCATGTCATCGTTTCCGCAGGCGATATGGGCTTCTACATTTATTTTCCTGTTACAGTAAATGTCTTCGTATTGTCGCATCAAATTCTTGTCTGCGCGTGTCATACTGCCTTGTCCTCGTTTATACTTGAAATTACTGCTTCTGGAATTGAATGCCGCTTCCAAATCAGTGTAAGAACCATCTATCCACAGGCTATATAGAGTATCTCCTATCTCACAAAGTGCATTCCAAAGAACCTCTGCTTTTGTGTTGCAATCATTCAGGCTTTTAAGCGCTCGCTCTGTGAAAAAAATTCGATCCGAATAATGCAAAGAAATGTATTCCACAACACTTTTCGCATCAGAAGGATAACTGTGGAACTCACGCATTTTTTCTAACGAAGATAGGACTTCATTATAATTTGCTGCTTGTTCACGATAAATTCCGGCAGTAACATTTGCGTTTTTGATTTCTTTTCTTGCATCGTCGAGTTCTTGCTGCAATGTTTCATTGCGAATTTGAGTCTCCAACAGGGTTTCCTCTATGTGTCTCTTTTCCTGTTCACTGTCAGCGGCGGCATTCAGTATTTCTTCTGCCGTACTAGTAGAGTTTTGTTCTCGTTCTTTTAACTCGCGGATACGCTTTTGTGCGGTAAGTGCATCCTTTTTTCTACGACAGTTTTCAACCGTAAAAAGATCATCATAAAAATGTACATCTTGAACTAACGCTCGACGTAGAATTTCGTAAATCATGGAGTCGCTTTGATCCTGCATTTTGAGCAGTTGATTTGCAGTAATCAAACGATGTCGTCGGCCATCATCTGTTTCTCTGGGATGCCCAGCATAAATTCTGATGCTACCAGAATAACAAGCATATTCTTGAGGGCAAAGCTGAGTCATTTCCCGGCTAAAATCCACGCTATCTGCGTAGCAAACAATCGCATTCATGTCAAGGATTCTAGCCACATACCCTGGGTCAAGAAGTGTACTTTCTGCTTTATCATCCATTGTACGAGGACTTATATATACTACTGGAATTTCACGCAGTGGATTGGAAACAAGTTTCCAAAAATCATAGTACTGACCCGGTACAAAATGAAGAGGTTTATCAGTAGGTACATATCCATTTATGGAACAGCTCAATCGTTTGCTGTGACGAAGCCGGTGAATGATACCCGGTGTATTAAATTCGGGATCATCTTGACAAGGACCAATGAATCCAGGACGGTCTAAGTAAGCTGTAATGAGCGTGATTGTGGCTACACCCGGTTCTGTTTGACAAAAACCAATTTCAGTCATCCATTCTCTAGGGGCAAAACCGACTTCACCTGCGGGAGGTTCCTTAATTTGACATGCCCAATAGCATTTTTGCTCATCTAAACAAAAGCAAGAATACAAAACAACCTGACCGCTTTTAGATCTGATGTTTTTTCCTCTTTTCCAATCAGACCACACCTGTGTTTTTTCTGGGAGGGGGTCTCCTCTTTTGCGGTATTTAACGGTGATCCAATAGCGAATTTCTTCAATCATATCCCATAGAATATCGCCACGAGAATTTTTACTGGCTTGTAAATCAAACGCCGCCTTATAAAATACTTTATATCCAATGTGTTCCATTCTAATCCTCACTTTTAGCGTAAAGCAGCGTAATCATGCCGCCACTGCATTTGCATTCACGCGCTCTATTGCCTTACGAATTCCTGCCCATACAGACAAATCGGTGAACACTTCCACGATGCTGCCGCGGTCGGTAAAGGGAGCCTCCTGCAAGACGGACAAATCTTTCATCATGCCGTTATGCACAATGTACTCTACAATCTGGTTCACAAAGTAGATTTGTCTGCTGTCAAGGCTGGCATCGTTCAGATACTGTGCAAACGCCTCCTTTGCAGCGTTCATATCAAGACCGACAATCTCCCGCACAAACTCGCCCAAGGGTTTTTGACCGTACTCGGCTTCGTAATCCTGCTTTGTGCCGATCTCGTTCCACAGAATTTCTTCCAGCGCCTTTACATCCTCGCTATTCAGTGGAATATTACCTTTCAGTTTGGCAATAACGGCGTTGTCCGTATGCTGCCGCACATAAAATTCCGCCTTGGCTTTATAATTCTTCAAGTCATCGTTTTCCAACTCGGACTCGTTCCAATCTTCGGACAGAATTGCGTCATCGAAATTGGTATCATAGCGAACTTTTACGATAGGAATATACTTGATAAGGTCGCGTAGGTTTTCGCGGATATGCTCAAATTCGTTAATCCCGGCTGTTTCCAAATAATCCGTGTGCAAAATCTTATTGAGAAGATCAGATTGTGCCATGATTTCCGGAATGTTTGCAACAGATGCAACGGCAGCAACCTTTTTCATCAAGTCGCTACGTGCCTTGCCATACTTTTTTCCTGCAAGGTAGGCAAGCTCTATGCCGTACATCAGGGCATCAAAGCGCATCGCCTTGGGGTCATCTTCTTCTGGGGTAATCAGCGGCGCTAACTCCTGCCCCATTAGCAAGGTGTCCTCATAGGTCAGAGCGGCGTAGTTGTCCGCGTTGGCATACAATTCCACATATTTCAAGTGCTGGCGCACAGCAAAGTTGTCTTTATTCAACTCCTGTACTTTGCGCACCATATCATCCACAAGTGCCTTGCGGAACGCAATCAAATCGGTGGTCTGATATGCCAAATCTTGCAACTTAAAAGCAATCTGCGCTTTCAAGTGGAAAATCGCCCCTTGCAGCGCAATCATGTTAGCAGTGGGTTTCCCCTTGCTCATGCGGAAAAACTCAAAGTTCCCGCAGAAGTCAAAGATATAAAATTTGTCTTTGTCCTTGCCGTCCAACAGAGTAGGGCAAAGGCGTGTACCGCGGCCAATCATCTGCCAGAACTTTGCCTTGCTCATGACTTTCTTGAAAAACACAAGGTTCAGCACTTCGGGCACATCGATACCTGTGTCCAGCATATCTACGGAAATTGCAATCTGGGGCAGCTTTTTCGGGTCAGAGAATTCATCAATCGCGCTTTGGGCATAGGTCATATAGTTGTCAATGACCTTGGCAAAGCCGGGCAAATGGGGGTATTCTTTATTGAATATCTCCAATATTTTTTCGGCATGGGAGTGGTTCTTTGCGAAGATGATTGTCTTTCCCAACTTGTTACCGTAGTCGATTTTGATGCCCTTGGTCATCAGGGTATCCAGCACTTTGCGGATCGTATCTTCGTTAAAAATCCACTCGTTCAGTGCAGATGAGCCGATACGTTCCGGCAAATCGCCGTTTTCATCTTCAAAAGTATCCTCGTAGGCCTGCTTGTCCTCATCTGACAGGTCATCGTACACGATGCCCTGCTCAATAAACTTCAACTTTGTTTCAACGGACAAAAAATCTACGAGATATCCGTCCTTAACGGCTTGCGCCAGCTCGTAGCCATAGGTGGGAACACCGTTTTCCAATTCAAAAATTTCATAGGTGTTCTTGTCGATTTCATCCTTGGGCGTTGCGGTCAAGCCGACCAACGGCGCGTCAAAGTAGTTGAAGATGTCCTTGTACTTGTTGTAAACCGAGCGATGTGCCTCATCGCAGATGACCAAGTCAAAGTGTCCGCAGGTAAACAGCTTGCCGTTCTCATCCTGTACGCTGTCAATGACATTGTACATGGTTTGATAGGTGGAAAACACACAATGCGCCGTGTAGTTGTCCTTTTCTTCGCAGAGGTTTGTAACGGACAAGTCCGGCAGCAGGTTCACAAAGCTGCGCTTTGCCTGCGTGACAAGGCTGTTGCGGTCCGCCAGAAACAGGATGTTTTTCACCCAGCCATGTTGCAACAGCACATCGCACAGGGCAATCACCGTGCGTGTTTTGCCGGAGCCGGTAGCCATGACCAGCAGAGCCTTGCGGCGGTTGCGGGTAAAGGCATCACAGGTCGCTTTGATAGCGCCCTCTTGGTAATAACGTCCGGCAATACTGCGGTCTACCATCACATTCCGCAGGCTAGTGCGCATGGATTGCAGGTTGAACAGCTTTTCCAAATCGCGTTTGGAATAAATGGCAGCGCACCTGCGTTCCGGGTAAATCGTGTCGGTAATGCGCGTTTCAAAGCCGTTTGTCAAAAAGATGACCGGGCGGCGGTGATACTTCTTTTCCAGCAGATCCGCATACAATTTTGCCTGCTGGCGACCCTTTGCCACATCCACACAGGTGCGCTTGGCTTCTACCACAGCCAAAGGGCGGCCATCATCGCCGTAAAGCACATAATCGGCATAGCCTACCTCGGATTTGTTGGGCATACCGGGCAGTTCTACCTCGTTTTGCCAGTCCTTGCCCTCGATCCAGCCTGCATCGGTGAGCATGGTATCAATGTACAGCTTGCGGGTCTTATACTCGGACAAATCAAGCGGTTTGGGGACATAGGTCTGCTGCTGCTCGGCGCGGCGGGCGGTGAGTTCCTCCTTCAGCGCGGCGTTTTCTGCCATAAGGGCGGCAAGGTCAATGTCCTTTTCTTCGTCAGGCTGCGTTGCGGGGGCTTCGGCGGGCTGCTCCAGCAGGGCGCGGTCAAAGTGCCCGGCAGTATAGTTTTCCCCATAGCAATACGCCACAAAATCAAGGAAAATGTACAGGTTTTCAAGGCATAGTCCGGCCTGTTCCTCGGTGACTTTTTTGCCGCTGTGGGCGGCATTGTTCCCCATACGGCGGATAAAATCCATACGCCGCCAGATGTCTGTGCCGATAATATCCCGGAAATCCTCGGCGTTCATCAGGCTGACCAGCGTGTCCTGATAGGGCATGACCAACGCCTTATCCACCGAGTACATCCATTTTACGGCAAACTCCATCGCCCTGCGGCAGTTGAGGACGCAGGCGGACGGGTCGATATGCAGGATGCGCTCGGCGGAGATGGCAACCGAGGCAAAACTCTCAAATTGCGGGGTGGCGGTAAAAATATCGAAGTTGGTCATAAAGAATCCTCTTATTTTATATGAGAAAACTGGTCATGAACTAGCTCGTTAAATCTGTCTGACTTAACCCAATAATTGTATCCATGAACAAGCTGGATAAACCCACGATCTCTTAGACGATAAAACACGCTTTTCATTGTGTTTTCGGATTTTATACCTGTAACGTTTCGTCCGATACCATTCTTGATTGTGTCATGCTTCAAAAGGTATTCAATAACGAGTTCTTCTGGAGAAGCAAGTTTTTCGTGCTTAACAATAACAAGAACAGAATTTTCAAGTTCCTTGATTTGCGGAACTTTTAAACGTAGTTTTGTCATAGCATCAAATGCAGTGTTAAGCCCTTCTCCAACATCTTTATTGGGAGCCTCTGGAAACTTGTTAATTAGGCGCACTAGCTTTGGGTTTCTTGCGGCTTGCGCGGACAATATATTTTCTTCTGTTACATGACCAGGTAATTTCCCCGGACTTTCAATTTCGACGCGATTGTCAAAAACTCTGATTTGTATATCGGTTGCAATGCTATAGTCTCTATGTAGGACGGCATTTGTTATGATTTCGTGTAGGGTTTCTTCTGGATATTCGATATATTCGAAGTTTGTACCTAGTTTTCGTATGGACTCTATGATTGCTTTTGTCTTTTCAACAGCGGCGTAAATTTGTGTGTATGCACATCCTTCGATTGTTATTGGAAGCTCCGCAAGGGTATCTCTGTCTGCAACATCAGAAGTTTTATAGCGAAAAATTTTTATTGATGACCTTTTCGGCAAACAGATTTGAGGCTCATCAGAAAACAATAGCTCGCCAGCAACAGTCAATTTGTTGCCATGAGTCAGGCGCTGCTTCTTTAACCAATGCGCAGCTTCGACTTCCGGAATAATTGCAGATCTAAACTGTTTGAAAATTTCAGATTCAGTAGCATCTTCCAGCTCCGACTCGCCTACGGTTTCGTTTTCATAGGAGGTGATTCCTTTATCCAACTCAAGCCTACGCAACTTTTCTGGGGTATCCACAGGTAAACTCTGCGCGCCCTTTCGCACGTAGACCTTACCATCCGTTGTCTTCACAATACTTTGTGTTTTAAATATTGTTGCCTTCAACACATATGTTTTGAGTTCTGGATGCAATAAAAACTCCGCATCGTAGTATTTTTCGACAGTCGAAAGTCCCTCTAATATTTGTATAAAAGAGTTTGCATCCTCTGGACAGCCAAATCCCTCCCAATGTTTGACTTTTGACGCTGTCTCTTCTCTAATCCCTACATATATTTCGCCCCCGCTTGCATTGGCAAATGCCGATACAGCCTTACTGAATTGCTTCCCATTCAATTCCTTGGCTTTGAAATCGTTGAAGTGGTCTTCTTGAATATTAAAGATTTGAGAAATGTCACCCTTCGTTAGGTGCAGTGTTTGAAAGCTCATCTGTGCTACTCCTTAATTTATCCTCACACATTATTAGAAAGCAAAAATAATTACATATATAAATTGATGTTATGACGTAAACCAGCAGCCCGCCTTAGGAAAAATATTCCTGCATAAGGCAGTCAAACAAATGTTGTGCTTCGTCAAGAGATTTCTGCACAGCAACTTTTGATTTGTCGGTCTGTTCAACGAAGGCAGCGAACTGCTCTTGCAGTTTAAGCGGTGGAAGGGGCATACGAAAACCTGTAATCTCTTTTCGGTTTACCTTTGGCAGATTCGTGCGTGAACTGAATTGTAAAATGTACTCCAAGAAATATTTCGACCGCAACGCAATGGCCAGAAACACGCGGTTGCAGTTGCTGTGGTTCGGTAGTATTGGGTATGCATCCGCAGAACACAACCCCTCAAAATCGGGCAATGCGACTTTATTGAGATTGGGGCGGATCTTACTATAAATGATATGTTGCGGCGTAAATATGTACTTTCCGCTTATCACACCATCTTCTCTGACTGTACGGTAGCCTTTTAGCGCTCCAGTGCCTTTCTCAATGCTGTCAATGCCTATATGCGGATAATCGGCGTATTTTTCATAATCTGTTGTCATATTCCCATCAATTTTAGCAAACTCAGTGAAAGGTACAACAGGCCATTCCATTGGATTGGATTTGAGATCCCCAAACAATTCGACAAATCGAGCTTTGACGAGCTCGTCCAGTTTTTGGAGTTGTTGACGCCTGCTTTCAATAATAGCATTGACAGTATCAAGAACCTCAACCGCTTTGCTTTGGTATTCAGTGTTTTCGGTAACTTTAATTTCAAAATCGCCAAATTGACTTTTATTGATTATTGGAACAACAGGTGCGTTTGCAATAGCAACTAATCTGGGCTTAGCGTATAAAAGCGCATATGCTAAATATTTAGAGTTGACTTTGCGGTTAGGAATAATTGCATTTATCTGCTGATTAAACGCAAATGTCCCTTTTGCTGTTATTCCTATCTTTCCAATACTTCCAATGCAAGTTATCAGTATCGAGTTTTCTCCAACAATTCGGGCTTTTGCGCGGGCTTTTTCCGAGATATATTCTGCGGCATCATCGATAATGGAAATACCTGTATCGCTTATAATATCGGGCTTCACAAAACCAATATCTGGTGAATCCCAATTCTCTACGGACTGTTTGCTTGGAGTATTCCCGGTAACAATTGTCCCCAATTCTTTTAACTTCATTTATTTATCTCCACAAATCCGAAGTTGTATCCGCCATCACAGCAGAGTTATTCTTTATCATCTTCATCTTTCACAACGCCCTCAATCATCCCGGCAACAGCCTGCCCCAGCAGCATTGTGCTTGCGTTTTCTGCCGTAACCACCGGGCGACCGGTCTGCGCTTCAATTTCTTTTCGGGCGTTGCCGGCTACCGTGCCGCCCTGCTTTGCCACAGTGCGGTTTTCTTCCAGCCCTTGCGGATTCTGAGCCTTGGTGAGTTCTGTTGTGGTGGCTTCCGCCAACATATTCAGCGCCAGCTCTAACGTACTCATATTGTCGCGCAGGTTTTCCTTTTTCAGCCCTTTCAGGTTCTTGTACTGCCGCGTGTTCAGCCCGGACCACGCCTTTGTGACTTCGTCCGTCAAAATGGCGTACTCCTGCCCCTTTTGCACCCCGTGCGCGCTCCACGCATCGGTCAGCTCTTTGCGGGCGCGGATGGTTTGCAGGCGCTGGTTGATCCACTCCGGTGGGTAGCCTTTTTGTGCGTAGGTGTCCAGCGCACGTTCAATGGTCAGTTCCGGGTCGATGATTTCCTCAATGCGCTCACGCCCGACCATGGCCAGCCACATTTTGAACGGCTCGGCTTTTTTAGACGGAATCGACTGGATAATGCGCAAAAGCTGCTCCGTGTTGGCTACATCGGTTTTGTATCGTTTTCCGTCTTTAGGGGAACGCATCTTGAGTTGCTTACAATTTGTAAGCAACTCATCAGCCCCCTCATCTTTCAGACGCTTTTTCATAACAGCCCAATAGGTGCTTGCTTTTCGGGGGTCTGTCTGCTCTGTCAGCACAGCCACTGCATCCACAATAGAAAAGTACCATTCTTCCTGTTCCTCATTCCAGGCGGTACGAATCGGCTGGTCCTCAAACATTTGCAGCTTATCATTTTCAGTCATAGCGCGTCCCTCACTTCAACATCTGTTCCAGCTCGTCCATCGTGGTGTTTACTTCGTTCTCCAAACGGCGCAGCTCCGCCAGAATTTCGCTCGTCGGCGGGTACTCCACCGGCTTGTACTCGGTCTTTTTGTATTTGTTGATGGACAAATCATAGCCGTTCTCAACAATTTCCTGCTTTGGTACAAAGAAAGATTTTTCCGTGCGTGCGCGGTCTTTTTCACCCTCCAGATTCTTGAAACGAGCGATAATATCGGGAATATCGTTCTCCTGCACAGGGCTGCGTTTGTCGTCCAGCGAAAGACCGTCGGCCTGCATATCGTAAAACCACACGTTGTCCGTGCCGCCATGCCCGGTCTTGGTGAAAATCAGGATAGCCGTGGATACGCCTGCGTAAGGCTTGAACACGCCGGACGGCATCGAGATAACTGCCTCCAGACGGTTGCCGTCTACCAATTCTTTACGGATTGCCTTGTGCGCGGTGGACGAGCCGAACAGCACACCATCGGGAACAATACAGGCGCAGCGACCGCCGATTTTCAGCATACGCAAAAACAGCGTGAGGAACAGTAATTCGGTCTTTTTGGTCTTGCAGACTTTCAACAAATCAGCCGACACTGTGTCATAGTCAAGGCTGCCTTTGAATGGCGGATTGGCCAGAATCAGAGAGTATTTCTCTTTGTCCGGGTTCTGGTCGGAAAGGCTGTCGCGGTACTCGATAAATGGGTTGTCAATGCCGTGGGTCATCATGTTCATAGCACCGATACGCAGCATCGTGCGATCCATATCGTAGCCATAGAACATATGGTTCATATAGTGGTCTTTTTTCTGACGGTCAAAGAAAATTTCTTCCTTGCGGTGTTCTTTCAGGTACTCACCCGCAGAAACCAAAAAGCCGGAGGTGCCGCAAGCGGGGTCGCAGATGACTTCGTCCGCCTTGGGGTCCATCAGCTCGACCATCATACGGATGATATGGCGCGGTGTGCGGAACTGACCGTTCAAGCCGGACTGTGCGATTTTGGAGAGCAGATATTCATAAGTGTCACCGCGCACATCAACGGCCTGTGACTCGTTCATCAGGCGGTAAATTTCGTCCAGCGAGTCCACGACTTTCGAGAGCAGCAGCGGTGTGGGCAGCTTGAAAATGGCGTCGTCCATGTATTTGGAGTAGGCGCTGTTTTTGTCACCGTGCAGATTTTTGATAAAAGGAAACACCCATTCCTGCATGGTGGCGTACATTTTTTGCGCCGGGAAATCGTGGAAAACGCTCCATTTGAGTTGTTGACCGTCAATGGTGCGCTCACCGATTTGTACCTCGTCAGCAAAAATGCTCTGGTACGGCAGCCCCAGCATAGCGGCCTCTTTTGCGCGCAGATTGTCGGAATCGTCTAAGTCGTGAATAAACATTAAATAGGTGATTTGTTCGATGACATCCAGCGGGTTTACAAGACCGCCCGCTGCAAAAATATCCCAAAGGCTGTCGATTTTGTTTTTGAGTTCTCCTGTAATCATGTTAGTTCTCCCCATTCCAAATATAAGAAGTGTAGCGGCCACCGCCGATTTTTGTGATTTGCTTGTTATTTAGCAGGTCTGCCAGTGCCCGCTGGACAGTGATTTGGCTGATGTCCGGACACTGCTTTAAGATTTCGCTTTTGGTGATTTCGCCTTGGTGCAATTTAATGATTTCGCGCACGCGGTCAGGCTTTGACAGACCCTTGGCGGTTAGCTGTGTGGCAATCTCGTCAAAGCTTTTGTATGCCGTAACAAGAGTGCTCAGCAGGTAGGTGGTAAAAGGTGCGTAGTCATTTGTGTCGGTAGCCCAGTTATGGGAACTGCGTTGCAGCGATGTATCATAGGACACTTTTGTGTTAAGAAGAATTGCGTCTATGCTGCTGTATTGCTCCACTTCATAGCCGGAACGGTACAGGAGCAGTGCCAGCAGCAGGCGGCTCATTCGTTCTGTACCGTTATCGAAGGGGGCGATGTTCAAAAAGTCTACCATGAACATCGAAATCAGCAGCAGCGGGTCAAGTACTGGGTCTTGCAGGGCTTGTTCAAAGGCATTGCATAGGGAAGCAAGGCTTTCAGCGCATGGTTCGCCGGCGGTACCTTTATAATTACCACCCACAGTTTTACCGCTGAATTTGTATAAATCCCGATGCAACTGTAAAATAGTGGATGGTGCCGGTGGCAGGAAGTCATAATTGGCACTTATGGAGGTTAGCACATCCCGATAACCTGCCACTTTTTTCTCACCATCGGTTTGCGGATTGGTTTTATTCAAGATAAGCTTTTTCAGCCGATCCTCGGCAACGGTGATGCCTTCCATGCGATTCGATGCGGCAACAGTTTGCAGTGCCGCGGTCTCTTTGATTTCGGATAAGGCGGCAGCATCTGTTTCAAGGAGTCTGTTCAGCCGACCTTTGTATTCATGGAGTTGCGTCAGACGGAACACGATCTCTGGTGTCAGCAGCTGAGAATATACTGCTTTGAAGTTAAATGTTTTCATTGTAGAACCTTTATTTTTATTTACATCAAATTTATTAAAATGATGTAAATATATTGTATTCTGTTATTGCAAAAAAGTCAATAGAAAGTACATCTTTTTGTAAAATATGATGAAGTTAAATATTCGATTTGGTATATATGACAAAAGCGCCCTATCAAAAGAAGCCAATCCACTTCTTTTGATAGGGCGCTTTTACGATAAAATATGCTCTCGTCAAAAATCTGTTTCGACATCATGCAGGATACTATTCCGCGTGAAAGTCTCCGCTTCTGCTTTTAGCGAGAACATAGTTTTGTACCAACCGCTTTCATTTTCCTGCTTTGTCGTTGGAGTTATGCCGCGCATATCAGCCAGTACAGCCATCATCACGCTGGTTTCATGGCGATATTGTTTGTCTTTATCTGCGATAAATTGATGATAGTCCGGGCGTTTCAGCATTTTTCTGTATAGGCGCGGGTCTCGCTCAGCAACAGCAAACTCGTATTCCTGCCCATAATAGCCGAATTTCAATAGTGCGTAGTCGGATTCTATTAGTGCAGCTAGTTTTTCTTGTTCTGCGGTCAATTTACTGTCCATTTATTGTTACTCCTGTATGCAGAAACGATTTTAAGTTGAGGTATCTTCTTCACGGCTGGTATCGGACCAAATCCCAAGTTCTTCGGTGTCATGCAGAAACCTTGACTGCTGATTGTACCACTTTATTTCTTCAGCAAGTGTCACACCAGTATCAGGTTGAATTTCGTCTGCGTTCATGGCAACGGGAGCTTCTTCGTCTGAACCGAATAGCGGCTGTTCCATAAATTTCTTGATTAAGTGCAATGCATATCTGGCGGGCTCGGCTTGTAGTGTATTGGGCAAACGGATAGAAGTTGTACCGTTTTCTTCGATAATTTCTATGCCGTGGTAACTGGAGTGCATTTCGTAGATGATGGCGAGCAGCCCCTCGATTGTATCCACATCCAACGGACGCAGCATAGCAGGCGCTACGCCAAGCGCCAATGCGATTTTGTTTAACTGATCTTCCTTGGGATGGCGCGTACCATATTCGTACTGTTGAAGAAGCGTTGAGGTAATGCCGGAGCGCTTAGAAAGTTGAGATTGCGAGATTCCCTTTTTCAAACGCAGACGTTTAATGCGTCTCCCAGTTGTATCCATAAAGAACCTCCCACAGAAAATAAGTTGCAATAAAAAGTAAAAATATATATTGACAAGCAAAACGCTTGTGGTATAATGAACTTGCAGACATCACAAGCATTTTGAATGTGGTGCTGATGAACCTTGAAAACTGAATATACCAAATCTTCAAGCCTTACAAATGATCGTGTTCCTGTGCTGTGCACAAGTACCACAAACAATTTGTTTTATAAATTATACCGCAGGAGGGATAGTTATGGCAAGATATGCAAAGCAAAAAACACCGCAAGCTGTGCGAAATCCGTTTGAACCGATGCTGAAAACTGTGGAACAAATGGCAGTTGTTTCCGGCATCGGAGAAAATCGACTGCGCCAGTTAATGGACAACGGCGAGTTGGAGTTCATCCAGAACGGCAACCGTCGCCTGATTTCCGAACAGGCGATTTGGGATTATTACAACCGTGCCAAGACCCCAGCAAGGTCTGTAAGTGGTGGGTGCTGATATGGCGATCCGCGAGAGAAAAGTCAAAAACAAGCGAAACAGCCAAGGAATTTTAACAGGCAGATCGGGCATCGTCTACGATGTCAATGTGAAAGTCTACGAGAACGGCAGGCAGAAAAGCATTGCTAAACGTGGTTTTGCAACGCGCAGGGAAGCAGAATTGTATGAGGCACAGATCAAGCTGGAGTTACAGACTGGCAGCGCCGCTATGGTCGGCTACGGACCGGAAAGCAAGCAAAAGCTAAAAGAGTATCTGCCCAAGTGGTACGAAAGCTACCACCATAACCTTGCAAAAAGTACACGATACAGCTATTGGAGCGGCATAAGCATACATCTAATTCCCATGCTGGGCGAAGTACCTCTGAATAAACTGACACCCCAAATGATTGACGATATGATTGCGCAACTGCGTGAGAAGGGACTGGCGGAGAATTCAGTGCGTTATTGCCATCGGATTTTAAGCTCTGCGCTGTCCTCGGCGGTAAAGTATGGCTACATTCCAAACAACCCAGCCAAGAACATTATGACACGGTTTAGTAAGAACGCCGGGCGCAAATATGAAAAGTACACCGTGGAACAGGTGCAGCAGCTTTTGGCGTTTGTACATGGTAATGTACTTGAGACCGTGGTGCTGCTCGCTGTTCTGTTTGGGCTGCGACTCAGCGAAGCACTGGGGTTACGCTGGCGTGATGTTGATTTGACGCACAGGCAAATTACCTTGCAAGGTCAAATCCCCTGTGACCTGCCAAAAGATGCTAAAATTGTGCCGCACTTGGAACCATTGAAAGACCGTGACGAAGGCGAAACACGTTCATTTCCCATTACAGAAGAAGCACTGCCAATCTTTTTACGGCTTAGACAGGAACAAGCCGACCAGCGGCGGTTGTGCAAGCTCGGCGGGGTCAAGTATTACGATAACGATCTTGTTGTGTGCAAGCCGGACGGTTCGCCATACTTACAAAAGCGTATTTCGGTCAAGTTTAACGGATTTATGCGTAGCACTGGGATGCCGAAAATCCGATTTCACGATCTACGCGGCACAGCGGGCACCAATATGTACAATTTGACAGGTGATTTTTATGCAGTTAGCCAAATTCTCGGACATTCAGTGGACGATTTTTCCCAGCAAATGGGCGTAAATCTGAAAATCAACACCGTCACGACCCGCTATGTACAAGTACAGGAGCAGCGCAAGCTCAGCGTGCTGACGGCATACCACCAAGCAGTATTCGCAACACCGAAAAACGCTGCTGTTGGAGATAACTCTTTATAAGTTATTATCCCTTCGCGCAGGAAATCATGAACTGTGGGCAACAATTCGGGCAACAAATGGCATTTTGCAGCAGATTATTGTTGCAAGTGGATTTTGGCTTGTAATAGTCCTTGCGTAAACTTACAGCATCACATTTCAAAGCTGTGAACAAAAATATCCGTCATAAAATCTTTCGATTTTACGACGGATATGGCGCAGATGGTGGGAGTCGAACCCACGCGACAGTCTCCTGTCCTAAAGCATTTCGAGTGCTCCCTCTTACGACCTCTTGAGTACATCTGCATATTTAATTTTGTTGCGCGGAACTTCCCGCAGGGTGTGATTTCGAGTGCTCCCTCTTACGACCTCTTGGGGAATGCTCCATGTTCTGGGTTCCTGCCGGATACTAAATTAGTATAGCAAAAATGCCGTCCCGCGTCAAGATGCGGGGCGGCATAATTCCTGCATACTGGGGGATATCTCATGTGCATCAGAACAAATGCTGTTTCTGCACCGGGCCGGGGGCAAAGGGGGTATCCTCGTGGTGGCGCACCACGGTCACCTCACGGGTCTTTTCCTCCACATGGCCGTTGGCTTTGGGCACACTGTAAAAGCTGCGGGTAATGTTATAATAGCCGCGCATGTGCTGCACCAGGTATTCGGCCACAGCGGGCAGGCAGTCGGTATCCTCAATGTTTTCATAGTTATAGTCTGCGTACAAAAATGCCGTGTGCTCCCCCTTGCAGACCAGCGTGATTCCCGCTTCGTTCAGATGCAGTTCATCCACAGCACACTGCTTCAGGCCGCTCAGGCCGCTTTCGCTGGCAAGTTGGGTGGCGCGGCGGCGCATAGCCAATGGAACGGACTGCGGGTCCAGCGCTTCGTTGCCGCGCTGGCCGATCTCCAGCAGGATGTCCCGCATCATGCGGCTTTCCAGCAGCGGGCGAATCTTCTCCTTCGCGCGGGCTTCCTCGGTTTTTGCCTGAATTTTTTGCAGCAGTCCCATTCTTTTTCCTCACTAAACACATATCATTGCCCTGCGCACATCCGCACTGGCATCAGGGGCATCTTACTTTTTCATCGTGTAACTAATATTGTATTATAGCATATCTTTTCATCCTGTGCCAGCGCGGAAGATAACTTTTACACCAAATTCATTCTGGTAAATCTTTTTAGCTGTGTGCTTTTTTGTATTCAGCTTTCATTCTTCTTTCTCCATCAAAAGCACAAATTCAATCCCCGTTTTTTGTCTATTTTGTTCTTTGCCTCATGCCATTCATTCTTATTTTTCTTTTCTCCGCTCTTTCCCGTTGCACCCTGCCAGTTTCTGCATTATACTGATAAAAAAGTGCACCGGCAGGTTTCCCCCGCCGGCAGCCGGACAGGAGTGCGGCCTATGAACATTACCGCGTTTGCCCAATATGCCGGGGTATCCAAGGCAGCGGTCAGCCGCTATTTCAATGGTGGGTACTTAAGCGCCGAAAAGCGCGCCCAGATTGCCGCTGCGGTGGAAGCCACCGGCTACCGCCCCAGTATGCAGGCCCAGATGCTGCGCACCCGCCGCACGCGGCAGATCGGGGTGATCATGCCGCGGCTGAGCAGCGAAAGCTGCGCCCGCATGGTGGAGGGCATCAGCCGGGTACTGGACGACCAGAACTACCAGCTGCTGCTGATCAACACCGCCAACGACAACACCCGCGAAGTGCGCGCGCTGGATACCCTGCGGCATGATACGGTGGACGGCATTATCCTGATTGCCACCATGTTTACCCCGGAACACCACGCGGTGCTGCAAAGCCTGCATGTGCCGGTGGTAATCGTGGGGCAGCAGTATCCCGGGTTCAGCTGCGTGTTCCACGATGATTTCGGCGCGGCGCAGGCCGCCACCGCCCACATGCTGCAAAAGGGGCGGCGCAAGCCGGGCTACCTGGGCGTGACCCTGCTGGACAAAGCCGTCGGCCTTGCCCGGCGCGAAGGCTTTGACAGTGCGCTGCGAGATGCAGGTCTCGTGCCCCAGCCGCAGCGGATGAGCATTGCCAAGTTCAACATGGAATCCGGCTACCACCAGGCGGAGCAGCTGTTTGGCCGTGCGCCGGGGCTGGACTGCCTGTTCTGCGCGACCGACTCCATCGCCCTGGGTGCGCTGCAATACTGCCGCAGCCACAGTCTGCGGGTGCCGGAGGACATCATGATTGCCGCTGTGGGCGACAACCGCATTGGCCGCGTTGCCTATGTGCCGCTGACCAGCGCCCATCTGCATTACCGCACCGCCGGGGACAAAGCCGCCCGCCTGCTGCTGGACATGCTGGCGGACCCCCATGCCGAGCCGCAGATGATCAAGCTGGATTATGAGTTAAAATGCCGGGCCTCCACCGGGGATGACAACTCAGATGAAAATGTCTGGTCGCTATAACAGGCATCCTTTGCGCCACACTTCCCTGCATCACTGCGGGGAAGTTTTTGTTTTGTGCACCCTTTCCATGCAGCCCCCTGTTTTTTGTGCATTTTACCAAAGAACGGTGTGAAACTGTGTGAAATCGATAACAGAATCTTTGCAAGTTGGGTCGTTTGGTCAATAGAAAAAGCACTCACCTTCGTATATAATAAAGCTGTCAAATGAAACAGGCCCCGGAACCTCCTACCGGGCCAACAGATAAAAGAAGGAGCGTGCAACATGGATTACAAGAAAGCAGCCCAGCAGGTACTGGACAACATCGGCGGTGCTTCCAACATTGTATCGGCCGCACACTGCGCAACCCGCCTGCGCCTGGTGATTGCGGATAATTCCAAGGTGAACAAAAAAGAGCTTGAAAATGCTGAGGGCGCCAAGGGCGTATTTGAAGCCCAGGGCCAGCTGCAGATCATCTTCGGCACCGGCATTGTGAACAAGGTGTATGACGAGTTCACCGCCCTGGCCGGAATCACCGGTGCCAGCAAGGAGGAAGTCAAACAGGCTGCCGCTTCCAAAGCACCATGGTACCAGCGGGCCATCAAGACGCTGGGCGATATCTTTGTTCCCATCATCCCGGCCATCGTGGCTTCCGGCTTTTTGATGGGCATTATGGAAGCGCTGAACTTTATGGTCAACAACGGCTTCCTGAACATTGATACCAGCGGTTCCATCTATGTGTTTGCCCAGCTGTTCTCCAACACGGCGTACACCTTCCTGCCTATCCTGATCGCGTTCTCCGCCGCAAAGGTGTTTGGTGGCAACCAGTTCCTGGGTGCTGTCATCGGCATGATCATGATTCACCCCAACCTGCAGAACGCCTGGACCGTTGCTTCTGAGGGCGTGCAGACCTACCAGTCGGTGTTTGGCGGGCTGTACAAAATTCCGCTGGTCGGCTACCAGGGCCACGTTATCCCCGTTATCATTGCCGTGTGGCTGATGTGCCAGATTGAAAAGCGGTTGCACAAAGTTGTGCCCGCCATGATCGACCTGTTTGTTACCCCGCTGGTCTCCGTTTTCGTTACCGGTTATCTCACCCTCGCTGTCATCGGCCCAATCTTCACCACGCTGGAGGACGGCATCATCAACGGCGTTCAGGCTTTAATTCAGCTGCCGTTCGGCATCGGTTCCTTCATCATGGGCGGTTTGTACGCCGTCACCGTTGTGGCCGGTATCCACCATATGTACACCCTGATCGACCTTGGCCAGCTGGCCAAGTTTGGCTTCACCTACTGGCTGCCCCTGGCCAGTGCCGCCAACGTTGCCCAGGGCGGTGCCGCTTTTGCCGTTGCCCTCAAGAGCAAGAACGCCAAAGTTAAGTCTATGGCTCTGCCCTCCGCCCTTTCTGCCTGCATGGGCATTACCGAGCCCGCCATCTTCGGCGTCAACCTGCGCTACTTTAAGCCCTTTATCGGCGGTCTGGTCGGCGGTGCCTGTGGCGCTTTGTATGCCAGTGTGATCGGCCTTGGTGCCACCGGCACCGGCGTGACCGGCATCTTCGGCATCCTGCTGCATCTGCACATGCCGCTGCAGTACCTCATCATGATGGCAATTTCCTTCGGCGTTTCCTTCGCTGTGACCTGGGTGATCTGGACCCCCGAAGCCGAGGAAGCCAAAGCCTGATGTTTTCCCCTCTCAATCAATAAGGAGCTACCTGTTATGAATGCCTTGCAGCGTGATTTGAAGCGTCTTGTCCCCATGGTGGAAACCGCCGGGGCCGCCCGCGCGGCGGCGGATCCCCACCGGCAAAAGCTGCATGTTCAGCCCCCGGTTGGCTGGCTGAACGACCCCAACGGGCTGTGCCAGATCGGCGATGAATACCATGTGTTTTATCAGTACGGCCCGTTTGACCCCACGGGAGGGGTCAAGCACTGGGGGCACGTGCGCAGCCGCGATTTGTTCCACTGGGAACGCCTGCCCGTAATGCTGTACCCGGACGAACCGTTTGACTGCCATGGCGTTTATTCTGGCTCCGCTCTGGTGGAGGACGGCATGCTGTACCTGTACTATACCGGCAATGTCAAGCACCCCGGCGAATATGACTACATCAAGCAGGGGCGCGGGCACAATGTCTGCCTTGCCACCAGCCGCGATGCCATCCATCTGGACAACAAGCGCTGCCTGATGTACAACCAGGATTATCCCGCCGGGCTGACCTGCCATGTGCGCGATCCCAAAGTGTTTGCACTGGATGGGCGCTACTATATGGTGCTGGGTGCCCGAACACTGGACGACCATGGCGAAGTGCTGGTGTTTGAAAGTGCCGACAAGCTGCACTGGAACCACATCAACACCATCACTACCCCCAAAGTCTTTGGCTACATGTGGGAATGTCCCGATCTGTTTGAGCTGGACGGCCAGTGGTTTTTGGCGGTATCGCCCCAGGGCATTGCCTGCCAGAACGTGTACGGCTGCGGTTACTTTGCCCTGCAAGGTGACTGGCGCACCGATTGCACATTGAGCGAATTCCACGCCCTGGACGATGGCTTTGACTATTACGCGCCTCAAAGCTTTGCCGCCGCGGATGGCCGCCGCATCCAGTTTGGCTGGATGGGCATGCCGGATGCCGATTACACCAACCCCACCGTGGAGTATGGCTGGCAACACTGCCTGACCCTGCCCCGCGTGTTGACCCAGGACGGCAATGGCTGCCTGCTGCAAGCCCCCGCCGCCGAGCTGAACGCCCTGCGCGGCGAAGCCCGCCAGCCGACAGACGGCGAAACGGTTGAAACGGACCCCTGCTTTGACCTGACCGCCTCCCCCGCCGGGGATTTTGTCCTGACCATTGCCAATGGCCTGACCCTGACTTACACCGAAGCGGACCGCACCTGTACCCTGCGCTTTACCGATGCAGCGATTGCCGCCGGGCGCACCGAGCGCAAGGCTGTGCTGGATGCCCCCTGCCGCAGCCTGCGTGTTGTGGGGGATGCTTCCTCGCTGGAAATATTCCTGAACGACGGTGCCGCGGTGCTTTCCACCCGGTATTACCCGGCAGCGGGCAAGGTTGCCGTGCAGCTTTGCGGCGCAGGCAGCACCCTGTATTCCCTTTCGATTTAACGGAGGACATTCCATGGCACATGATACCTTGTATGCGATCGGCGAAGCGCTGATCGATATGATTCCGTCCAAAACCGGCTGTTCCTTTGCCGAGGTTCCCTCTTTCAGCCCCCGTGTGGGCGGCGCGCCCGCCAACGTGTGCGGTGCTTATGCCCGCCTGGGTGGGGATTCTGCCCTGCTGACCCAGCTGGGAGATGACCCGTTCGGCCACAAGATTATTGATGAACTGGCTGCCTGCGGCATTGATACCAGCCATATCTGTTTGACGGACAAAGCCAACACCGCCCTGGCCTTTGTTTCGCTGGAAGCGGACGGCAACCGGACGTTCAGTTTTTACCGCAAGCCCTCAGCCGATTTGCTGTACGCCCCGGAACAGGTGGATACCAGCCTGTTTGCCAACGCCTATGCCCTGCATTTTTGCAGCGTTGCCCTGGTGGAAAGCCCCATGCGGGAAGCCCACAAAACTGCCATTGCCGCAGCCCGCAGCGCCGGGACTATCATTGACTTTGACCCCAACCTGCGCTTTCCGCTGTGGCCGGACCGTGATGCTTTGCGCCGCACGGTGCTGGAGTTCCTGCCGCTGGCCGATGTGGTCAAAATCTCGGACGAAGAGCTGGAATTTCTGACCGGCACCAGTGATATTGAAGCCGCCCTGCCCAGCCTGTTTGTGGGCCATGTACAGCTGGTGCTCTACACCTGCGGCAGCGCCGGTGCCCACGCTTACACCCGCACCACCCACGGCTTTTCCGCCAGCAAGCCGGTAAAGGCCGTGGATACCACCGGCGCCGGGGACGGGTTCATCGGCTCGTTTTTGTGGCAGCTGCACAAAAACGGGGTGGACCGCGCCGCCCTGCCCGCTCTGCAGGCGGACCAGCTGAACCAGTGGCTGGATTTTTCCAACCGGTTCTGCGGTTACAGTGTGCAGCGCTACGGTGCCATTGACAGCTACCCCACCATCGACCAGTTGTAACTTTCTGCCATTCTCTGCTATTTCATCATAAAGCAGCCGCCCGGTACAGGATTTGTACCGGGCGGCTGCTTTACGGTATAGATTTTTCTTTTCTATATTCGCTTTATTTTATTAGGGCAATACCGCATAATTCTAAGTGCCGATACGGCGAGCGAGGTGCGGCAGATGCCAAGCCAAAAGCGCAGATAATACTGGATGTCTTATCGAGCATTTTGGCAACGCAGATGCCGTGCCGCAGCCGCCGGAGCGGTGCTTAAGCCGTCAGGCGGGAATTGTGCGGTGTTGCCTTAGCTATCTTAGCAACAAAATGAGGCGTATCCATATATCGTGGATACGCCTCATTTTGTTTATTCTATTATCTTTATACGTTTTACAGATGCAGCACGCGGTCCTTGATTTCGGCGGTACGGCCCTGGTTCCAGAACTGGGTACCGATGTAACCGCAGGTGCGGCGGGCAACGTTCAGCTTGCTCTGGTCGCGGTTATGGCAGTGCGGGCACTCCCACACCAGCTTGCCATCGTCCTCCACGATCTTGATCTCGCCGTCATAGCCGCACACCTGGCAGTAGTCGCTCTTGGTGTTCAGCTCTGCGTACATGATGTTATCATAGATGAACTGCATCACTTTGATGACAGCTTCCAGGTTATCCTGCATATTGGGCACTTCCACATAGCTGATGGCGCCGCCCGGAGACAGGCGCTGGAACTCGCTTTCAAACTTCAGCTTGGTGAACGCATCGATCTGCTCGGTCACATGCACATGGTAGCTGTTGGTGATATAGTTGCGGTCCGTAATGCCCGGCACAATGCCAAACCGCTTTTGCAGGCACTTGGCAAACTTGTAGGTGGTGGATTCCAGCGGGGTGCCGTACAGCGAGTAATCAATATTTTCAGCGTTCTTCCACTCGTTGCACTTATCGTTCATGTGCTGCATCACACTCAGGGCAAAGGGCTTTGCGGCGGGATCGGTATGGCTCTTGCCGGTCATATATTTGCAGCATTCATACAGGCCCGCATAGCCCAGGCTGATGGTGGAGTAGCCGCCGTACAGCAGCTTATCAATGGGCTCGCCCTTTTTCAGGCGGGCCAGAGCGCCGTACTGCCACAGAATGGGTGCCGCATCGGACAGGGTACCCTTAAGGCGGTTATGGCGGTACTGCAAGGCGCGGTGGCACAGTTCCAGGCGCTCATCAAAAATTTTCCAGAATTTATCCGGTTCACCGCCGGAGGACAGGGCCACATCCGGCAGGTTGATGGTAACAACGCCCTGATTGAAGCGGCCATAGTACTTCGGCTTGCCCGGCACATAGTTCTGGGCGTTGGCCACGTTGTTCCAGCCATTGCCGGAACGGTCGGGGGTCAAAAAGCTGCGGCAGCCCATGCAGGTAAATACATCGCCGTTGCCCTCGGTCTCACCCTTAGACAGCTTGTATTCCTTCATCTTCTTTTCGCTGATATAGTCCGGCACCATGCGCTTTGCGGTGCATTTGGCGGCCAGCTTGGTCAGGTAGAAATAGGGGGTGCCTTCGCGGATATTATCGTCTTCCAGCACATAGATCAGCTTGGGGAATGCGGGGGTGATCCAGACGCCCTTTTCATTCTTAACACCCTGGTAGCGCTGGCGGAGCATTTCTTCCACGATAATGGCAAGGTCAGATTTCAGGCGCTGGTTTTCGCCCGCTTCGTTCAGGTACATGAATACCGTGATGAACGGTGCCTGGCCGTTGGTGGTCATTAGGGTAACGACCTGGTACTGGATGGTCTGCACACCGCGCTTGATTTCCTCGCGCAGACGAGCTTCAACGATCTGGGAGAGCTTTTCTTCACCGGGATCAATGCCCAGTTCCTTCATCTCCGCTTCGGTATCGCGGCGGATCTTTTTGCGACTGATATCCACAAACGGTGCCAGGTGGGTCAGGCTGATGCTCTGGCCGCCGTACTGGTTGGATGCCACCTGCGCAATGATCTGGGTGGCAATGTTGCAGGCCGTGGAGAAAGAATGCGGTTTTTCGATGAGGGTACCAGAAATAACCGTGCCGTTCTGCAGCATGTCGTCCAGGTTGACCAGGTCGCAGTTGTGCATATGTTGGGCGTAATAGTCAGCATCATGGAAATGAATGATGCCGTCCTCATGTGCCTTTACAATCTCGGCAGGCAGCAGCATACGCATGGTCAGGTCCTTGCTGACCTCGCCGGCCATATAATCGCGCTGAACGCTGTTGACGGTCGGGTTTTTATTGGCGTTTTCCTGCTTGACTTCCTCATTGTTGCACTCGATGAGGGACAGAATGCGGTCGTCGGTGGTGTTATGGGTACGGCGCAGGCTCTGCACATAGCGGTAGGTGATATATTTGCGGGCCACCTCATACGCTTTGGTCTGCATGATGGCGTCTTCCACCAGATCCTGGATCTCCTCCACGTTCATGGCGTGGTTGCGGCTCTGGCATTCCTGCGCCACATCGTCGGCAATGGCCGTGATCTGTTCCTTGGTCAAGCGCTGGTTGGAGGCAACAACGTTGTTGGCTTTGGTCACCGCTGCAATAATTTTGGATATATCGAAAACGGCCTCGCTGCCGTTGCGCTTGATGATCTTCATGAACTGTTATCTCCTTACCTCAATAAAAGCTGCCGGGTTGATACCACATGCCAAAATCGCTCCATGATTTTGGCGAGCGTATTTATCTTACCGCATCGACCCGGCAAAGTCAAGCCAATACACCACAATATATTGTATATAATTTGCCAATAGTACCCATATATGCCATATAGCGCGATGGGACGTTCAAAAAGATTTCAAAACAAAACGCCGAAAAAAGCGCTGGCTTTTTGGGTAAAATAGGCACTTTTTTTCAAAGCTGCGATGATATGTGATTTTATTGTTCCCTGGCCGCTTGCTTTTGCCCGGCACGGCTGGTATACTGGTGCAAGGCACCTGCCTATTGTGATGATTTGCCGCAGCACTATACAAGATATAGTGTTGCATTTTATAAGGAGGCTCCCCGCGTGAACTACGCAACCATAAAATACTGTGATATTGCCAACGGCACGGGCGTGCGTACCAGTCTGTTTGTTTCCGGCTGCCGCCGCCACTGCCCGGAATGTTTTAACGCCGTTGCCTGGGATTTTGATTATGGCCTGCCCTTTGATAAAGCCGTGCGCAATGAAATTTTGGGCAGCCTTGCCCCGGATTATATTGATGGGCTTTCCCTTTTGGGCGGCGAACCCTTTGAGCCGGAAAACCAGCGTGCGCTGGTGCCGTTCCTGCACGAAGTACGGGTGTTGTACCCCCACAAAACCATCTGGTGCTACACCGGCAATGTATACGAAACCGAACTTTTGCAACCCAGCCACGCCCGCTGCGAAGTGACGGACGAGATGCTGAGCCTGATCGATGTGCTGGTGGACGGCGAATTCATCCCCGCGCAGCACGATATTTCGCTGCGGTTCCGCGGCTCCGGCAACCAGCGCATCATTGACTTGAACGCCACCCGCGCCGCCGGGCACACCGTACTGTGGCAGGATGACCCGCTGTTTGCTGACCACAAGATGTAAGGCAGCGAGTTCGCGTTTTTGGATTTTGTGTAACTTTTAACAAATTTGACTTGTATTTCTGCCCCGCAGGGTGTTATACTGACACTAATTTAAGGCAACACCGCACAATTCCCGCCTTGCGGCTTAAGCACCGCTCCGGCAGCTGCGGCACGGCATCTGCGTTGCCAAAATGCTCGATAAGACATCCAGTATTATCTGCGCTTTTGGCTTGGCATCTGCCGCACCTCGCTCGCCGTATCGGCACTTAGAATTATGCGGTATTGCCTTAAGGTTGTGCCAATTGTTCCAGGCACAACCGCCCCAAACAGCTGCCGGGCCAGTTGCCCGCGCACGAAAGGAGAAATTACTATGGCAAAATTTCATCTGATTCCCATTGTGCTGGGCGCAGCCATCGGTGTTGGCGTTTATGTTGTCAGCAAGTATCTGGCTCAGGACGAAGAGAGCGAACAGATTGTGGATGACTCCGCATTTGACGACAGCGAAGCTTCCGAAAGCACCGAAGATGCGGACGAAACCGAAGAAAATGCCGACGAGGAACCCCCCGCAGAAGAACCGGCGGCAGAGCCTGCCCCGAACGAGGAACAACCCGCACCGATTGAGGAACCTGCCCCCGCTGAGCAGGCCCCTGTAGCGGAGCCTGCTGCCCCGGTGGAAGAACCCGCGCAGGAAGATGACGGCGTTACCATTCCCATCCAGAGCGGTGACGATGTGCCGAACGTGAACCCGGTACAGGACAAAACCGAATCCGTTAAGCTGACGGAGGACGGCAAGGTGGACCCTACCACCATCGCCAAAGCCGAAGATTTCGGCGACTGGGAAGAAGAAACCGGCTGCAGAGGCTGAAGGCGAGACGATATAAATGACAACGCCGCAGGGAGTGCGTGATGCTCCCTGCGGCGTTTGTTTTTTGTTTTGGGGGTAAATTTGTATTTGGAGGGAGAGCCTTTGCGTGCACGGCAGGGTTCTTCCCACGTTTTGGGGGTAGCGGGACGATGCTTCCGCATCGTCCCCTACTTATTATTTTACGGGTTATGGCCGCTGGCAGCTCTTACACCACCCATTGCAGCAAAATACCGCAGCAGGTGCCGCAGAACCAGAGCAGCCCTGTCATGAACAAGTTCTGTTTCCAGCTGGGGTTGACACGCCACAGCACAGCCAGGCCGATACCTGCGCCGGAGCACAGCCCTGCAAAAAAGCTGCCAAAGGTAATAGCCCCGCCCATATACAGCTGAGCCAGCAGCACGCTGGCACCGCAGTTGGGTACAAGACCGATCAGCGCGGCCATCATGGGCTGGAAAATGCCCAGACTGCCCAGAAATGCCGCGGCGGAATCCGCCCCGACAAGGCCAAAGATCAGCCCAATGATAAAGCTGAACACCAAGATGAACACAAAAATTTCCAGCGTGTGACGCAGTGCCGCCAGGAAAATGCTGCTGTGTTCCTCGTGTTCTTCGTGGCAGTCCACCTCATCGGCATGGCCCTCATAGCCGCCATACAGCCCTTTGGGCAGGGTGCGGCGCAGCGGAACATCCAACACAAAACCGGCTGCAATGCCAAACACGATTTTGAGCACCAGCAGCAGGCCCAGCTTGTTCCACAGGGTAGGCTCCGCCGCCAGCAGGGGGATGGCTTCATCCGATGTTGCCAGGAACACGGCCAGCAGCGTGCCGGGGGTAATGACCCGGCTGGCATAAAAGTTGGCCGCTACCGCCGAAAACCCGCACTGTGGTACGCAGCCCAGCAGTGCGCCGGGCACAAAGCCCCAGTGGCCGCCGCCAGCCAGCGCTTTTTCAATTCGCTCGCCATGGTTGCGTTCCAGCCATTCGATCAGCAGATATGCCAGATACAAAAACGGCAGCATTTTTACGCCGTCGATCAGTGCATCCAAAAAAGCATCAACAATAATTTCCATAATTCTCCTATCTGTTGCAAAGGTTGGGGTTGCAGGGCATAACATGGCCGCACGCTTCGGAGCAGCTGCCCGGAGCCATGCGGCCCTTTTTCATTTTTTACTGCCCTTGTTGGTTTCAAAGCCGCGCAGCAGCGCTACGGCTTCCCGCACACGGGCGGGGGAAATGCGGGTACGGAACCGCTCCATGCTGCGGGAAGAAAACGGCACATCATAGGTAAAGGAATCAAAGCCCAAAAAGTATTGCAGGTAGGGGCTTTCGCGCACGATCTCCACCGTTTCGCTGTCCGTTGTGCGGCACGCTGCACGAATCACCAGCACACCGAACGCCATGCGGGCCGGAATTGCCACCTTGCCGCCAGCAGCAAAATGGCCGCTGTACTCCTGTTCAATGGCATCCCAGTCAATGGCCTGGGCCAGGCGCACCCAGCGGTTCTCCTGTACCAGCTCGCCTTCATAGGGCGGCAGGTAGTCATCAATGCTCATCTGATGTTGAATTGTGCGGTACATGGTTGCACCATTCCTTTTTATGTCGTTCCCGTTTTTAGGCAATACCGCATAATTCTAAGTGCCGATACGGCGAGCGAGGTGCGGCAGATGCCAAGCCAAAAGCGCAGATAATACTGGATGTCTTATCGAGCATTTTGGCAACGCAGATGCCGTGCCGCAGCTGCCGGAGCGGTGCTTAAGCCGCAAGGCGGGAATTGTGCGGTGTTGCCTTTATTTTTCCCGCAAAAACGCTTGGGATATATCTGAAAAGCCGAAAACTCAATCCAATTCTTTGTTTTCAGATATCCCTTAATATCTCTGGATCAGGGGGAATATCATGGCCAGAACCGCCCAAGCGACCTGATACAAGGCCAGTGCCGGAAGCGGCAGCCCGGCCAGGCCGCCGGCCAGCGCCATGATCATGGCAAGAATGCAGCTGATGAGCACCGAGGCCGACAGCACCATCGAAGAACGGTGTTCCCCCTCTGCCGCACCCGCAGCGGCTTCCAGGCCGCCGACAAAGCTGGCAAAGCTGCCCAGGTGCAGCATGCTGCCTTCGCTTTCCGGCAGCCAGGCCACAGCGGGCTCCAGCGCCTTGTGTTCCTTGCCGCTCAGCACCTTGACGGTACCAACCGGCAGGTTATAAGCAGTCTGCAGCAGCGCTTCATCGCAGTTAAAGTCATCGCAGTCCACAATGAGCGAAAGTCCGGCGCGGCGCAGGGAATCCAGCACGGCGGCGGTATCGGGATCGCTCTGATAAGCCACCTGGAACATGCTGAACAGCTTGCCGGAAACCGCCAGGTAGATGACCCGGCGCTGGTTCACGGTATGGCGGCGTTCATATTCCATGCTGGGCAGCTGGATATCATAGGTATCCATCAGTCGGCGGGAGCCGATCATGACCCGCTCGCCGTTGATCCAGCCCATATAGCCCAGGCCGTCCAGCGTTTCCAGGTTTTCCACCTTGCACAGCAGCTTGCGGTTATCGCCCGTCATGCCAAGGAAGATATCTTTCAGCGGGGTATTCACATCGGCCAGCATGGAAGCGGAGTAGATGATGGCCAGCTCAATATCCTCTTTGCGCACCGGCTTGATGCCGCGCAGCGTAATGCACCCTTTGGGGAAAAGATCCTGCGCCGTGACCTGCAGCACGTTCACACGGCCCAGCAGTCGGATATCCTTCCAACCGGGGATGACCGCGCCGATCTGCGCGGCACTGCGCTGCATCAAACGCATGGGCATGGCGGAGATCAGCGTACCGGCCAGCGGCGCGCCCAGGCAGAGTACACCGGCCAGCGCAGTGAACGCCGTTCCGGCATCCTTGCGGTAAAGCAGGGTGAACAGGAATGCAGCCACGCCGCAGCCCAGCAGGATGCGGGCAAACTGCTGCTGGTTTTTATCCGATGTGCGGCGGGATTCGCTGCCCGCCAAAAAGCCTTTCATCAGGCGGGTGGGACGGCTGACCAGCACATTGGGGCGCGGTTCCGCCAGCCCGGCGGTCACGGTGCGCAGTACCCCGGCATCTTTCAGCCGATATGCCACAGCGTGGTCCATCCCGGCGCTGACAAGGGTAAAGTTATCCCGGATGGTGTGGGCGTCGATTGCCTTGCCTGCAGCGTTGCCGCACAGCAGCAGCGCTGCGGGGCCGGTCATCAGGCAGAGGGTTGCGGGGTTATACCATTCCGGCTTTGCCAAAAACATGATACATTGCAGGATGGAGGCCACCGCGGCCATGGCGGGCATGGTATCTGCGGTATTGCCCCGGCGCATGTTGATCAGCCCGGCCAGGCCGCCCAGCATCGTCTGCCAGCACAGGGTCGCGCTGGCAGCAAGCAGGATCAGCATGGTCACCAGCAGCGGTTTGGTGCTGGCTGTGGTATCCAGCGGGCCAAGATTGGCTCCGGTGGCCGCCATGGTGCCCAGAACGATCATCATCAAGGCTGCAGCGCCCACAGCGATTGCTGTGCCGGTGGTGATCATCACTCGCAGTTCCAGGTCATGGCGCACCACGGGGGCATCATCGGTGCTTTCGTATTCGTGGCGGTGCAGGACGGCGGCCTGTGCGGCAAAAGGCGCTTCGCCATCGGGGGTGGTTTCGTCCTTCGGCTTGCCTGCAAACCGGAGGATGTTAAAGCCTTTGCCGGGCTTTTTTTGTTCCGGTGCTTCCGGCTCCGCCCCGGCGTTGGGGTCGCTCAGGTACTGGGCAGCCGCCTGGTAATCGGTATCGGTCTTTTCTGTTTTTGCCTTTGAATCCGATTTGATCTTTTCCAGGTTGATGGACTGTTCAATGCCGCGCACAAATTCCGCGGTATTGGGCTTTTCATCCACCAGGGGGCCGATCAGCTCCTCAAAGCTTTCTTCCTCTTTTTTCGGGGCGGGCTTTTTCGGTTCTTCCGGCTGCTCTTCCACCCCTTCGGCAATCTCGCTCAGGCGGATTTGCCCGGTCAGGGTCTGGGCCAGCTCCTGCGGCAGTTCCTCAAAGGTATCGCCGCTGGCGGGTTCTTCCTGCACGGGGGCAGCTTTGGGCGCAGGCTTTTTGCGGCGCGGCGGCAGGGCTGCGTTCAGTTCATGCAGGAACGACTGGGTGCTTTCCGGTGCGGGCTCGTCCCCCAGCTGCATGGTAAAACCGGTGGTCGCCTGCGGGGCAGGCGCGGGCTGCGGCTGCACCGTATCGTTTGGGGTCATGACCGGCTCGCCCACGGGTTCCGCTTCGCGGCGGGGGGCAGGCCGAGTGAACGGCATGGTGCGTTCCCGCTCCTTGCGGGGGGTGAACTCCACGGTATCCCGCTTTTTATTTTTGCGGTAAACATTGGGCTGAGGTTCCGGCTGCGGGGCCGGCTCATCCTTCGGAAGCAGCGGTTTGCCTGTGGCGGCAAACTGGGAAGTCTGCCGCCCGGAGATGGAAAGCCCTGCGTTGGTAGCGGTCAGGCGGGGCATCTCGCCCGTTTCCTCTGTTTCCGGCTCCTCCCGGGGCTGTTCCGGAACCTCCCAGTTTTCTACCGGGGCTGTATCCGGCTCGCCCTCATACGGGTCATAGGATTCCAGCTCGTCATAGACATCGTGCTTTTTGCCGCCGAACAGGCTGGCAAAAAAGCCTTTTTTCTTTGCAGCGTAGTGGCGGGGCGGCTCTTGCTCGCGCAGCTCCATCTCGTCCGGTTCATCCTGTGGCAAAACATCCTGCAACCGGGGCAGTTGTTCTTCCAGCTGCTGGGTGCTCTGGTTTTCCACCCTGCCGCTGACCGAAACATTGATCGGCTCAAACTCCCCGGTATCGGTAGCATATCCAAAGCCAAACAAGCCCTTTTTCTTAGGGGCCTGCTGGCGCTCCTGCTCGGACTTCATATCATCCGGAACAACGGCCACGCTGGTGCCAAAAAAGTTGGTAAAATCTTTTTTGCCTGCATCCAAGGACTTGCTGTCCGCTTCCGGCACCCTGCGGCCCAAAAAGGCTTTAATGACGCTGGTGCGGGTGGTATCCCCTGATGTTGCATCCGCCGGTCTTGGTTCCGGCTGCGGGGCCGGTTTTGTCTCCGGCTGTACCTGCGGGACCGGCTGCTGGGGCGCAGTTTGTGCCGGGGCAGGGCGGGCAGGCTGCGGAACAGGTTCCGAGCGCACCGGCTGAGTCGGTTGTACAGTTTGTATATTATTTTGTTTTTCTACTTTAGGCTCAACTTCCGGCATGCGGCGCGGCTCCGGCACAGAAGCAGGCCGGCGGGCCGGGGCAGCGGGGCCGGGTTTATTCTTTTTGGCAGCCCGCATACTGGGCAGATCGCCCAGCAGGTCATCCAGCACAGCGGTGGAAAACCGGTCCTCGGTGTTAAAATTATTGCCTTTGCCCAGCGTGATATCCGGCAGGTCCTCTTTCTGGATGGGCCCTAATGCCGAACCGCCGCCGGAGGATTCCTCCATGCTGCCGTGGCCCAGGCTTTGCAGGATGGCATCCACCTGACGATCTGTTACACTATCCCGGATGCCGCGTTCGGCCTGCTCATGGCTGAGCTCTTCCAGAATGCGGTCCACGGAATCATTTGTACGTTTGCTTGGCATGTTGTTCTCCCCTTTGGTATGGGATTCCTTTTTTTGCGCAGCCGCTACTTGCGGCGCTGCATGATGTTGTACATCAAAATACCGGCGGCCACGCTGACGTTATAACTGTCCACACCGGTTTTGCCACCGGCCATATCCAGCGTAACGGCGGCATCGCACAGTTTGCGCACCAGTGCGCCGGGGCCTGCGCCCTCGCTGCCCAGCACCAGTGCCACCGGGCCGGAAAGATCGGTCTTTTCCAGCGGAGCACCGCCCAGGTCGGCACAGTAAACAAAAATGTTCTGCTTTTTCAGGTCACGGATGGCCTGCGGCAGGTTGGCGACCCGCGCCACCGGGATGCGGGCAGCTGCCCCGGCGCTGGATTTCATGACCGTACCGGTCACGCCAACGCCGCCGCGCCGCGGGATGATCACGCCGTGGGCACCGCACAGCAGCGCGCTGCGCAGGATTGCGCCCAGGTTGTGGGGGTCCTCAATACCGTCACACAGCACGAGGAACGGCGGTTCGCCGCGGTCTTTTGCGATCTGCAAAAGTTCCTCCACGCCAACATACTGGATGCGGGCAGCCCAGGCCGCCACACCCTGGTGGTCCTGGGTACCGCACAGCTTTTGCAGCTTGCCGGCGGGCACACGCTTGATGACCGCCCCGGCCGCTTTGCCCAGCGCGGTATAATACCCGGCCATGCGCGGCTCCATGCTGTCGGCCAGCAGCAGGGTGTCCACCCCGGCTTCGCTTTTCAGCAGTTCGGTCACGGGGTTTTTGCCCCATACCAGGGCGGTATCCTGCTCCGCAGGGGCCTTGTCTGCCTTGGCCTGGGGGGCCTGCTGGGGCATGCGTTTTTTATTTTCCATCTGCAATGTGGTTACTCCTTAAAACGATTGGGTAAAGCCCTGTGCGGCGGCGTTTGGCAGCCATTTTGCCGCGTATGGCAGCCCGCACAGCTTTCTGGCATGATTCGATAATTATACAGATATAGTATAGCACATTTCCTATGCTTTTGTCACCTTTTTCCTTGGCGTCAAAAGTACAGATTTTTCACCCTTTTGCGCGGTGCTTTTGTGCGTGTTTTCGCGGTTTATACAAACCGTACTGGAAAGGTTTTCCTTTGAAGATGTTGAAAACCCTGTTGAAAGCGTGGAAAACCCGCTTGTATGGCCAGTTTTCCACAGTTCCAGGGGGTGTTTTCAACATATTGTGGAAAACCTTTCAACATAACAGTACGGATAAACACCCCCGCTTACTGGGCAAACTACCAGTTTTACCCCCGTTTTTGCGGGTAAAACTTACAATTATTACGGGGGTTTTGCCCGTTTTTTCACTTTCCACAGGTTTTCCCCACCCCGTCTGTGGACAAAAAGCGAAAAGTTCATCCTGCATGTTGAATGCAAAAATTCCCCACAAAATTCCATCCTGTTCAGGCCATTCCGGCTGCTGCAAACCAGTCCGCCGCAGCCCGCAGAACAGGCGCGGCATTGCTGCCCCCGCCGCCGTATTCGATCACCACCGCCACCGCAAACTGCGGCTGCTGCACCGGCCCATACCCGATGAGCACCGAGTTTGTGTAGTGGGTGCCATCCGCCAGCGTGCCCGCCAGCTGGGGGCTGCCGGTCTTGCAGGCAAGGGGAATGGGCGATTCCCGCAAAGTGCGCAGCGTTTGGGCCATCTGGGCCATCCCCTCCCGGATGGGGGCAAACACTGCCTCCCCGCCGGGTGCCTGGGCTAAAACTTCCGGCTGCGCCTGCCAAGTTATATTCCCGGCGGCATCGGTTATGCTTTGGGCAAAGTGCAGTGCCGGGCGCTGGCCATCCCGCGCAAGGGCCCCGGCATAGGCCGCCAGCTGCAAGGGGCTGACCGACGTGTTGCCCTGCCCAATGGCCGCCATCAGTGCAAGGCCCGCCTGATAGTTCTCATCGCTGCTCCAGGTCAGGCGGCCTGCGGTTTCCGGCAGCTCAGTACCGCAGGGTGCTCCAAGGCCCAGCTGCTGCGCGGTAGCGGAAAACGTATCCACCCCAAGGCGGCGGCCGACATCATAAAAATAAATGTTGCAGCTGTGGCGCAGCGCCGTAACCATGCTGACGGCCCCGCGGTGCCCCAGCTGCAAACAGCGCGGCTGGTAACCCGCATAGTAGGTGTACCGTCCGCCGCAGTTTACGGTGCTTTGCGGGGTGATGATCCCCGCCGCCAGAGCCGATACCGCTACTGCCGGTTTGAACGCCGACCCCGGCGCATACTGGCCGTTCAGCACCCGGTTGACCAGCGGTGCTCCCTGGGCTGTGGCCAGTGCGGCATAATTCTGCCGCCAGCTGGCAAGGTTATAATCCGGCAGGCTGACCGCCGCCAGAACGCCGCCGGTCTGCACATCCACCACCACAGCCGCCCCGGCGCGGGCTTCTTTGCCTTTGCCTTCCGGCTTTGTGGCCTGTAAAGTTTCAATTTGCTGCTTCAATGCACTGCGCAGGGTGCGCTGCAAATCAGCATCCAGGTAAAGGTGCAGGGTATCCCCGGCCTGTGGCGTACTTTGTATGGTTTCGGTGCGGCCGCCGCTGCTGCGGTCAACTGTCACTTTCAGGCTTCCCGCTCTGCCGCGCAAAGCATCCTCCCAGGCGGCTTCCAACCCCCATTGGCCGATGGATTCATCCATGGCAAGGCCTTGGGCCTTTTTCTGTGCCCACTGCTCGGCACTCATGGCCCCCACGCCGCCCAGCAGCTGCGGAGCGAGGGTGCCATCCACCGCCGTGCGGATACCGCGGGCAGTCAGCCGCACCGCCCCGCTCTGGGGCAGACCGGCAGCCAACAGGCTCTGGCACTGTGCCTGGGTCAGATTTTCAGCCAGCGGCAGTTCCCCCGCCGAAACGGCAGAACAAAAGGCGGCAAGCTGTGTTTCCACATCCTTGCCGCCTAGATCCAGTTCTTTTAACGTTTGCAGGGTCTGCGCCATCTCGGTGTCCGGTGGGGCCGGAACGCAGAGCGCCAGGTCATACACGGTGTCATCCTGCACCAGCGCCGTGCCGCTGCGGTCCACAATGCTTCCCCGCGCCGCCGGGATGCGCACGGTATAGCTGGTCTGAGATGCCTGTTCCAGCTTTTTAGCATAGTGATCCGCCATGGTAAACTGCATCCAGTACAGCCGCACCAAAAATGCCGCAAACACGGCAGTGCAGAAAATCAGCAGGAACCACACCCTCTTTTTGCCGTCTTTTTTCATGCGCACCTCCCGGCAGGCCACTGCCTGCTCTGGTCTGATCGTTCTTTGGTCTGTCCTTTTGCCATATGGGTATTATACAAGGTTTTGCCGCAGCTGTCAGCCCCCGATGAAATACAGGCAGTCGGTTTCATCGGCAGTATCTTCCAGCGGGGCGCGCAGGGTCAGGCCGCCGGGGTCGGGCTGGGGCGCTGCTGCCAGCTGCCCGGCCCAATACTGTCCCTGCGCGGTAACGGCCAACTCCCCCGCTGCCGCCTTACAGCTGCAGGGCAGGCCGGTCACCCACAGGACTCCGTTCTGGCGGGTCAGCGTGCCAAGGGCCTGCCCCACCAGAGCCGGGACTGCCCCCGCTCCGCTGCCCGCCGGGGACACCGTGCCATGCTCCCCTGCAATGCCCGCAAAACGGCCGCTGCGGTCCAGCACGGCGGCCCCCGCCTGCACCGGCTGCGCCAGCAAAAATCCGCCGGGCCAGCGGGCGGCGGTCCACACGGGGTCCCAGCGTTCGCCGTCCGTCTGCCTGCTTTGCAAAAAATTGCGCAGGGCGGCGTTTTCTTCGGCATCCGGTTCGTGTTCTGCCAGCCGGCGGCGCAGGGCAAACAGCTCCCGCTGCATCACGCTCATTTGGGCGGCATAGTGTTGGGCTAAGGCATCATCCAGCCGCCGGGGCAAAGCCGCCCCCCACACGGCCATGCTAAGCAGGGCAAGGCCCGCCAGCCCCAGCAGCAGCGCACAGAGCTGCCGGAGCGTTTTGTGCCGTCTGCGCGGTGCCGGGCGCGCAAGGTCCAGCCCGTCCCGTTCTTTTCGTCTGGTATGCCGCATGGTGCGCCGCCCGCCTTTCGCTCATTGTTTTTCTCCACAACTATATGTTTGCCCGCCCCCTGCTAGACTTTGGGGGCGGATTTGATATAATAGAAGAAACCAAACCAAACCAAATGTTAAGGAGTACCTGCCATGCCTGCCACTTTGCTTGTTTTAGATATTGACGGCACCCTGCGCCCCCATGGGGAGCCGCGCGTGCCCAAAGAAAACGTCGATGCCCTGCGCACCGTGCAGAAAGCCGGGGTCAAGCTCGTGATTGCCACGGGGCGCTGCCGGGCAGAGATCCCCGCCAAAATGCTGCGCGGCATCCGGCCGGATTACTGGATCTGCGCCGCCGGTGCCCAGGTGGAGGATGCCGCCGGGACCGCCCTGTACACCAGCCACATGACCGCCGAGGAAATGTACGCTCTGGTGGATTTTTGCGAGGACTATGAGCACCCGCTGGGATTCAGCTTTTCGGACGGCGGGTATGTTTACCTGGATTATGAGGCCTTCCATGTGCAGGAGAAAGCCGCTGCACTGGAAGGTTGCCTGAAAGACGGCGAGGACCAGGACCGCCACCTGTTGGATATGCCGTTTTCCGCGTTCGGCATGCTGGCGGCGGAAGATATCGCCAAGTTCCAGGCCAAATACGGCTACCTGGGGCTGCAGTTCCTGCCCTACCACGTGACGGGGTGCGATATCCTGCGCGCCGGACAGGACAAGGCAACCGGCCTGCAGGCACTGCTGGACCATCTGGGCCTGGCCGCTGCGGACTGCGTTGCCGTGGGCGACGGTCCCAACGATGCCGGAATGCTGGCGCTGGCCGGGCGTTCCTACTGCATGGCGGACGGCATGAAAACCGCCAAAGCTGCCGCCAAGGCGCTGGCCCCTGCCGCTGCACCCGATGGCATTGCCCAGCTGTGCCGCAGTCTGTGGCCGGAGATATTCCGTTGAACACCAAACAACCGTACACCCATGTGGGGCCGGGGCTGCCCCCACTGTACGGCGCACAGGCCAAAGCGCTGATCTTAGGCAGCTTTCCCAGCCCAAAGAGCCGGGCACAGGGGTTTTATTACGGCCACCCGCAGAATCGGTTCTGGCCGCTGATGGCTACCCTGACCCACAGCCCCACCCCCGCATGGGAGGATCTGGATGCCAAACGCGCCATCATCATTGGCAGCGGGCTGGCGGTGTGGGATGTCATCCACGCCTGCTCCATCCGCGGGGCATCGGATGCTTCCATCAAAGATGTGGAACCGAATGATCTGGCAGCCCTGGTGAACCGCCTGGGCGTACAGGCCATTTTTTGCAACGGTGCCACCAGCGGCAGGCTGTACCGCAAATACGCCCAGCCCCTGACCGGGTTGGAAGCTGTGGTGTTGCCCTCCACCAGCCCGGCCAATGCGGCGTTTACCATGCCGCGGTTGCTGGATGCCTGGGGCACTGCGCTGGAAGGATATGTGAACAAACCGTAAAAAGCGCAAAAAAGCGCCGTTTTGCCGCCCGAAAGGGGCAAAATTGTTTGCATTGTCCCCGCCGTTGCACTATAATGAAAGGGTATTCCCTTTGCTCCGGCGTTTGCCTTTGCCGGGGCGCACCTTACTACAAGGAGCTTTGAACCCATGAGCAAGTGGATCGAAAAGCGCACCCGCCCGGTTCTGCCGCTGTACCTGGCTGCACTGACCTGGCCGGTTGCTTCCCTGATTCTGCCGCCCTACCGGCTGGTGAACCTGGTTATCATTGCGGCACTCAGCACTGTGGTGTATCTGGTTTCTTCCCGCTTCTGCCCCACGCGGGTGCAGCGGGTGGAACAGCCCTACGCCACCGGCAGCGAGAACACCGATGCCATGCTGAACGGCATTGCCGCCAACCTGGACGCGCTGCACAAGCTGAATGACGCCATCCCGGATGCCGAACTTTCCCGCCAGCTGGACCGTATGGAAAAGGCCGGGCGCGGCATTGTGCAGGCGGTGGAGCAAAAGCCGGATAAAGCCCGCACCGTGGATCGCTTTGCACGGTATTACCTGCCGGAAGTGGTCAAGATCATGAGCGCATACGCCCAGATGGAAAAGGGCGGCATTACCGGCGAAAACGCCGCCCAGATCTTGAGCGAAGTACGCCGCAACGCTGGCACCATGGCCACCGCATTTGAAAACCAGCTGGACGCCCTGTATTCCGCAGAGGCAATGGATATTTCGACCGACATCGAAGTGCTTGAAAACATCATGCGCGGTCAGAATTTGACCTGATGCTCCCAACCCAAAATATAAAAAGAAGAAGAGAAAGGACTTGCCACTATGTCTGATCTGGATTTTGACCTGAACGCTCCCGCAGCACCTTCCCTGACCTTGGATGCGGCCCCTGCCGCCCCCACCCTGACCCTGGATCCCGAAGCGGATGCCAAGGTGGTGGAGGAAGCCAAAAAGGCTACCCCCGTTACCGTGGAGGATACCCCGCTGAGCCCCGAAGAGCAGAAGATGGTGCAGGATTTTGCTGAAAAGATCGACTTGACCAACTCCCAGATGATTTTGCAGTACGGCGCCGCCAGCCAGAAAAAGCTGAGCGATTTTTCTGACAGTGCGCTTTCCCGCGTGCGCACCAAGGATATGGGTGAGACCGGCGAACTCATCACCCAGCTGATCGGCGAGCTGAAAGGCTTTGACGCCACCGCAGAAAATCAGAAAGGCTTCCTGGGCTTTTTCAAGAAAAAGTCCAACGAGCTGGAAGCCCTGAAAGTGAAATACGACAAAGCTGATGTGAACGTGGAACGCATCAAGGCCCAACTGGAGGACCACCAGGTAACCCTGATGAAAGACATTGCCATGCTGGACAAGATGTACCAGCTGAACCTTGTCTATTTCAAGGAGTTGAGCATGTATATCCTGGCCGGCCGCAAAAAGCTGCAGCAGGTGCGGGAGAACGACCTGGCCGCCGCTGAAGCCAAGGCCAAAGCATCCGGCCTGCCGGAAGATGCCCAGGCCGCCCGCGACCTGGCCGACCAGTGCGACCGCTTTGAAAAGAAGCTGTATGACCTGGAGCTGACCCGCAATATCTCCATCCAGATGGGCCCACAGATCCGCCTGATCCAGTCCAACGATACGATGATGGCCGAAAAGATCCAGACCACCATTGTGAACACCATCCCCCTGTGGAAGAACCAGATGGTTCTGGCCTTGGGCATGGCACACAGCCAGCAGGCCATGCAGGCCGAGCGCGCCGTGACCGATGCCACCAACGAGCTGTTGCGCAAGAACGCCGCAACCCTCAAGCAGGGCACCATCGACATCGCCAAAGAGTCTGAGCGCGGTGTGGTGGATATTGAGACCCTGCAGCAGACCAACCGCGATTTGATCAGCACACTGGATGAATTGAACAAGATCCGCGCAGACGGCAAGGCCAAGCGCGCCGCCGCCGAGCAGGAGCTGGGCCGCATTGAGGGCGAGCTGAAGCAGAAGCTGTTGGAAATTAACAAATAATTATTTTCAGGGTGCATTATTGCATCCCCGTTAAGTGAGGACGACCCATGCAGTTGGAGCAGCAGGAAACATTTGAGATCAAAAGCCCGCAGCTGGAAGTGTTTGGCCAGGTGGAAAGCAAACTGCCCGCTCCCGCCAAAAAGCGGCCTTTTGCGGCCGGGTTCCTGGCCGTGATGGTGCTGGTTTCGGTGTTTGGCATTGGCGGCGTGCAGCTGAAAAGCCGTTACCGCAATGTGGCTGAAATTTACACCAGCGAGGTTGACAAGCACGGCAACAGCATCCAGGGGGATTTTACCACCCTGACGGATACCGCTGCCAACCTGATGCGTGCCTGCCAGAAGGTACTGGGCGAAGCTGACAGCAACTGCACCACCGTAGCAGACCTGCTGGCCCAGTGGCAGGATACCGCCATTGCCCCAGCCGCGCAATATGCGGTCATCCACCAGCTGGATAACGCTGTGGACGCCATGTACACCGCCGCCAAGGCAAAAGCCACCGACGATGCGCTGGATCAGATCAACAGCCTGGATGCCAGCTATGTGAGCACCCAAAGCATTTTGCAGCGCGAAATTGCGCAGAATTATACCACCGCTGCCCAAAGCTACAACACCATGGCTTCCGGTTTCCCCGCCAATGTGATCGGTACATTGTGGGGCGCGGGGCAGGTGGAGCTGTATGCAGCGCAGTGACCCCGGAAAGGAGGGGGCCGGATGAAAATTTTGACCCGCACCGCAGCCGCCGTTCTGGCGGCTGTGACCGCGGCGGCAGTCTGGTCGGTACCGGCAGCGGCAGCTGCTTCCGTTCAGGGCATCAGCAGTACCAGCTGCATTGCCGATAATGCCAATATTCTAAGCCGCGATACCGAAACATATATCACCAACATTTCTGTTGCCCTGCAGGAAAACTGCAGCGGTGCACAGATCGGCGTTTACACCACCGATTACGTCGGCAACAACACCATGGAAGGCTATGCCTACGAGGTGTTCCAGGCATGGGGCCTTGGCAGCGCTGACCAGGACAACGGCATGGTGCTGCTGATGGCCACCGGGGACGACAACTATTGGGCCACCCCCGGCGAAGGGCTGGAAAGCGCGTTTTCCGGCAATGTGCTGAGCGATCTGCTGTATGATAACCTGGAAGCTTCCTGGGCAAAGCAGGATTACGATACCGGCGCACGCAAAACCGTGCTGGCCATGGCCGAGCGCATCTGCGATGTATATGGCGTCAGCCTGGATATGGACGCGATCGGATCCGGCCTGGCAGATTCTTCCGGCAGGATTGTGGAAAACACCCAGAGCCGCAGCAATGGAGGAGCGGTGCTTACCTTGATTTTACTGACGATTATTATTGCAGTGATCGTGATTGCGATCCTGAAAACGCCGCGCGGACCCCGCGGGCCGCAGGGTCCCACCTACACAGGCGGCCGCCGCGGGCCGAACGTATTCTTTTTCGGCGGACCGGTTTACTGGCCGCGCCGTCCCCGGCGTCCTCCCCCGCCGCCCCCTCCGGGCGGTGGATTTGGTAATCCCGGCCCACGCCCCGGCGGCGGCTTTGGTGGGCCTGGCCCCGGTGCCAGACCTGGCAGTTCCGGTCCGCGTCCCGGCGGCGGCTTTGGCGGAATGTCCGGCGGATTCCGTTCCGGCGGCGGCAGTGCCCGGCCGGGTGGCGGTGCCGGGCGCAGCGGCGGGTTCAGCGCCCCGCGCGGTGGAGGCGGCGGCTTCCGTGCCGGCGGCGGTTCCACCCGCGGCGGCGGTGCCGGGCGCAGATAACCCCTTTACCCGTTGAGCAGGTTTGAAGGGCCCCCAAAAAATTAGACAAAGACAAGAATTAAGTAACCTGAACGGTCTGAATCCTGTATTGCACAGGGTTCAGGCCGTTTCGTTTTAATTGAATTCGGCGGTCGATGCAATCGGCAATCGTCTTTTCAAAATTCTCAGCAACAGCATTATCCAGACAAGTTCCTTTTCGAGACATGCTCTGCGTAATGCCTTCCTCTTGGCATACCAAAACACCCCATTTGTTAGGCAGTAATACCATACTGTCTAACAAATGGGATGCAGTTCAACACAGGGGGCCGGGGCTTTTATGGTTTTATTTATGGATCATACGAACGGGTTATAGAACCGGCCGTACCGGATGGTAACAAACAGGCTGACCAACAGCAGCGCTGCGCCAAAAGCCAGGGCGGCAAAATCCCGCTTGGCAAAGGGGCGCTGGGTGTACCAGGTGCGCTTGCCATTTTTGCCAAAGCCACGCAGCTCCATGGCGTTGCTGATGGTATCAATGCGGTTCAGGCTGGTCAGAATCAGCGGCAGCAGAATACTGACCGAATTCTTGAGCCGTGCAAAGAACGGTTCGCTTTTGCCCAGCTCCACGCCGCGGGCCTGCTGGGCCTGGCTGATGCTGTGGTAGTCGCGCTGAATATCCGGGATATAGCGCAGCGCAATGGCAACCGAGTAGCCCACCTTATAGGAGATGCCGATGCTGTTCAGGCTTGCGGCAAACTCGCTGGGGTTAGTGGCGGAAATAAACAAGATAGCCACCGGCAGTGCCACAAAGTATTTGAGCGAGATATTGACCATGTAGAACAGCTGCTCCGCCGTTACATCATACCGCCAGAACAGATGGAACAGCACATGCCGCGTGCCGTACAGCGTGGTGCCCTGGTTGGGGTCAAACAAAAAGATGAACAGGTTATTCAGCAGCAGGAATACCAGCATAAAGATCAGCATAAACCGCACTTCGCGCAGTTTGATGTGGCTGAGCTTGAACGCTGCAAAGCTGACGGCCATCAGCCCCAGCAGCACCCAAGTGTTATAGGTGATCATGCTGGCAAAGGTAAACAGCAAAAAGAATGCCAGTTTGGTGGTGCCGGTCATTTTGTGAACAACGCTTTGGCGCGGCAGGTAATTGAGCACGGTATTAGCAGCCATGTGTGCGCACCTCCCTGTCTTCATGGATAAAGCGTTCTACAAAATCTTCCGCCGGGGCAATGCCGCAGCGGTTGGCAAGGGTAAACAGGCTGGTTTCTTTCAGCGCAGCCTGCTCGATGAGTTCAGGGTCACACAGCACGGCAGCAGCGCTGCGGTCGGCAATCAGCTGGCCATCACAGAACACCAATGCGCGCGGGGTGTATTCCAGCATCAGGTGCATATCGTGGGTGATCATCACCACGGTCACGCCCTGCTCGTTCAGCCCGCGCAGGAACTCCATAATGTCGGTATAATGGCGGAAGTCCTGCCCCGCGGTGGGTTCGTCCAGAATGATCAGTTCCGGCTGCTGCACCAGCACGCTGGCAATGGTTACACGCTTTTTCTGGCCAAAGCTCAGTGCGGAAATGGGCCAGTTGCGGAAGGGGTACAGCCCGCAAACCTTCAGAGTATCTTCCACCCGCTGGCAGATCTGTTCCTGGGTCATATCGCTGCCCTGCAAGGCCAGCGCAACTTCCTCAAAGATCATGGTTTTGGAGATCATCTGGTTGGGGTTCTGCATCACATAGCCAATGTGCTGGGCGCGGCGGCGGATGTTATCCTGCGCCAGGTCACGGCCATTCAGCAGCACCTGGCCCTGCTCCGGGGTCTCGAACCCGCAGATCAGCTTTGCCAGGGTAGATTTGCCCGCGCCGTTGCGCCCCACAATGCTGACCATCTCGCCTTTGCCGATGGATAAGCTGATGTCATGCAGGGTGCTCTGCCCCTTGGTATAGCCAAAGCCAAGGCCGCGCACTTCCAGCAGGTGCTCCGGTGCGGGGCCGGGTTCCGGCAGCGGCAGGGCGTTGAACCACTTGTGCAGGCGGGCGGTATCGGCATCATCCAGCACCACGGTGTCCACATGGGCAGGGCGCTTTTCCGGTGTGATGGCAATACCCGCATAGCGCATGGCCGTCAGGTACAGCGGCTCCCGGATGCCGTTTTCGGCCAGCATATGGGTGGCCAGCAGCTCGTCCGGGCGCAGGTCAGCCAAAACAGTACCCTCATTGACCAGGATGATGCGGTCCACATTGCGCCACAGCACATCCTCCAGCCGGTGCTCAATAATCAGCACGGTGGTATCGGTCTTGTGCTGGATCTCGTCGATCAGCTCAATAGCCTGCTTGCCGGTGGCGGGATCCAAGCTGGCAAGGGGTTCATCAAACATCAAAATTTTAACCTGATCCACCATAACGCCCGCCAGGCTAACGCGCTGCTTCTGCCCGCCGGAAAGCTCATGCGGGGCATGGTCCAGGCGTTTTTCAATGCCCACCAGCTCTGCGGCATGGCGGGTGATCTCGTGCATTTCCTTTTGGGGAACGCAGCTGTTTTCCAGCGCGAAGGCGATATCCTCGCCCACCGTCAGGCCGATAAACTGACCGTCCGGGTCCTGCAGCACGGTGCCCACATGGGCCGAAAGCTCAAAAATGCTGCTGTTGGGCGCATCCACGCCGTCTACCGTCAGGCTGCCGGTGCATTCGCCGGGGTTAGAAAACGGGTTCAGCCCGTTGATGCAGGCCGCCAGCGTGCTTTTGCCGCTGCCGGAAGGCCCGGCGATCAGCACACGCTCACCGGGGTAGATATCCAGGTTGATATCATGCAGCGTCGGCTTTTTCTGCGCACGATACTGGAAGGAGAAGTTTTTGAATGAAATAATGGGGTTTGTCTGTTCAGACATGGGCATGGTACCTCAAAGCAAGATATTCCGGTGCCGCCTTTCCCAACGGCAAAGCGGCAAACAAAAAAGCCTTTCCGCAAACCAAAGGCCACGGGAAGGCTTTGCGATAGCAATTATTCTTTATCCAAAGAGCCTTTCTTGGCAATGGTCTTGGTGTAAGCCAGCACCAGCAGGCCGCCCACGACCACAGCAGTAATGCTGTTGGAAATACCGGCAAACACGCCCTGTGCAAACACCTTTTTGGCAGGCTCCGCATAAATCAGGATGTCCAGCACGGGAGCAACCACGATCCAGCCGATCAGGTTGGCGATCACGTTGGCCAGCGCAAACACGCCAACCTTCTTTTTGTTAAAGTCGCCTTCCTCAACATGCAACTTTTTGGTGAACAGGCCCACTACAACGCCGACAAAAGCGGAGGTGATAACCCAGCTCCACCACGGGATGCCGCCCCAGGACAGGTCGATCAGAGCATGGCCGATGAAGCCGATCAGGCCGCCGGCAACCGGGCCGTACATAGCGGCCAGCAGGGCCAGCACTGCGTACTGCAGGCTGATGTTGGTGTTAGGCACCGGGCTGGGGATTGCCACAAAACGCCCCAGCACAAAGAACAGTGCTGCGCCGATACCAATGGCGACAAAGGTCTTGATGCTATTGTTGTTTTTCATAATTCCGCACTCCTTTATAGTATTACAAACGATCCCCTTGGAACCTGCCACAAAACGGCATGACCCAAAGATATGGTAAGTATACGCCCGGTTAAAACCGCTTGTCAATGGGCAAAAACCGCACTTTGCGCTATTTAGACCCTGCCTGCGGCAATTTCATGCGCTTCTGGCAGCAAAAAGCCCCGCCTTTGCCGCGGCAAAGCGGGGTATCATTTTGCAAACACAAGTTTGCGTGGGCAGTTTGGCAAATGCGAAGTTATCTTTTTCCTAATGGCAATGCTATTAAATTTCCCAATAATGCAATAACAGCATATCCAACTACATAAACCCATGCACTTGAGTTATAAAATATAAATATAGATGGCGCAAACATTATTGCTACAATCAAAATATACCAGAAGTTAAAACCATTCCTAATCCCATAAAAAACAGAGGTTATTAAACATATTAGAGGAATAATTACTAACATAACAATCATTGCACTTCCTGTGTTTTTTATAAACCAAGGAACGATATAAAAATCTATCAGCAACAGTAGGTAGAAAACCATGTTCTTTTTTAATTTATCCATCATATCATCATCCTTTCAAATTCCGATTTACAGATGCAGGCGTTTTTCAAACTCTGCCAGCAGGCTGCGGCCCTTGAAGATGACCAGCCCCAAAAAGGTGATCATGCTGATGACCAGGCAGATGACCCAGGCCATTGGCGGGCGCACGCTGTGGCGCAGCGTTAAGCCGATATACGGCACCACGCCCACCACAATGTTCAGCAGCAGGTAAACCAGGCCGTTCTCGGTAAAGCGGCGGTTGACAAAGGCAAAAATGAAGTTCAGCACCAGGGTAACGCTGCACAAGATCGGCACAATGGCGTCAATGGCAATGCCGTTCCACCCGGCGTAATAATCCGCAAAGGTCACGATCAGCGAAGTGCCGATCAAAATCTGGAACAGCAGCTTAGGGGCGTTGCGGCCCTGGCGCAGCAGTGCGCGCAGCAGCATCAGCACCCCCACCGCGCCGATCAGCACCAGCAGGCTCCAGTGCATATGCCTGCCTTCGATCATGATGTAATCCACCACGCCGCAGATGACCGCCGCCCCCAGCAGCACAAAGGCAGCGATGCGGTAAAACAGCGATGTCTGCCGCGCGGGCGGCACCACCTTGGGGTAGCGGTCCGGTTCCGGCGTGCCGACAAGGGGGTTCTGGCACAGCGGGCAGTACTGTGCGCTGCCGCCAACCTGGATATGGCAATGGGGACAGGTTTTCATTCTCCATCCACCTCCGTTGCATACAGTGTAATATCCAACCCTTCGGCAGAAAGGCAGCGGTAAAAGTTTTTCAGCATCTCGGTGCTGCGGAACGCCCAGGTGGTGCCCAAAACAAGATCATCCCCATAGGAACAGACCGTGGTGAACGCGGTAGTCGAACTGCAGAACGCCGTAAAGCCTTTGATATAGGGCTGCAGCTCTTTTTGCAGTGGGATGCGCCCCATGTTGGAGATGGTCAGGGTAACTTTTTTGGCTTCCAGCGTATTGAACAGGTTGACCACCGCGTTTTTGATAAAGAGCGGCACCAGTTTGATACCGGGCATCTGTTCCAGCTTTTCAAAGCCGTCCATGCGGGCCTTGACCCGCTCGTCCTTCAGGGCTTCCCGCAGTTTGGCGTCAAAGCCTTTGGCCAGGGTTTCCAGCGTTTCGTCCCCCCGGAATACCCAGCTGATGCGGATGGAGTTGAAAAAGTTGCGGGCGGTCTCGGTTCCATAATAGCTGCGCAGGTTGACCGGCAGGCTGACCGAGATGACCTTACCGCGTTCCAGCGCCGGCATTTCCTGATAAGCCGCCAGCATCTGGGCAGCGGCCAGGTAGCTGGTCATCGTTACCCCCATGGCGCGGGTTTTGGCCAGCACCTGGGCGGCAGAAAGGTGGGCTTCAAAAAACTGGGACTGGTCATACGGCAGTTTGCGGCCATGCAGGTGGAAAGACTTTTTGCGGTTCAGCGGGTCTTCCTCCGCCGCTTTGGACGCCGTATAGTACTTGCGGAACGCATCCTGGGCCGATTCGCCCTTGCTGGCGCGCTCTTCTCCGGGAACATTGGCCAGTTCGGGATTTTTCAGCTGCAAATAATTGTGCACCAGCGTTTTCAGGAACACCATCCCGCCGTTGCCATCGCTGATGGCGTGGAACATTTCCACATTGATGCGCGCGCCGTAATAGCTGACGCGGTACAGCAGTTCGTTTTTGATCTGCGGGCCGTACAGCATGGCACAGGGGGCCAGCGTTTCCGGCACCGCCTGCGGTTTCAGGTTGGTGGATTCAAAATAATGCCAGAACAGCCCACGGTGCAGCGTGACCTGGAACTGCGGGTTTTCCCGTGCGGTCTGTTCCAGGGCCTGATTCAGGCGGTCGGGGTCCACATCCTCGTTCAGGGTGCAGCTGACGCGGAACACCCGCGGGTCCCGCCGGTTGATGGACGCCAGAAATACTTTGGCGACATTATCGACTTTATACCAGGTTTCGGGCAAATGGCAGCCCTCCTATCCGGCGGGGTTCCGCCGTTACAAAATTTTCTGCACAAAGCGGCCAACGCTTTCCATGGCCTGTGCGGCATGGGGGATCGGCATCTGCTGGAACACATGCCAGCATTCGGGGTATACCTCCAGCACGGCGTATACTTCCTGTTCCGTCATGGCTTTGGCAAGGTTGATAGAATCGGATTTCAATATTTCGTTCGTTCCCACCTGGATCAAAGTGGGCGGCAGCCCCCTTAAATCCGCAAACAGCGGCGAAAGGCTGGGGTCTTCCCATTCCAGGGTGCTGTTTGCTCCGCGGTAAGCGGTGCGGCAGGAATCAATATAGTCGTGGGTCAGCATGGGGTCCAGCGCGGCACATTTCTGATAGGATGCCCCCTGCATCGTCATATCGGTCCAGGGGCTCATCAGCACCAGGGCACGCGGCTGGCTGCGGCCCTGGGCCTTTACGGCAAGGGCCAGTTCCAGCGCCAGGTTGCCGCCCGCCGAATCCCCGGCCACGATCACATCCCGCGCGCCGATGCCCATATACATCAGGTAGTCCCAGACGCGCAGGGCATCGTCAATGGCGGAAGGATACGGCGCTTCGGGGGCAAGGCGGTATTCAAAGCTGAGTACATCGCACCCGGTGGAAAGCGCCAGTTTGCTGGCCAGCACGCGGGCATAGCCCAGCTGGCCGCAGGTGTAGCCACCGCCATGGCAGTATAGCACCACATGGCGGCGGTCATGCCCCTGGTTCATCCGCACCCACTCCGCCGAAACATTGTTGACGGTGATGGGCGTGGTGTTGATCAACAGGTTGGGGGTAACCAAACGGCCAAACAGCTCCTGGGCGGCACGCTGGCGTTCCAGGTCCTCCGGCTGGGTAGAGCCGGTGCTGGTCACGCTGTGCACCGCCTTGATGGCTTTCATCATGGGGGTCAGGTCATCGGTCTCCGCGGCCTGTTTGCGGGCGTTGCGCAAGCGGTGCAAACGTTTCAGGGGAATACGCTTTTTCTCCTGCATAGAGCGTTCCTTTCCTTGGGGGTCAGTGGGTGGATTCAAATGCCGATTTGGGCCCGCAGGCGCACCCACAGGCTGCGCAGCAGCGGCGGGCGGGCGGCAGGCAGGCAGCAGAGCCGCCACACGGTTTGGTTTTCCGGCATGTGGCCGCTGCGGGTGTATTTGTGGTAGAGCACCGTCAGCTGGCGCATTTTCGCCTTGCCGGGCAGGTGCAGCACGCAGACGGGGTCGCAGCAGTAGTTCGTGGAAACATAATAAAAATGCCCGCCCAGCCAGTACCGGAACACATACGCGTTGGCGGCCCGCACGGGCTTGCCCGCCAGCTGGCTGCGGTAGGCCGCAGCATCCAAAATGGCTTCGTCGCCGTCCTGGCTGCGCACGCCGGTCTGCTGCATCCGGTCAAACACATTGCGGCATTCGGCCATAAAATCCTGCAGCCGGGCCGTGCTGCCCGCCACGAACTCGCCGCCAAAGTGGGTCAGCACATGGGGAGCGCCCTCCGGCCAAAGTTCATCATAGGTGTGGGAGATGCGGGCCGTCATAGGCTGGCTGGCCGCATGGGGCACCTGATACAGCAGCACCGCTTCCGCGGCTTCGCGCCAGATATCCTGATAGCCGCGCTGGGTAAAGGTATCGGAATCCAGCATCAGGTAGTTTTCGTAATGCTCGGTTTCGAGCAGATACTGCATGGCGCACAGCTTGTAATACGCCAGGGACCAGTCTAAATCCGCTTCAAAGCGGTAGTTGTCAAACGGACAGGCGATTACACGGATGCCCGCCTGGGACAGCTGCGCAGCATAGGGTTCCGGCACAGCGGTGTTGGTCACAAGGGCTGCATCGCAATTCTGGTTTTTCTGTTTTGCGCTGACAAGGCTGACCACAATGCAGCGGTAGAATACCTCGCTGCCCAGGTTGGCATTGCTGCCCTCGCGGTAGCCCTCCAGTGTGGCAAAGGCTGTAAAGATCAGGTTCATTCCATTCCCCACTTTTCCGGGAAGTTCCGGCCGCCTTACCGCATTCCCTTGTTATCATCTTTTCCTATTATTTTATTATAGTCCTGTACGCAAGGCTTGTCTATTATTGTTGTACATTTGTTAAGCATTGGTCTACAAACTAGAAGTTATCGCTTTACTTTTGTTGTATCTTAGCCAAAATACTTTCTATTACAAGTGTTACTGTTATAAAGGCTCCTACAAGGGTATAGTAGTTTAAGCCATACATCAATGGCAAAAGAGAAATAACTACCGTAATAATGGAAAGGACAAACAATGCTTTGAGAACACCTTTCTTCTTCAATGAAAACAATGAAAGTAAGAAGATGGCAACAGTAAGTGTGGCTGTAATAAGTGGAGCAAAATTTGCATAGCCAAACGGTGTAAGGCTAAAGTATGAGAATGTTTCTTTTACTCTTTCTGTTGGAGATGTTGCAAAAATACAAACTGCTCCCAAGGGTAATAATTCTAACACTATTGTTAAAGCTGGCAAAACCGCTAAGCAGACTTTCTTCATGTTGTATATCTCCTTTACAAATCCGAAGTTGTCGGAGTGAAACTCCGCCATTTCACAAACGCGAACTTACCATTTCCCTTTGGTAATTCGTCCGCCGACCAAAATGACAGAAAAAATAGCGGCGAAAAGCAGGAACGTAAGCCAGATTGGACTTAGTACCCATAACCATGACCATGAAATCAAACCCATTACTTTTAGCACAACAAAAATCAAAGTCAAGGCAACTACGGGGTCTGTTCCTGAGCGTCTTGATTTCTTCTCCATACACTTATCACCTCGGAATCCCAATTATCGTGCCCGCATAAACCCGCAGCAGCCCAACTTTTCAAGCTCCACAAATCCCAGCGATTGATAAAACGCCACGGTTTTGGGTGTATTATCCGTTACCAGTTGGATTTGCCGGACATCCGCATACCGTTCCAGCACCGCTTTGAGCAGCGACGTGCCGATGCCCTGCCGCTGCTTTTGGGGATATACCAAAATATCCTGCACAAGAATAATGGTAGCACCATCCCCCACCACCCGGACAATGCCGAGCAGTTCTTCATTTTCATAGGCCGCCAGAACAAGCAGAGAATTTTTGTAACCCCGCTCCAGCGCCGTCATATTTTCCGTGTATGCGGTCCAGCCCACCTGTGTGTAGAGCTGCCAGATTTCGTCTTTTTTGAATTCTGTGTATTCTTTTATCTTCATGTTTCTTCACACACCCTGCACCCCAAGGTCGCGCAGGATGTCGGCGCGGGTTTCCAGCGCAAGGGCAGCAATGCGCCGGATGCGCTCCGGCGTCATGTAGGGGGCAAGGCCGCTGATAGAGAACGCGCTGTCCGCCTTGCCGCCGGGGCCGGGTATGGCCAGCGCCACGCAGCGGATGCCAAGCTCGTTTTCCTCATCGTCAATGGCATAGCCGCAGGCGCGCACCTCGTTCAGCTGGGCGCACAAAGCAGGCAAATCGGTCACAGTGCGGCCCGTCAGCTTTTGCGGGTTGCTGTGCCGCCACACATCCTCCACCTCTTCTTCGGTCAGGGTAGCCAGGATGGCTTTGCCCACACCGGTACAGTACAGTGGGCTGCGCAGCCCCACCCGGCTGGACATCCGCATGGGGCCGCTTTCCGTTTTATATATGTACACGATATCCTGTGCATCGCGGATGACCAGGTGCACCGCTTCGCCGGTGCGCTGGGCCAGGCGTTCCAGGTGTACCTTGGCAACGCTCATCACATCCATGCTGTTGACGATGCCGGAAGAAATTTCAAACATCTTTAAGGTCAGGCGGTACTTGCCGGTTTCGCTGTCCTGCGCGGCATATCCCAGGCTGACCAGGCTGCCCAACAGGCGGTGGGTTGTGCTTTTGGCCAGGTGAGCGTCTTCCGCCAGGCGCTGCAAACTGGCTCCGGCCGGGTGGGCGGCCAGCACTTCGATCAGCTCAAAAATGCGCGCAACGCTCTGCACACCGCCCTTATCAGAATTTTTTACGGTTTGGTCCTCCATAACGCATCCTCCGCAAAAATTAACAAAAAATTCATAATTTATAACTTTGCCCGGTTCTGCTCCCATCGGGCCGGAATTGTTCCGCATTGTGGAATTAAGTATACCAGCAAACGGCGTTTTTCGCAAGTAGCATCCCACAAGGCGGAACCCCCTCAATATTGCCAAAAAAGGCTCCGCTCTGACTGGTAAAATTGACCGATTGACGGCGCGGCGCAAAATTTGTATAATAAACTCAGCAAATTGCGGAACGGTGTTCCACCATAAGGAACCGCTTCACAACTGATGTAAACTTTGTTAATGTAAGGAGAATGCGTTATGAATTCTGTCCTTGAGCGCGTTTACGAAATTGGTATCATCCCCGTTATCGCTTTCAACAGCGTGGACGAGGCGATTCCTCTGTGCAAGGCTTTGATGGATGGCGGCCTGCCGGCTGCTGAGGTTACCTTCCGCACCGCATGTGCTGAAGAGTGCATCAAGAAGATTCACGAAGAACTGCCCAATATGCTGCTGGGCGCCGGCACTGTGCTGACCGTTGACCAGGCTGACCGTGCTATGGCTGCCGGTGCTTCCTTCATCGTTGCTCCCGGCTTCGACCCCGAAGTCTGCAAGCATGTTATCGACAAGGGCGGTATCATGATGCCCGGCACCGCCACCTCCGGCGAGATGCAGCAGGCCATGAACATGGGCTGCGAAGTTGTTAAGTTCTTCCCCGCTGAAGCAAACGGCGGCGTGGACAAGCTGAAGAACATCGGCGCTGCCTTGAAGACCTGCAAGTGGATGTGCACCGGCGGCGTCAACGCCAAGAACGTGAACAACTACTTGGGCTACAACCAGATTATTGCTGTCGGCGGCACCTGGATGTGCAAGTCCGACAAGATCAAGGCCGGCGCATGGGATGAGATCACCGCCATGAGCAAAGAGGCTGTCAACGTAATGCTGGGCCTGGAACTGGGCCACATCGGCATCAACTGCGCTGACGAAGCCGAAGCTGCCAAGACTGCCGAGACCATCGGCAGCCTGCTGAGCATGGCTGTTAAGCCGGGCAACTCCAGCATCTTTGTTGGCAAGAAGGAATTTGAGATCATGAAGAAGCCGGGCCGCGGCACCCATGGTCACATCGCCATCCTGACCAACAATGTTGACCGCGCTATCTATCACCTGGGCCAGCGCGGCGTCAAGTTCGATATGGACAGCAAGAATGTTAAGGACGGCAAGACCATCGCCATCTACTTTGCTGACGAAGTTGCCGGCTTTGCTATCCACCTGGTTCAGAAATAATCTGTTGCCACTGTACAGCAGGTTTGCGCCTGACGGCGCGGTATATTTACAATAAATACAAGGAGTTTCAATATGAAAGTCGTTACTTTTGGCGAACTGATGATCCGTCTGCAGCCGTTCAACTACGAGCGCTTTGTCCAGGCCAACAACCTGGAGTTCACTTTCGGCGGCGGCGAAGCTAACGTTGCTGTTTCCCTGGCAAACTACGGCATGGACGCTGTCTATGTGACCAAGCTGCCCGCACACGCCATTGGTCAGGCCGCTATCAACAGCCTGCGCCGTTACGGCGTTGACACCAGCAAGATCGTCCGCGGCGGCGACCGTGTTGGCATCTACTTCAACGAGAAGGGCGCTTCTCAGCGTGGTTCTGTCTGCATCTATGACCGTGCACACTCTGCCATCCAGGAAGCTTCCACCGCTGACTTCGATTGGGATTCCATCTTTGAGGGCGTGGATTGGTTCCACTTCACCGGCATCACCCCGGCCCTGGGCCCCAATGTTGTTGACATCTGCCGCGAAGCCTGCAAGGCTGCCAAGGCTCATGGCGTTAAGATCAGCTGCGACCTGAACTACCGCGGCAAGCTGTGGACCCGCGAGGAAGCCCGCGCTGCTATGACCGACCTGTGCCAGTACGTTGACGTCTGCATCTCCAACGAGGAAGATGCTAAGGACGTGTTCGGCATCGAGGCTGAGGCCACCGATATCTACGCTGGCGAGATCAACCGCGAAGGCTACAAGAGCGTTGCCAAGCAGCTGGCTGACAAGTTCGGCTTTGAGAAGGTTGCTATCACCCTGCGTGAGAGCCATTCCGCTTCTGACAACGGCTGGAGCGCCATGCTGTACGACGTTGCTTCCAACGAGTACTGCTTCAGCAAGAAGTACGAGCTGCGCATCATCGACCGCGTTGGCGGCGGTGACTCCTTCGGCGGCGGCCTGATCTACGCCCTGCTGAACGGCAAGACCACCCAGGAAGCTGTTGAGTTCGCTGTTGCTGCTTCCGCTCTGAAGCACTCCATCGAAGGCGACTACAACATGGTTACTGTTGCTGAGGTCGAGAAGCTGGCTGGCGGCGACGGTTCCGGCCGTATCCAGCGCTAATTTTCCGCACAACAATTTCCCGTATCTTACGGTTTACCTTCCTATAAAAGAGGTTCGCTTTGGCGGATCTCTTTTTTTGTTTGGGTGGTTTTTGTTTTTGGGGGAGGGGTGTTTTGATGTTTTTTATTTCAGCAATTTTTCAGGCAGCGGGCGCACAATGTGCGCCCCTATGGGTGGGATGTGTATTCAATGCTCATTGCGTATTATAAATCAATCTGTAGGGCGGGATGTCTCATCCCGCCACGGAGAAACCTTACCATTTACAACAAACGCTGCAAATTACCTGTAGGGGACGATGCTCGCCATCGTCCCACCCGCCGGGTCCTGCCATATCTCCCACCGCCAAAACTCGCAAATCTCTTTCCCCCCTCTCATCTACGCGCCTTATTGTAAACCTCAATCTGCCCTCTCCGTTGACATTTCATTTTTTCCCGCGGTATACTATACTTCAGTTTGCGCAAACTTTTTGGGGAAAGGCGGTTACGGCATGTCAGTCAAAGCACAGGTCCTCAGCGCGCTGGACGCAGCGCGCGGGCGGTATATCTCTGGGCAGGAACTTGCCGACCAGCTCGGCGTCAGCCGGGCCGCCATCTGGAAAGCCGTCACTGCCCTGCGTGCGGACGGCACCCCCATTGAAGCCATTACCAACCGCGGCTATGCCCTGCCCCACGGGGCAGACCTGCTGAACGCGGACGCCATCACAGCGCTGCTGGCCCCTGCCGTTGCGCAGGCGGTACAGATCACTGTGGTGGACCGCCTGCCCGGCACCAATGCGGCGCTGCGCACCCAGGCCGCCAACGGCGCGCCGGAGGGCCTTGTGCTGATTGCCCAGGCCCAGTCCGCTGGGCGCGGGCGGCGCGGGCACAGCTTCTTCTCCCCGCCGGGCGGGCTGTACCTGAGCATTTTGCTGCGGCCGGCATTCAGCACCCGCCAGTCCCCGCAGATCACCGCATTGGCCGCAGTTGCCGCTGCCCGTGCAGCGGAGCAGCTGTGCGGCACGCCCATCCAGATCAAATGGGTGAACGACCTGTGGAAGAACGGCAAAAAGGTCTGCGGTATTCTGACCGAAGCCGCCGTGGACCTGGAATCCGGCATGCTGGATTATGCCGTGCTGGGGCTTGGTTTCAACCTGGTTCAGCCGTCCGGCGGCTGGCCCAAAGAGCTTGCCGCGGTGGCGGGTTCTCTGTTTGATTCTGCCCCCGCCCCCGGTGCCCGCGCGGCACTGGCGGCAGCGTTTTTGAACGAGTTCTGGGCGCTGTACCACACCAGCCTGCGCGGCAGCTGGCTGGATGATTACCGCCGCCGCCAGGCCCTGACGGGCCGCCATGTGACCCTGATCCCCAACGGCAGCGAACCGCGCGGGGCTACGGTGCTTGGCATTGACGATGACTGCCGCCTGCTGGTGCGCTGTGATGGCGACCTTGCCCCCACAGCATTCGGCAGTGATGAGATCCGCGTGATTCCAGAGTTGGGCGCACTTGCCTGACGTTCCGGCATTGCATATTAAGGTGTATCTGAAAACAAAGAAAATGACGGATATTTCGCAAACACAAGCAGGATTTAAGGCAAAGAGCCGCAGGAATCCTTTGTGGATTCCAAGGTTTTTTAACGCAAAATCCGGCTGTGTTTGTAGAAATAAGCTAAATTTTCGACTTTTTAGATACACCTAAGAGAGTGAGGAAAGTTATCATGAACACAACTGCTTCCAACGCCCGCCTGCACAAGATGGTGGGCTGCGCCCTGTTTGCCGCCCTGACCGCTGTTTGCAGCCAGCTGGCTATCCCTATGCCGTGGGGCGTGCCGATCAATCTGGCACTGTTTGCCGTGTACATGGCGGGCACCATGCTGGGCCCCGTATGGGGTGCCGCCAGCCAGCTGGTTTACCTGCTGCTGGCCGCTGTGGGTGTTCCCGTTATGGCCGGTATGCAGGGCGGCCCCGCTGTTCTGCTTGGCAAAACCGGCGGCTATGCCATCGGCTACCTGCTGGCCGCGCTGATTGCCGGTGCCTTTGCCGCCAAGCTGCCCCGCAAGTTCGGCTGGCTGGCCTTGGGCTGCGTGGTTGGCTGCGCCGCCTGCTATGTGCTGGGCACCATCTGGTTTATGGTGCTGACCGGCCTTGACCTGCCCACCAGCCTGACTTACTGCGTGATTCCCTACCTGCCGGGCGATGTGATCAAGATTGCCCTGGCCAGCCTGCTGACCATCCAGCTGGACAAGCGCATGCCGAAGATCTGAGCTTATCTTCTCCCATGTTTTCTGCGCACCCCTTACTGATAAGGGGGTGCGCTTTTTTGCTGCCTACCTGCCGCGCTTTATTGCACCCACTTCCTGCACATGGTATAATAGTTACACTACACAAAACATGAGGTACGCCAATGAAATGGATCGCTGTTGATTACGGGGAGCGCCGCACGGGGCTGGCGGTATGTGATGCTTCGGAACTGATCGTTACGCCTGTTACCCCGCAGATTGAGGAAAAAAGCCTGAACAAAGTAGCGGAGGCTGCCGCCGCTGCCCGGCTGGCCCAAGGGGCTGAGGGCGTTGTGTGCGGCCTGCCCCGCAACATGGACGGCACCGAGGGTTCCCGCTGCGTAAAAAGCCGCCGCTTTGCCGCGCGGCTTGCCACTGCCTGCGGGGTGCCCGTTGTGCTGTGGGATGAACGCCGCACCACGGTAACGGCGGCAGGCATTCTTTCGGCCAACAGCACCTTTGGCGCAGACCGCAAAGCTCGGCTGGATTCGGTTTCCGCCGCAGTGATCTTGGAAAGTTTTCTGGCATGGCGCAAAGCCCACCCCGGCGAAGAACCGCCGGAGGTTGCCGCGCCCACTGCCCCGGAGCAAGCATAACAAGGAGGTTTTCCCATGCCTGAAGCACTTACCCGCATCCCCACCCATGCCGCCATTATTGTGGACGGCAACCGCCGCTGGGCCAAGAACCGCGGCCTGCCCGCCAGCTTTGGCCACAAGGCCGGTTTTGACCGCCTGAAAGAGATCACCCGCTATGCTGTGGGTGACTGCGGCATCAAGGTGCTGAGCCTGTATGTTTTTTCCACCGAGAATTTTGCCCGCGATGCCAAGGAAGTCGGCTACCTGATGGACCTATTTGCCAATAACTTCCGCACCATTGCCGAGGAAATGAACGAGCGCGACTGTCAGGTACTGTTCAGCGGCCGCCGTGAAGGGCTGCAGCAGCGCGTGCTGGACGCTATGGACTACATGATGGACCTGACGAAGGACAACAAGACCGGCATTGTGAACTTCTGCCTGAACTATGGTTCCCACGCCGAGCTGACCGATGCCATGCGCGCCATTGCCGGTGAGGTGCAGAACGGCACTCTGGCCCCGGCTGACATCAACGAGCAGACGATTGAAAGCCACCTGTACCGCCAGCTGCCCCCTGTGGACTTTATGATCCGCACCAGCGGCGAGGAACGCATCTCCAACTTCCTGCTGTGGCAGTGCGCCTATGCGGAGTTCTATTTTACCCCGGTGCTCTTCCCGGATTTCACCAAGCAGTGTTTTGATGAAGCCCTGGCCGAATACGCCCACCGTGACCGCCGGATGGGCGGTAACACCAAAAAGAAATAATCACACAAAAATATCCCACAGGTTTTGGCTGATATGCCATGAAACCTGTGGGATATTTTTTATTGGGCTGCATATTCTATTACTGGGCGCTGGAATCCGAAGCCGCACTGTCGGCGGTATCATCGGCGCTGGGGCCGGGGTAATTATCAATGGTTACCTTGTAAATGGTAACGGTGCTGTCTTCCTGCGGGCGGTAGGTATCGGTTTCGTCCTCATTCTTCACCGTAGGAACACAAGCAATCTGATCCACCACATCCATGCCCGCGTATACCTGGCCAAACACGGTATCGGTGTTATCTAGGTAGGGCAGCCCGCCCGCCGCGGCATAGGCGGAGACCTGCTCATCGGAATAGCCGTTATCTCGCAGTTGCTGCTGCATGGTTTCATCCACGCTGTTTGGCAGGGCTGTGACAAAATAGAACTGGCTGTTGCCGCCCGTCACCTCGCCGCCCTGGGCAAAGGCCGCGCAGAGCGCACCGGCATAGTGGCGCAGGCTGCTGTCCGCTTCCAGCGGGTAGGGGTTATTGGACCAGATGGTCGCGCCGCCGCTGCCCGTTCCGCCTGCATCACCGCCCTGCACGGCAAAGCCGTATTGGGCGCGCCAGATCACCGTATTATCATAGTAGCCGCTGCGGGCCAGGCCCACAAAATTCTGTACCGCCATGGGGGCAGCGTCCGGGTAAAGCACAGCGCGCACCTCGCCAAGGGAAGTGGAAAAGATGGCGATAAAATCCCCGTCAGACGGCTGGGCAAACTGGCGTTCCCCGCTTTCCACTGCGGCGCGCTGCGGGGCTTTATGGCTGGTTTCCGCGCCGGAACAGCCGCACAGCAGCAGGGCAAAAGCCAGCGCCGCAGCCAGCACCGCGATATGGATGAGTCGTTTCATGGGCATACCCCCTTGGACAAAAATACCGCAATAAATCTTTTTACGGCGCAGCGAATTTATTCAATATATAGAATATTATATCACAGATTTGGTGAAATGAATAGCTTGACGTTTGAGGAAAAACACGGTAAACTAGATACAGACAAAACGAGGGGAAACAACAAAATATGCCCCTTTTTGATGACAGGAGAAACTGACCATGGCAGATGAACTGACCCCCGAAATGCTTCAGGAAGCACAGCCGGATCTTTTGACCCTTGAGGACGAAGACGGCAAGGAATGCACCTTTGAAGTGATCGACGCGACCGAAGTAAACGGCACCCGCTACCTGGCCGTGATCCCCTATCAGGAAGATCCCGAAAGCCTGGACGAAGAGGCCGAACTGATTCTGATGCGGATCGGCACCGATGAGGCCGGTGAATATATGGACATTGTGGATGACGACGAAGAACTTTTGACCGTTGGCAAAGTGTTTGAAGAGCGTCTGCGCGCCATGTATGACATCGACGATGACGATGTGGAAGGCCAGCCCTCTTAACCGCATCGCAGCACTCAGCTAAACCCTGCGTGGTTCGATTTGTTGCAGCTTTATATAATCCTACTAATCAATCTTTGGGAGCCCGGATTTGTCCCCCGCCGGATCGCAGACCTCCCGCCCCGTGTATACACGGCAAGCGGAAGAAGGGAGCGTGATTGCGGGTGCAGGGCACCCACCTGCCATATAACGGTAGGTTTTGATTGGCTGCAGACGGCCGCGCGGGATTTTTTGTACACCTTACAGGGGAAGGGAATGCCTTTCCCCTGTTTTTTTCACGCTACCTCGCTGCGTGGAAATTAGGGCAGCACCGCACAATTCCCGCCTGACGGCTTAAGCACCGCTCCGGCGGCTGCGGCACGG
>SAUS01000085.1 GCA_004000625.1 Candidatus Cibiobacter qucibialis | reverse complement strand
CACGATGCGGGTACCGCAACCCGACATTATCGAGCATTTTGGCAACGCAGATGCCGTGCCGCAGCCGTCGGAGCGGTGCTTAAGCCGTAAGGCGGGAATTGTGCGGTGTTGCCCATAGAAAAAGATGGAATCAATTTAAGGAGGACCCCGGAGTGAAAAAAGCTTCCCGTTTTGCCGCCCTGCTGGCGGCCGTCATGCTCTTCGGCAGCGTGGCTGCCATGCCCGCCCTTGCCGAAGACGTAACCTCTACCCCTGTACCGACAGCAACCGCCGAGCCTACCGTGACCCCCGCCCCGACGGACAACGGCCAGAGTGCCCCCAACAACAGCGGCTCGGCCTACATCATTGCTCAGACCGTGACCGATGCCGCAGGCGGCGAGATCACCACCATTGACCGGGACAGCCGGTTTAACCTGATTCTGCGCGTGGCGGATTACGGTGCTTACAACAACTTCATTCCCGCGGACCAGATCTCTGCCCGCATCAACTCCTCCGCGTTCACCTTTACCGGCAACGCCGAAGTTGGCCAGCTGTACGAGGAAACCGACGCCAACGGTGCCGGTTACTACAGCTATGTACTGCTGTTCCGCGATGTGATCTACAACGGCGGCGGCAACAGCGTGCCCATCAACCTAAGTTACCTGAATTCCACCATGGCGATGCAGCAGCTCAGCGTTACCCTGGGCCAGTGTGTGGACGAAGATCCCGATACCCCCAACCTGATGATCCGCGCTTCCAGCTACGGCAATGAAGCGGTTGTGGCCGGGACGCCCTTTACCCTGACCCTGACCCTGTACGCCACCGGCGGCCAGGAGAACCTGAACGATGTGGTCATCTCGCTGACCCTGCCGGACGGCATCACCATGACCAGCGGCAGCCTGAGCAACTATCTGGGCACCATGGCCCCCAAGTCCACCCGCGATGTCAGCTTCAGTCTGACCCCCAGCGCCGGTTTTACCGGCGGCGTGGCCAACATCACCGTGAACAGCGTGGGTACCGGCGCGGACACCAACAAGGCCGTTACCGGTATGTCCACCACCATCTCGGTTCCGGTATCTCAGCCGGACCGCTTTGAGCTGGGCCAGCTGGAACTCAGCGACAGCATTACGCTGGGCGATTCCGCTTCCGTTACCCTGAACTTTGTCAACAAGGGCCGCAACGCCCTTTCCAACCTGGAAGCCACCCTTTCCGGTGACAATCTGGGCGCCGACACCACTGTGCAGTACATTGGCAACCTGAACGCCGGTTCCTCCAACAGCGTGGATTTTGACATGACCCCCACCCAGGAAGGCACCTGCAACGGTACCATCACCCTGACCTATGAGGACGCCAACGGCACCCTGAAAACCGTCAGCAAAGATTTTTCCTTCTCTGTTCAGCCGGCCATGGACTACGGCAATTCTGGCGATATGGACAATAACATGGATGACATGCAGCCCCAGCAGACCGGCCTGCCCCTGTGGGCCTATCTGGCAATCGGCGCTGCTGTGATCGTGGTGGTAGTTGTGATCGTTGTGGTGGTACGCAAAAAGAAGAAGGCCGCCGCACTTGCCAAGCTGGAGGAAGGCAACGATGAAGATATCTGACCAGATCGGGCTGGCTGTCACCAACCTGTCCCGCCGCAAGGGCCGCACGGCACTGACCGTTGTGGGCGTCGTTGTGGGCATCTGTGCGGTTATCGTTATGATCTCCATGGGCATTGCGGAAAGCCATAACAACGACGAAATGCTCAAAAATATGGGCGGCCTGACCAAGATTGAGGTATACAACTACGGCAGCCAGAACATCAATGGGCAGGAGGTCAAGCTGGATAACGAAGCCGTCCAGCGGTTCCGCAAGATCGACCACGTTACGGCTGTCACCCCCTATTACCAGCCGGACTTGAACCTGTATGTAGAAGCAGGCAAAAACAACCGCTACCGCGCCAGTTATGTATGGAGCGTTCTCGGCCTGGACCCGGACACCATGCCCCTGCTGGACAACAAGCTGGAAAGCGGCGACTGGCCCAAAAGCGGCGTGAATTACGGCAAGGATGTGATTCCCGTTGTGGTGGGCAAGGAGTTTTTGTATCAGTTTGAGGATACCCGCCGCAGCCAAAACAGCTCCAAACGCCAGCGCTGGAGCGGCGAAACCGATGCCAACGGCAACCAGCTGCCGCCCTTTGTGGATGCTACCAAGGATACCTTTACCCTGACCCTGACCAATGGTGACACCGAGAGCCCCAAGACCCAGAGCTACAAGCTCAAAATCGTTGGCGTTGTCTCGGAAGAATCCCAGGATTACATGCTGCAATACGGCATTACTTTCCGCCTGAATGACCTTCTGATGCTGAGCGAAGCCTACAGCAAGCTGGCCAAAACGGATTTTAACCCCAAAAAAGTGACCTATAACGAAGTGTACATTAAGGTCGATGACATCAAGAATGTGGATAAAATCTGCGATACCTTAAAAGAGGAAGGCTACCAGATCAGCTCCATGATGGATTACCGCAAGCAGATGCAGCAGCAGACCGCACAGCGCCAGCTGCGCCTGGCGGGTCTGGCGGCCATCAGCCTGTTTGTTGCCGCGCTGAACATCGCCAACACCATGACGATGGCCATTTACGAGCGCACCCGTGAGATCGGCGTGATGAAAGTTCTGGGCTGCGAGATTGGCAACATCCGGCGGATGTTCCTGATTGAAAGCGGTATGATCGGCTTTATCGGCGGCGTAGCCGGTACGATTTTAAGCTACATCATCAGCTTTGGCATGAACAACATAACGATGATCGTATACGGCCTGAACACCCTGCTGATGAAGCTGGGCATCAACGCCACCATCGACCTCAGCTCCCTGATGGGCAGCAGCGATTCGATGTATTACGGCGGTGGAATGTATATGTCTGATTCCGGCAGCGGAACCGTCATGTCCATCATTCCTATCTGGCTGGTGCTGGCTGCCATCGGCTTTGCCGTGGTGGTGGGCCTGCTTTCCGGCATCGTTCCCGCCAGCCGCGCCGTTCGCATCAGCGCCCTGGAGGCCATCCGGCACGATTAAATCAAATGCGCCTTCCCGCAAGGGAGGGCGCGTTTTTGTTTGAATGAAAAAAGAATAAATAGTAAAGAATAATTTCGGTGGACCGCAGAGTTCTGCATTCTATGTATTAACCTTTTCGTTTATAGAGACCATAGGGGCGCACATTGTGCGCCCGCCATCTTTATTACAGAGTATACCATAAATCATATCTGTAGGGCGGGATGCCCTCATCCCGCCGCAGAGAGACATCATAAAATTGTACCACCTGCCCACGTTACGGCCCGCCCCACGGGACGATGCAAGCATCGTCCCCTACAAATCTCTTTTTCTGTTCGCGGCAAAATTTTACCTTTCTTCCCCTTCAATACATTTTCTTCCTCGTCATCATACAAAAAACGCGCACAGCGCCCGATATTTATCGGCACTGTGCGCGTTTTGCTAACTCCTAACTCCTAACTTTCTCCGGTATCTGCGCCCCAATAATTGCCGCAAACATCAAAGCGCACCCTGCCAGTTCTACGCCGGAAAGGGTCTGGCCCAAAATCAGCCAGCCGGCCAGGGCGCTGAACACGCTTTCCATGCACATGGCCATGCTGGCAATGGTGGGGTCAAGTTCTTTCTGGCCCACAATTTGCAGCGTGTAGGCCACACCGCTGGACAAAATGCCGCAGTAAGCAATAGATACCGCCGCCCCCTGGATCTGGGCAAAGGTCGGCGTTTCAAACACAAACATAAAAATAGTGGAAAGGACCGCCGTTGCAAAAAATTCCGCAAAGCTCAGCTGCACACCGTCCAGCCTGGGGCTGTAATGATCCACCAGCATAATCTGGAACGCAAACAGCAGCGAGCAGAGCAGCAGCATCCATTCGCCGCCGGTCAGGGTCAGGGTATCGTGCCCCGCCAGGCACAGCAGGTAAAGCCCCGCCAGGCTGATGCAGGCGCAGATTCCCAGTTTAACCCCCGGCCGCCGCCCAAAGAACACCCCCAGCAGCGGTACCAGCACCACATACAGCGCCGTCAAAAAGCCCGCCTTGGCCGTGCTGGTGGTGCCAATGCCGATCTGCTGTGCCGCCGAAGCCGCAAACAGCGCAATACCGCAGAACACACCGCCCCGCAGCAGCATCCGGCCGTTGATCCAGAACGGAACGCCGGGATCCGCTTTGCGGGCCTTGCCGCGGCGCAGCAAAACCAGCACGATCAAAAATGCGCAGGCCAGCCAGCTGCGGGCCGCCAAAAAGGTATACGGCCCCACATAGCCGCTGCCCACACTTTGCGCCACAAAGGCTGTGCCCCAGATCAGCGCCCCCAGCAGAAGCAGCAGGGTGTTGCGCAGCTGTTTTTTATCAAAGTTCATCTTTTGATTCCTTTTTTTGTTTCAGTCATATCCGCAAAATGCCCCGGCGTCGGTCTGCGTTGACCGCTGCGCCGGGGCTCGCTTCATTTTTGGTTATTCTGCATCCGGGGCAACCAGGTCGTCGCTGCCAATGCCCTCAATTTTCACGCCGCCGGTAATGTAGAACATACCAGAGTCATAGCTGACATTGGCCTTGTACAGCCTGCCGGGGGTCAAGCCGGAGATGGTATAGGTGCTGCACTCCCCGCCGGTCGGGAAATACACCGTGGTGCCCGCCACATAGGAAGTGGTTGCCTTATCCTCCGAAAGTTCCCACAGCGCCACCTTGAACTCCAGAATACCGGTGGATTCGGTGGTGGCATAGCCCGTTACCTGCACGGTATCGGAACCCGCCACAAAATACTCGGTGTTGCGGTTCTGGATGCTGTTAAACGCAACATACAGCGTCCCATCCTGCACCTGTTGGTTCCAGTGGACCGAGGTATCCTGCAGCCCATCCGGGAAGTTCACCTCACCGCCGGGCTGCGCCACAATTTCGTCCGCCTCATCGTCATCGGAACCTTCTTCACGCAGGCCCAGCAGGTCTGCCGTTCTCAAAATCAGATTGCTTGCTACTTCCTTGGGGCTGCAGGCGGTCAGGCTGAGCGCCAGAACCGCTGCCAGCACAAGTGCAGTTGCACGTTTTGCCAGTTTCATCATTCATTGCCCTCCATGGCAGGTAAAGCTGTTTGTAACCCTTTTATTATATCCCAATTCGCCGGGCAGAACAAGTGCTTCTTGGTGAAAACCTGGTAAAACCTAACCCCTATGGTGTGTTATCCGCGGGTGCCCTCAACGCTGGAATCGGTGCTCCAGCCCTGCAGGTCAGTGGGGTTGATGGAGCCGTTCCAGCGGCCATCGTTCTGGGCGTCGTTCCATTCGTTCCAGGCTGCCTCGCTGCGGATAGCTGTACCGCTGCGGAATGCTGCATCCCACGGGTTGGCGGAATCCGGGTCGGTGGGGTCCCAGCCGCGCTTGCTCTCGTCCGCCGGGTCGGTGTAAATGGTGCCGGGCTTTCCCATGGGGCCGGGGTCATCGGCGTTATCATAGATCACCACGCGGGTGCCGATGGGGCAGTTATCATAGATCCACTTTACATCACAGACCAGCAGCCGGATACAGCCCAGGCTGGCCTGGGTGCCCAGCTGGTTGAACTGGTCGTACTCGATATCGTCCTTGTGCTGGCTGTAATACGGCACAGTGTGGAACAGATAGGAATCCCAGATGCGGGTAGCGTACTGGCCATAGCTCGGCCCGGCCAGCAGCCGCCAGTCATAATTGACCGGCGTTGCAAAGAATCCCAGCGGGGTATCCGCGCCGCCGGAGCACACCATGGCCATATACGGCTTGGTGTAGTTACCCTCATCGTCCAGCGCCAGTACCGTCACGGTAGAAGCCGCGCGGTTGACCGCGATCATATAGGGGCAGCCATCTTTGGCACTGTATTTCAGCCCCTCGCTCTGGTAAAATTCATCGGCAGCCAGCTGTTCCATCAAGGCTTTGCCGCGCTCATCCCAAAGCGCTGGGTCCACCACCTGCGGGGCATCCTTGGTGCAGTTTGCGGACGCCGTTGCGGTGGCATCGGCAATGCGCTGTTCTTCCTCGGTCATGGTTGGCTGTTCCTGCTGGCTGTCGCCATCCGTGGTGCTGTCTGCACCGTCGGGCGCGGCGGAGCTGGAATCCCCCTGGCTCTGGTTGGGCTTGTTGGTAATGGTGCCATCGGTTTTTACCAGCAAAAAGCAGCCTGCGCACACCAAAATAAACACGGCAATGCAGAAAATCAAGGTGATCAGGGCATGCACGCGGCGGTTCTGTTTGCGTGAAACAGCGCGGCGGCGCTGCATATTGCTGCTCCTGGCAGCGGGTGCAGGGCGGCGCTTGGGTCCCTGCGCCGGACGTTTTTGTTGCGGCATTGTGCAGACCTCCCGTTTATGGTGTCAAAATCGTATGTTTCGGGCTTTGCTTCCCACTGCGGGCGGGCGCGGCCCAAACGGAATTCATTTCCCGTATTCTTCCGCCACAAATTTTTCCAGTGCGGCAAAGCTGCGGCGGACCTTCTCGGTATCAATGCAGTACGCCATGCGGAAGTAGCCGGGGCAGCCAAAGCTGTCGCCGGGAACCAACGCCAGGTCATACTTCATGGCCTTTTTGCAGAACGCATTGGCGTCCTCCTCCAGCGCTTTGGGGAAGATATAGAAGGTGCCAGAGGGTTTAACCACGGTAAAGCCCAGCTTTTTCAGCTCGGCGTAAATCAGCTCCATGTTGGTTTCGTACACGCCCAAGTCGCTGGTTTCGTCCAGGCATTCGGCCACGGCCAGCTGGATCAGTGATGCCGGGCAGTTGTGGCCGGTTCCGCGGCTGATCTGGCCGCACATGGGCACAATATACTCGGCGTCCTCGCAGCGCGGGTTCGCAGCCACATAGCCGATGCGCTCGCCCGGCAGGCTCAGGCTCTTGCTGAACGAATAGCAGGTCAACGTATCGTCATAGAACTTGGCGGCGTACTGGATGGGCTGCCCGCCGAACATGATTTCGCGGTACGGCTCATCCGAGATCAAAAAGATTCGGTGCCCATACTTGGCGCTGGCGGCGCGCAGGCGGTCGGCCAGGCCGGTCAGCGTCTCGGCGCTGTAGGCTGCGCCGGAGGGATTGTTGGGGGTGTTGATCAGCACGGCGGCGGTGTTCTCATCCAGCATCGCGTCAAATGCGTCAAAGTCAATCTGGAAATCCTTCGTGCGGGGCGGAACGACCTTCAGATTCAGGCCCGCGCCCTCCACATACGGCTTGTATTCCGGGAAGAACGGCGCAAAGGTGATAATATCCTGCCCCGGCATCGCCACGCAGCGCATGGCGTGGGCCAGCGCACCGGCAGCACCCGTTGCCATAAAGATATGCTCCATACCGTAGTCCATGCCAAAGCGGCGGTTCAGGCTTTCGGCCACCGCCTTGCGCACGGCGGGGATGGTCAGCGTGGGGCTGTAGCCATGCAGCGTCACCGGCTCCTTGGTCTGCAGCAGATCGATGCAGGTTTTGGTAAAGTGCTCCGGGCAGGGCACCGAAGGGTTGCCCAGCGAATAATCAAACACATTTTCATAGCCGATCTCGGTCCCGCGAGCCGTGCTCCACTCGGAGATTTGGCGAATAACGGACTTGCCGCTAAGCATATCTTTATAGCGCTGCGCAATCATTTTACAGTTCCTCCCGCCGCAATTTTGCAGTTATTTCATGATAACGTCATACAGTTCATCGCTGTTTTCTGCCAGGTATTCCGCCCCGGCCGCATTCAGTTCCTCCCGCGTGCGGAATCCCCACACCGCCCCGCAGCAGGGCAGGTTCGCATTGTGGGCGGTTTCCACATCCACGTTGCTGTCCCCCACATACAGGGTGCTGGCCGGATCGGCATGCAGGGCCTGCAGCAGGGCGTTCGTGCCCTCGGCGGCGGGCTTGGGGGCCACGCTGGTCATCTGGCCGCGCACGATCGTAAAATACTGCGTGCCGAAATAATCCTTGACGACCTCTTTTGCCAGCGCATCCGCCTTGTTGGAAAACACCGCCATCTGCACGCCGTTCGCTTTCAGCTTTGCCAGCATTTCGGGGATGCCGGGGTACGGTGCGGTGGTGTCCCGCAGGTGCTGGCCATAATCCCGCTTAAAATCTGCCAGGGCCGCTTCCAGCACCGCCGGGGTGCGCTGGTCTGCCGGGGCCAGGCGCTCCACCAGTTTAGGGATACCGTTGCCCACAAAATAGCGGTACGCCTGGCGCTCATGGGTGGGCCAGCCATATTTCCGGCACAGCCGGTTGCCGGCATCCGCCAGGTCAGTCAGGGTGTTCAGCAGCGTACCATCCAGGTCAAACACTACAGTTTTATACATTTTGTAATATCCTCTATTTTCTATACACATTCTAACTTTTCCCACTGATACGGCAAAAGCCACACTTCTATTATAGGAGCATTTTGCCAAAACGGCAACCGCTTTTGCCTGTTGTTTTGGAGCAAAAGTGTAAATTATACAGCGGCAGGGTGCAATATCACGTAAAGTGTGCTACTATATATTTGTATTGCTGGCCGGGAGTGATCCCGCCAAGGGGAGGAAAAAAGATGGACTTGTTTCTTTCAATTCTGAAATCCGTCATTTACGGTGTGATTGAAGGCATCACCGAATGGCTGCCGATTTCCAGCACCGGGCATATGATCCTTGCCGAGCAGGTGCTGAAGTTTGGCTATACGGAAGATTTTATGGAAATGTTCCGCGTTGTCATCCAGCTGGGTGCTATCCTGGCTGTTGTGGTGCTGTATTTCCACAAGCTGTGGCCGTTCTGCAAGGATAATGGCCGCGATACCGGCTTTGCCGCCCACCTGCGCTGGCCCGTGGTCCGGCTGTGGTTCAAAATTATTGTAGCCTGCGTGCCCGCCGCCGTGCTGGGCATTCTGCTGGACGACTGGATGGACGCCCACCTGTATAACAGCGTGGTGGTTGCCCTGATGCTGATTGTGTACGGCGTTGCCTTTATCCTGATCGAGCGCCGCCCGCGGGTGCCCACCACCACCAAGCTTTCCCGCATTACTTACCCGCAGGCGTTCAAGGTTGGCTGCTGGCAGGTGCTCTCCCTGATTCCCGGCACCTCCCGCAGCGGCTCCACCATTTTGGGCGGCATGCTGTGCGGCATGTCCCGCCCGGCTGCCAGCCAGTTCACCTTCTTCCTTGCTATCCCGGTCATGGCCGGTGCCAGTTTGCTCAAGCTGGTCAAGTTCTTTGGCAAGGGCAACAGCTTCACGCTGGATCAGACCGTTGTGCTGATCGTTGGCTGTGCGGTTGCCTTTATCGTTTCCATCATCGCCATCCGCTTCCTGATGGATTACGTCAAGCGCCACACCTTCACCGCGTTCGGCGTTTACCGCATCGCGCTCGGCATTGTTGTTCTGGTGATCTGGGGCGTACAGACCTTTGTGCTGAAAGCGCCCGCCGCCGTGTAACGGCCCGGAGTGTATCTGAAATCGAAAATCTCCCCGCTGCATTTTGTGCATCAGCACATTGCAGCGGGGAGATTTTTTCTTGCCATTTTTGTTTTTATCGCAATTTTCAAAAATAGTGCCTATCAAAACGGCATATTTGCGATATGCAGTTTGCGGATGTTGCTTGTGCATTAAAAACGCAAA
>SAUS01000084.1 GCA_004000625.1 Candidatus Cibiobacter qucibialis | reverse complement strand
AGCATCTGCCGCACCTCGCTCGCCGTATCGGCACTTAGAATTATGCGGTATTGCCATAAAAGAAAAACCTTGAAGCAGAAGCTTCAAGGTTTATTTGGCTGCCCCAGTCCGACTTGAACGGACGACACCCTGATTAACAGTCAGGTGCTCTAACCAACTGAGCTATGGGGCAATATTTGTTTTGCGCTGTAAGCACGCCTGCTTGATTCAGCTTTTATAGTATAGCAACTGGGCAAGAGAATGTCAAGCATAAATTTCAAAAAAAATCAAAATTTTTTAAAAACCTGTCGGGAAGTTTTTTCGGGGGCTGACAGGGTTTTGCATTTTATGCGCGGGTGGGGTGGTATCATCATAACACGCAAAGAGAACAGCGGCCGCTGCCTTTGGCCAGGGCGGCGGAGCTGTTCACAGCATGGTGCGGCGATACAAGCCGCCAGCCGGGCAAAGGGACAGCAGGGGCGCACTGCCGGGTACCAACGTACATATCCGCCATTGGCGGCAGGCAGGAGCAGGGGCGTCAAAGCAGGAACAGAACCCGGCGGGGCATGGTGGAGAGAATCCATAATAGCCGCCAGCCATGCAGCGCGGACAGGCATTGGGCTTGAACAGAGAGGGTGATCCCGCGGATAAGGCGGGCTGTGCGGGGCTTCCGCTGTGGGCGGAATGGGAAGGAGGCTGACACAATGAAAGAGCGTGTACGTTTTGCTGTGGGAGCAGCTTCGATGGTATTGGCGGCGTGCTGCCTAATGGGCGCGCTGTTTACGGCGTGGCTGCGCTGCGCAGTCGGGGCGGTGACCCAGGCGGCAGGCTGGGCGGTGATGCAGCAGCTGGATTTGAAGGAACAACCGTGGGCGGCTGGTACCGGCCTGCAGGCGGGTGGTACGCCGCACCGGGTAACGCTGGCGGTGGAGCCGGGCAGCTTACGGGGCAATGAGGGACTGCTGGATCAGGCTGCCTTGGGCGCACCGCCCGGAACGGAAATAGAACAGCCCGGAGATAAGAGTCAATGAAGCGGGCGGGGATTAGTCTGGCGCTGGTGGTGATGCTTCTGCTGGGGGCAGCAGCCCCGGTTCAGGCCCAGGCAGAGGAAACCGGGCTTTCGGCGGAGGCGGAAAGCTTTTACCGGTCGGTTCTGGCAGCGAAAGACCGCGAAACACTGCAAACCTATCTGGACTGCTTTTCGGACCAGCGCCGGGTGGAACTGCGGGCAGAGCTCCCCGCAACGCTGCGGCAGGGGCTGGATACCGTTTTGCAGCAGATGAAACTGCCGTCCATCACCCCGGTAGAGGAGAACACGCAGCAAAAAGAGACCGGCTGGCAGCTGGATGCCAGCACAACCTGGGACGATGCCGCGGGCAGCTACACCCTGCGCCTGGAAACCAGCAGCGAAGCGGGCGGGGCAGACGCGGTGATCCGCTATACCCTGGCATCGGAGCTGGATGTCGGCAGTGCGCGGCTGCAATACTGGGCGGTGGACAAGACCCCGCAGGGGTGGAGCCAGACGATGCAGAACTGCCCCAAAGTGGCTGCGGCGCTGGATAACGGGGTGTTGACGGCTTCCGGGTTTGATTTTACAACAGGCAAAAAGCTGGTGGTCCAGCTTGCCGGGCTGCAGCCAGCGCGCGGCAGCAGCTTTGGCGGGCAGGGCATTCCGGTGGGGGAAGGAGGGGTTCTGCAAACCGTACATGAAACCGATTATATGGTGCGATATCCGGCGGTTGGGATGGACCTGCCGCTGAATGCACCGTGCTTCCCGGTAGACCAAACGATACAGGACGGGCAGGCAGTGAACTTTGGCTACATGCTGCGCCCGCCGCACGAGGATAGCAGCGCCCTGCCGGACGGCACAAACAATGCGTGGTGCAACGCAGCCTATACGGTAACGGATGCCAATGGCCAGGTGATGGGGTGCTTCCGCGTGGGGGCCGGGCAGCCCGTTGGCACCGGGCGGTGGGATGCGCCGCTGCCGCAAATCTGCCCCCAAAGCGATACCCAATATACGGTGACACTGACCCTGACGGCGGTACAGGATGCGGCAGGTTCCGGCCCAAGCGGAACCGCGCAGGCTGCGTGCAGCAGCATAGCCCAGGTATTTGTGCAGCCGTAATCATTTGCAACAGACAAAAGCCCGCACGGCAAAGCAAGCTGCTGTGCGGGCTTTGCGTTGTATTGCGCGGGAAATTATGGTCAGGGCCTGTTTTTGGCGGCAAAAATATGCTACAATAAACACCAAAGCTTTATTTTTATGGATACGGCAAAAGCCAGCAGGGAGGTGTACGGCAATGCCAAACCGAGAAGGCGGATACGGCGGCTACCAGAGCAGCCAGCCGCAGCAGAACAGAATGCCCAGGAAAGTGAACGCGCCAGGCAGCGGCAAGGTACGGCGCGGGGTGGATCCGGCGGGCCTTGGGGCACAGCGCCCCCCGCAGCGGCCCACCCGCCCGGCGCAGCAGCCACCGGAGCCGCCGCGCCGCCGTACAGCGGAACGCCCGGCGGCCCAGCCGCAGCCCGTGCACCGGGCAGCACCCCGCCCGCAGCAGCGGTCGTCCTATCATGCGCAGCAGCCCAACCGGGGCAGCGCGCCGCATCCCCGCCTATATTGCAAACCGCGCCTGCCGGACCGGCGGGGGATCCTTGCGGGCACAGCGGCGGGCATTCTGCTGTTGGCCGGGGTGATTACCCTGCTGCTGCCAAGCAACAAAGCTGTGGAAAATGTGCCGGTTGGCACAGAGCAGACCGCCCAGGCTGGGCGGCTGGTGGCACCCGTGCCCTATGCCGACAGCGATGGCTCCGACAACGGCGGCCCAAGCATTGACTGGGGAACCATTGGCCCGGTGCAGCAGGCCGAAACCTATACTTACACCGCCGCCCCGCAGGCCCCCGACATGGTGCCGGAGTTTGGCCGGGTGAGCACCGATTGGTTTTCCGATGCGGCATTTTTGGGCGATTCTTTGACCGCAGGCATTGCGTATTATGACATTAACGTGGGTGGTGCGCTGGTGCTGGGGTATGAAGGCACCAGCCCCAACCAGATCGTGAACCGCACCGCACTGAAAAACACCAACGAGGACGATGCCGAGCAGGTTCCGCTGGATATCCTGGCCGAGCAGCAGCCCGCCAAGCTGTACCTGCTGATCGGCACCAACGCACTGGCGGGATTGGGCAATGATGAAGGCTTTTTGGCGTATTACGGCAAACTGCTGGATGAATTGCAAAGCACGCTGCCCAACAGCATGATCTTTGTGCAGTCCATTTTGAACGTGCGGCCCGAAGCACTGGACCAGGCCCCCGGCCTGACCCCCGAGCGCGTGGGCAGTATGAACGATAAAATCAAAGAAATGTGCAAGGAGCGCGGGTTCTATTACCTGAACCTGACCGAAGCCTTTACCGGGGAGGATGGCTACCTGACGGCGGATTATGCCCAGAATGACGGCATCCACCTGACGGTTGCCGGGTACTCCCACTGGGTGGACTACCTGTGCACCCATGTGCCGTACAACAAAAACAACTCCTACCAGCAGGGCAGCACCTATTATCTTTCGGACGAACTGCGGCAGCTGATTGTGGACCTGCCGTAAACAAGATATGTGAGGAAAAAGGAATGCCAAACCCGTATAACCCGAACCCCTATAACGAAGACCAGGACCGTGCGCGGCAGCAGCCGCTGTATGACCAGCCCGGTGGCCTCCGGCAAGATGCCAGCCAGGAATACCACAAAGGGGATGGTGTGTTCCAAATCCCCTGGTGGGTGATCGTAATCACATTCTGCTTTGCGGCGTGGCCGATTGGCGTTGCAATGATGATCATCAACCATCTGCTGCGAATGGGCAAAATCTCTGCGCCGCAGAGCTGGAGCCAGAGCAACCGGCAGACCGGCCAGCCGTACACCGCTCGCCCCATCTATGCGGACCCGCAGAAAGTGGAAAAGATGCGCCGGGATGCCCAGCGCGTGGTGCAGAGAGCGGAAGAAGCCGCGCACAAAGCCGAGAAGCGGGTCGAGATCTACCAGAACGCGGACCGCGCACAGGCGTATGACCCGGAGCAGACCGCCCGCCAGAATGAGCGCGGCCGCAAGGATAAAGGTGAGGGCTGGAGCATTGCCCTGACGGTTCTGGGCGTGATTTTTTCCATTGCCATGGTGGCCAACCTGCCGGAAGCCGTGTATTGGCTGCCAGAAGCCCTTACGCAGGGCGGCAGTTACTGGACCTGGCTGTTCCAGGATCTTGCGGGCAGCGTGACCCTGTTGTTTGCGGGCGCGGGCTTTCTGTTTGCCGGGTGGAAGCTGCGCACCGGCCGCCGCATGCGCAAAAAGATCAGTAACATTGTTGGCAACGCCCCCTACATGAAAATTCAGGAGATCGCGGATGCCATCCCCTGCAATTACGCCAAGTGCTGCAAGCACGTGGAAAACTGCATTGACAAGGGCGTGTTTGGAGAGAACGCCTACCTGGATATGCGCACCGGTACCCTGGTGGTACGCGGCGCACCGCCCGCTCCGCAACCTGCCCCTGCGGCAGCCCCAAAAGCCCAGCCGGAAGAAGCAAAGGCGGAGGACAATTATGCCCAGATTCTGAACCAGCTGCGGGCCTTGAATGATGCCATCCCCGGCGAGGAAATGTCCGATAAGATCAGCCGGTTGGAAGCCGTCAGCGCCAAAATTTTTGCCCAGGCCAAGCAGAACCCGGACAAGCTGCCGCAGATGCGCAAGTTCATGGATTACTATCTGCCCACGGCCCTGAAGCTGCTCAAAACGTATGCCGAGCTGGATGCCCAGGGCGTGGAGGGGGAGAACATCCGCGAGTCCAAACAGCGCATTGAACAGGTGATGGATACCCTTGTGACCGCCTTTGAAGCCCAGCTGGACCGCCTGTTTGAGGATGACGCGCTGGACGTTTCGACTGACATTGATGTGATGGAAAACATGCTGCGTGCCGATGGCCTGACCGGAAACACCGGGAACAACCCGAAATTGCAGCTGTAAGCCAGCAAAGAAAAGCAAACCCAACATTCAACAAAAGCCATGCCGCTTTGTGGAAAACCCACGGCGGCATGGCTTTTGTATTTATGGTTGATCGTTTCAGAAAATGGCGAAATTTTTACATGCTGGCGGCAACTGCGGCAGCGCAGGCTTCCAGTTCAGCATCCTGGGTGGCGGTCAGGCGGCCGCGCACCGTTACCTTGGCATCCAGCACGATGCAATTCTTCAGCTCGCCGATTTTGGCGGCCATCAGCTTGGCGGACATCGGGGCCCAGCTGCCGTTTTCCACCAGGGCAAAGGTGCGGTCGTGCAGGTTCAGGGCTTTCAGGTCCTCCAGCAGGTTGGCGGCGGGCAGGTAAATGCCGCCGTTGTAGGTGGGGGCGGCCAGCACAATGGTGGATGCGCGCCAGCACTCGGCAACGGCTTCGCTGTTGTCAATGCAGGAAAGGTCATGCACAGCAACCTTTACGCCCTTGGCGGCAACTTTGGCGGCCAGGGCGTTGGCGGCGCTTGCGGTGTTGCCGTACATGCTGCCGTACAGCACAACAACCGCCTTTTCTTCGGGTTCGCAGCGGCTCCACAGGTCATACTTGCCAATGAACCAGCCCAGGTTCTTGCGCCACACGGGACCGTGCAGTGGGGCAATGGTCTCGATGGGCAGGGTGGCGGCCTTTTTCAGCACAGCCTGCACCTGCACGCCGTACTTGCCCACAATGTTGGCGTAGTAGCGGCGGGCATCGTCCAGCCATTTGCCGGCAAAGTCTACCTCATCAGCGAACAGGGCCCCCTCCAGGGCACCAAAGGTGCCAAAAGCATCGGCGCTGAACAGGGTACCGGTGGTGGTGTCAAAGGTCATCATCACTTCCGGCCAGTGTACCATGGGGGCCATCACAAAGGTCAGCTTGTGTTTTCCCAGGTCCAGCGTGTCGCCCTCTTTTACCACCAGGGCATCGTCAATGGCGGCACTGTCCGTGGGAAAGTACATTTTCAGCATGGGCAGGGTTTTTGCGTTCACTACCAGGCGCAGATCCGGCCAGCGCACCAGCACGGCTTCGATCATGGCGGCGTGGTCCGGCTCCATGTGGTCCACGATCAGATAGTCCAGCTTGCGGCCATCCAGGGCGGCGGCAACGTTCTCCAGGAACTGTGCGCCAACGCTGGCATCGGCGGTGTCCAGCAGGGCGGTTTTTTCATCCAGAATCACATAGGCGTTGTAGCTGACGCCGCGCGGAATGGGAAACAGGTTTTCAAACTTTGCCAGGCGGCGGTCACTTGCGCCGACATAAATTGTATTTTCGGATACAGTCTGAATGCTTTGCATGAATATTCCTCCGTATCAGTAGAAACAGTGAAAAATATTTTGAATGATTAGGACACAGTAAAACTTTGCTGAGGATAGAATACCACATTTTGGGGCGTACTGCAAGATGAAACGGGGGCTTTTTGATGGGGTGTGTGGTGATTTGAGGGGCGGGAGTTTGTGGGGATGGTGAGCGGCTTGCCCGCAAGAGGAGCAGATGATAGGGCGGCGGGCGCACAATGTGCGCCCCTACTAGTGTGGTAATTCTAAAGATTTACTTTTTATGATTTGGAGACTTTCTCCATTTGGCTTTGTTACGAAGCGGCTTTAATTTTTTTAGATAGAGCAAAAAGGTAAAGTTTTAGCCTTAATGCACTACTACGGGTTGGAGGTGGTTTCAAGGGCGATTGCACATAAAAAACAATCTGTAGGACGCTGCGCATGCAGGCGCGTTTTGGAGGCCAACCGATCCCCCGAAAGATTGCAAACAAAAACCGGCCCCTTTTCAGGAACCGGTAAACATTTAAGAATGTTCGGGCAGCGCATGGTGATGGTTGTGGCGATAAGCAACCGAGGGCGCTGTGCGCAGGGCAACGGCATCGGCCACGGCGTCCAGCGTCAGAGCCAGGATGATGCCGCCCATCACATCAATCACCGAATGCTGCTTTAACAGCATGGTGGAAAGAATGATGGAAACGCAGAGCAGATCGGCAGATACGCGCACCCACAGCCATTTGCGGCCGCGCAGCCGTGCGCAGTGGTGATAAGCCAGCGCCAGCGTGACGGAGTTGAACACATGGATGGACGGGAACACGTTGGTGGGCGTATCCGTGCGCCACAAAGCGCGTACCGTGCGGGTAAAGATATCATTGCCGTAAATGTAAGCGGGACGCAGGTCGGTACCATTGGGTACGATTGCGCAGAACAGCAGCGAGAGGGTCATGCCGGTAAACAGCGGCAGGCACAGCCGCCAGAATTCCCTCCGGTCATTGAACCACAACAAATAGAACAGTGTACAGGGGATCCAGGCGAACCACAGGTAATAAGGGATGATGGCGTATTTACAGAACGGAATCAGATCATCCAACCGGCAGTGGAGCACCAGATCCGGCACCTGGATGCCCTGTTCCAACAATTTGAAAAACGCAAGATAAAAGACCAGGTAGCAGGCCATGAACTGGATGGGATGGTCTTTGCACCATGTACGAATCACAAAAAACACTCCTTTTTAAGAAAAAAGGCCGCCGCAGGGGGACCATTCCCCTTGCGATGATAGAGTATTATACTCTCCAAATGTGTCAAAAACAAGGGAAAGCGGCGACAAGGATTGACAAATCGAACTACATTTTTTTGTGCAGCACTGCTAAATTGCGAAATTGAAAATTGTGAAAAGCAACAAAAATAGCAAGCCGGGAATGCTTGCTGGGCTGCGCGGGCCGTTGCAGCATTTGGCTGACTATTAAATCATACGAGCCCCCCGGCCCGGATTTTGCACCAGCGGTGCGGTTTTTACATTTTTTACACCGCCCACCCCAAGATGCGGCGGAAAGAGCGGAAATTCAGCCGATTCCTTTACTTTTCATACATCACACAAATTAGTTGCACACCACAAGGGGAATTGGTATAATATTACTTAATATTGTACGTTTGCCCAGGCGCAGGATTGCAAAACTGCACAAAAAGCTTTTGCCGTGCTGCTGCCCGGAGCAGGAGGGGGCAAAATACCGTGCCGAAAATTGATGTGACCCGTTTTATGGAGCAGAGTGGAATGCGTAAAGCACGCTTTGGCGGCTATGAGCCGGACGATGTGCGTGCGGCACTGCAGGCCCTTTGCACGGAATATGAACAGCGCCTTGGCCGGGCCGAAGCCCAGGCCCGCAAGGCCGAACAGGAAAACGCTGCATTGCAGCAGCATTGCCAGACCCTGACCGCCCAGAACAACCGGCTTTCCGGCCAGAACGCTGCGCTGGCAGGCAGCAGCTCTACATACTCACGCCAGAAAGAAAGCCTGGACGCCCAGGTTTCCGCCCTACAGGAGCGCAACCATTCGCTGAACGACCAGGTGGCCGTTCTGCGGCTGAAGAACGGCAGCCTGCAAAAAGAAAAAGAAAAATTGCAGGAACGTGCCGACCAGGCCGAAGCCGCCCTGCGCATCAAGGGCCGTGAGTTGGACGATGCCCGCAATGCGCTGGAAAACGGCAAAGAAGAGATCATGCAGGAAGCACGCCAGAAGGCGGAGGACATTGTGGCCAACGCCCATGTGCGCGCCGACCAGATCAAGGAGGACGCCCAGGCCGAAGCCCAGGCGATGGATGTTTCGGCCCGCGACCAGGCCAAAGCCCAGGCACAAAAGCTGGTGGATGCCGCCGCTGCGGAAGCCAATGAGATCCAGAACGCCCACCAGCTGCGGCTGAACAACCTGCGCGCCGAAGTGCGGGAGATGGAGGCCCAGCGTGCCGCGCTGATTGACTACCTTGGCCTGATGAGCCGCAAGCTGCTGAACCTGCAGAACGAAGCCATTGCCAATGACCCCGCCGCCGAAGCCCGCGCTGCCGATAACGCGGACCGCGAGCTGGAAACCGAGCTGCCGGAGCTGCACACCGTGCCTACGCCGGAAGCTGCGCTGGATTTAAGCCCCGAAACGGTGGCCCGCGCGGTGGATGAACTGCGCGCCCAGGCCGCTGCTGCCGGGGAGGAGGACGAACCCGAAACCCTGAGCCAGCAGAGCACCGCCCCGCAGGAAGTGGAAAAACAGGAAGAAGCTGCCGCCCCGGCAGAGCCCGCAGCCGTGCAGCCGGAGGAAGAAACGCCGGAAAACGCAGCGCCGGAGGCTGAAACAGAAGAACAGCCGAAGACAGAAGAAACACCTGAACCGGAAAAGACCGAGGATAAGCCGGACCATCCCACCGGGGACCCCAACCACCAGACCGGTCCGGCGCTGACTGAAGTGCCGGGGGCCATCTTCTCTTCGCCCATTGTGCGCCCGGCGGATGCCCCGCGCCCGGACGATACCCCGCCTTCCGCCACGCCGATGGCCCCGGTAATGCCCAGCTTTGAGGAAGAGGACGAGCTGGACGCCCCGGCCATGCCGCTTCCCCCGCGGGAAAAGCCGCAGGAGCCTGAAGCCGAAGAAGAAGCGCCCGCCGTGCCGGAAGAGCCCCAGCCCGAAACGCCGGAAGCCGCCAAACAGCGCGCCGCCCGCCAAAAGGCAATGCGCGCCCTGTGCGCATTGCGCCGCATGCGGGAGCAGCATGGACTGCAGGACATCTGAAAAGACGAGAATGTAGCCTATTTCTACAAACGCAGCCGGATTTTGCGTTAAAAACCTTGGGTAACACCGCACAATTCCCGCCTTACGGCTTAAGCACCGCTTCGGCGGCTGCGGCAC
>SAUS01000083.1 GCA_004000625.1 Candidatus Cibiobacter qucibialis | reverse complement strand
CCGTGCCGCAGCTGCCGGAGCGGTGCTTAAGCCGCAAGGCGGGAATTGTGCGGTGTTGCCTAAAATCAAAACAGAAAAGGAGAACCTCATGCAGCTGCAATCCCTTTCCCGCCGGTACACCGTCCGACAGCTGATGGAAACAGATGTGAATGCCATGCTGGCTTTGTGCAGCGGCAACCCGCAGTTCTACCGCTACCACCCGCCCATGGCCACCAAAGCCAGCATTCTGGATGATCTGCAGGCTGTTCCGCCGGGCAAAACGTTGTCGGATAAATATTTTATCGGCTTTTATGACGGTGAAACGCTGGCCGCGATGATGGATCTGATCACCGGCTACCCCAACCCAGCCACCGCATACATCGGCCTATTTATGGTGGATGCTGCCCAACAGGGCAGGGGTACCGGCAGCGCACTGATTGCAGATTGCAAGCAGGCATTGCGGGCCGAACAATTCAAAACACTGCGCCTTGCCATCGACGAGGGCAACCCCCAAAGCAAAGCCTTCTGGCAGAAAAACGGTTTTGCGTTGACCGGCCAGCGCACCCCGAACGAAAATGGCGCTTACCTGCCCATGGAGTGTGAACTATAAAACAAAGCAAAAGGCATGTGCCGCACGGCGAGAATACCATCTCCCGTATGCGGCACATGCCTGTTTCTATTTTGCCGTCAAATAAATCCGTCCATCCACATTGGTTACGGCGTACAGCGCCGGGGCGGTGCTTTGGGCACTGCGCAGACCATCATCGGCCAGATCAGCGTAATGTGCGGTAAAATTATCGGTTACGCCAAACATCACCAGCCAGGTCACATCATGCTCGCCGATGTTGTAGCCGAGGTCCACCTCAGTTTCGCTGCTCTGGGCTTCCACCGCGGTAACGGCGGGGTACAGCTCGTACTGGTAGTACCACATGTTCTGCACGGCCATCGAATCGTCGGCGCTCAGCAGCCAAATGCTGCCATTCTGTGCGCCGTCCATTCGGGTTAGCATGTCTGCAGCGATCTGTTGCTGCTCGGTGCGCCAGTCGGCTTTCGGCAGGCAGAAGAGGGATGCGGCACCGCCCGCTTGCCAGATGCCCCAAAGCGTGCTGCAAACCAGCAGGCAGGGAACAATGGCGGGCACTGCATGCCCGGCCATTCGCGGCAGGCGGTGGGCCGCAGCAAACCCGGCCAGCAGGGCTTCGCCTTCCAGCACGCTGAACCAGCCGAGGAAAAAGCAGCAGAAGTACCGCTCCCAGCTGGCCATCTCCAGTGCCTCATAAGGGCTCATGCCGCAGATGTACACATAGAACAACACGCCCTGATAAAGCGGCCAGTACAAGATCATGCACAGCCCCGGCAGCGCTGTGCGCAGCCCCTGCCACCGCCCCATGGCCCAGATCAGAACGATTAAAAGCAACACCGCGGCCGCAGCGCACAAACAGCCCACCTTGAAGGTGCTGGCCCCAAACAGCAGCGGATAGCTGCGCAGCCGGGCATAGTAGCGGTCCCACACATCGTAAAAGTAGCGGTCAAAACCGGTGCGGGCCTCTTGCCAGCACTGCAAAAAGTATCCCGGCCCCATGGAGGAAAACTGGTCATCGGCCCGGTGCAGGGCTTTCAGCAGCAGCTTCCAGGCAAGCGGTATGGCAAAGCAGGGCAGCGCAGCGGTAAAGGGCAGCAGGAAGCCGCGCAGGATGCCGCCCTTATCCCGCAGCGCATCCAGCAGGCATTGCAGAAACCAGATGCCCACCACGTACAGCGCGAACACGGTGCCAATCTCTTTTACAGTGGTCAATGCGCCGCACAGTAATGCCAGCGCCAGACCGCGCTGCACGCGGCTGTTAGCAGCACAGGGCAGCAGGATAACACAAAACGCCGCAGCAAACAGGGCGCCCACCGGGGCGTCCATATAAGCAGTCGTATAGGGGGTATCGGGGGTAAACCGCCAAAACAGCGCCGGTGCGGCCAGGCAGGCGCAGACAGTATAAGCGATGCGCGGGCGGCGGGCTGTGACCTGCGGCAGGGCAAACAGGGCAGAAGCCGCCGCAGCCAGCGGCAGCGCAGTGACAAACAGTACATCCGATTCCCGGTATTGGGCGGCGGGCAGCGCAAACAGGGCGTACAGCCCCGGCAGGCCCTGCGGGTATGCCTGATGGGCCAGGCTGCGGGTGGTATCCCACACGGCAAAACGGTGCTGGTAAAATACACTTTTGAAGTAGATACCCCAATGGCTGAATTCATCCCAGGTCTGGAATTCCGGCTGCCGGATGGCGAACACCGCCATCAGCACCCCAGCGGCGCTGCAAAAGGCCAGCACACCCGGGGAGAGCAGCTGGGGCAAAATTTCGTGACGGCGGCGCTGCGCCAGGGTGAGCACAGCCCCCACAAGCAGCAGCTGGGCCCCCAGCCAAAGCTGGTTGCAGCTGCCAGCCAGCTGCAGCACTACCATGCAAAAGCACAGCCCGCACAGCGGGGCAAACCCGGCGGGCAGCCGCAGCTTGCAGCAAAGCCAGAACCCCCAGAACAGCAGGCAGGCAAGACCAATGATTTGCGCCAGAATGCTCATAGATGCACCTCAGTTTATTTTTACGGCCAGCACGGCAAAGCGGCTGTTGGTTGTAACGGTGGCAACGCCGCAGGTGGAAAGGGTCAGCAGCTGGTCCCCATATTGGGGCACAACGCCGGTATCGTAAAGCGAAAGTTCCAGAATGGCATCCACGCGCTGCTGCCATTCTTCCTGCGTGGAAGCATCAAAAAAGGAATAGTAGGGCAGCGCATCCGCGCCAAGCTCAGTGCGCAGCACAGCGGCAACCTGCCAGGTGCCTTCTTCGTACAGCGTATCAAATTGAAAGGTAGGGTGGGCGGTGTAAAACGCTTTGTCCGCATAGTTCAGCAGCTGGCTGAACATGCTGCCGCTGGCAGTGTTGTGGCCGTAAATCAGGGCATTGGCCGTTCCGGCGGCGTTTGGCGTGGCAAGGCGGCAGCGCTCATCCAAAAACAGCGTTCCGGCGGTGGAATACAGTCGGTCAAACCCGCGGCGCAGATAATAACTGTTGTCTGCCTGAACCACAGGGTAGTTAATGTTGGTGCCGTCGATGCACAGCCAGCCTGCAAGGTCGGGATTCTGGGCGTAAAGCTCCTGATACTGAGGCAGAATATCCGCCGCCTGGGCGGCATCCGGGCTTGGATGCGGCGCGGGGGAAGAGTAGACATCACTGTCCGCACTTTCGGCGGCGGCCAGCACATCCACCGTTGCGGCCCGCGGGGTAATGGCAATCGGGGTGGGGGAGGGCTGCTCCGTTGACTCCGCGGTGGTGACCGGGGCTTCCGGCTGGCCGCCGCGGAATACAGTATCCCGCAGGATCAGCCCGGCAGCCAGGCAAAGCACCGCAGCGCCGCAAAGGCGCAGCGCCCAGGCCCGGTGCTTTTGGCGCCGCCGCAGCGCCGTGCGTGCAGCAAACGGATACAAGCGGCTGTCCCCCCGCAGGTGAGGAAAACGGCGTGGCATAGAAAAACACCCCCTTGCATAAAAAATAAGGGAAATACCGCATAATTCTAAGTGCCGATACGGCGAGCGAGGTGCGGCAGTTGCTAGGCCAAAAGCGCAGATAATACTGGATGCTGCAAAGGTGAGCGCCGCCAGTGGCGGAAACAGCGAACCGAAGCAGGGGCAGCGGTCGCAGAGTGCGAGGGGCTTTTGCCCCCGAAGCACGATGCGGGTACCGCAACCCGACATTATCGAGCATTTTGGCAACGCAGATGCCGTGCCGCAGCCGTCGGAGCGGTGCTTAAGCCGTCAGGCGGGAATTGTGCGGTGTTGCCATAAGGTAAAAAAAGGGAAGCCGCGCGGCCTCCCTTTTGGAATGGACGAATAAAATCAGATACGCTTGAGCATAACCAGGCCCGCGGAACAAACCAGAATCAACCCCAGCACAGCAGCCAGGTAAGGCACCGGAAAATCCCCGGTAGCAGGGGTATCCACCTCTTCGGCCTCGCTTTCCGCAGGAGCTTCGGTTACTTCCGTAGTGGGGGCTGCGGTCTGTGCATTGTTCACGGTATCAGCGTCAGCCACGGTGCTGTTTACGGTAATAGGTTCGCTGCGAATATTGCGGGATGAGGATGCCGTGGGTGCGGCAGTTGCGATCGAATCAGCGGAGACGGCCGCATGGCTGCCGCAGGCAACACAGAACAACAGCAGCGCAGCAACGATCACCGCACACAAAAAACGCTTCAACGGCGCAAACCCTCCCTTTTGCATAAAATAATATATCCAATGGGCACAAAAACCATACATACATGCAAAACCGCCGGCAACAGTATCCCTGCGCCAGCATGCTATATAACATCTACATGTTACCACGTTTTACGCCAATGGTCAATATGAAGCGATTAAAAAGCAGATGGTTCAGACAAAACAAAGCAAAAAACAGCGCAGAAATGCTGAAAATGTATGGCGGAAGCAGTAATTTGCACCGTCGAACCCCCAGAACCCGCCATTTGAAAAACACCGGCGCAGTGTGGCTTTCCTGAAAGGAAAAACAGAGCCGCAACGCTAAAATCTACTTGACAGCGACAGGAAAAAACGATAAAATATTAAAGCTAGTGCGGCTCCCACCGGGCCGCACGACTTTTTAATTGCTAAGGAGATATTGACAATGGCCAAAGAAGTTGTTGTTACCCATGAGGGTTATAAAAAGCTGGAAGAAGAACTGGACACCCTGAAAACTGTCAAGCGTTCCGAAATTGCTGAAAAGATCAAGGTTGCCCGTGGTTACGGTGACCTTTCTGAGAACGCGGAATACGATGCCGCCAAGGAAGAGCAGGCTGTGGTTGAAGCCCGCATTGCTGACCTGGAAGCTACCCTGAAGGTTGCCCGCATCATGGACGACAGTGACCTGAGCCTGGATACCGTTTCTATCGGTATGCATGTGCGCATCCTGGCAGAAGGCGATGAGCCGGACGAAGCTGAAGAGTATGATATCACCGGTTCTACCGAAGCCGACATCGACCAGGGCCGCATCAGCGATGAAAGTCCGGTCGGCGCTGCCCTCATCGGCCACAAGGCTGGCGATAAGGTTGACGTTACCCTGCCCAACGGCAATATTTTGGAATACACCATTCTGGGTGTCAGCCGCAGCCGCTGATCACCCCCGGATATAAAAACAGGAAAGGAACCTGCGCCATGGAACAGAACAAGCAGTCCGCCCCCCAGAACGCCGCATCGGAAGCGGCAGTACGGCGTCAGAAGCTGGCCGACCTCAAGGCCGCCGGCCACGACCCGTTTACCATCACCAAATGCAAGCAGGATGCTTTCTCTGCTGATTTGAAAGAAGAATATAAAGATTTGCCCGCTGAGGAAGATACCGGCCGTATGGTCAGCCTGGCTGGCCGTATGATGTCCAAGCGCGTTATGGGCAAGGCCAGCTTTGCCCACCTGCGCGATGCGAAAGGTGATATCCAAATCTTCGTCAAGCGTGATCTGCTGGGCGATGAAGCATACGCCGCATTCAAAAAGATGGATGTGGGCGATATCATTGCCTGCACCGGCGAAGTGTTCCGCACCAAAATGGGCGAACTGAGCGTGCGCGTGCATGAGCTGACCTTGGTTTCCAAGAGTCTGCTGCCTCTGCCCGAAAAGTTCCATGGCCTGACTGACCGTGAAGCCCGCTACCGCCAGCGCTATGTTGACCTGATCGTCAACCCCGAAGTCAAGGATACTTTTGTCAAGCGCAGCCAGATCCTGAAAGAGATCCGCGCTTACCTGGACGAAAAGGGCTTTTTGGAGGTCGATACCCCCATCCTGACCCCGTTTGAAATCGGCGCTTCTGCCCGTCCTTTCTATACCCATCACAATACGCTGGATATGGATATGGTGCTGCGCATCGAGACAGAGCTTTACCTCAAGCGCCTGATCGTGGGTGGCATGGACCGTGTATATGAGGTTGGCCGTATCTTCCGCAACGAGGGTATGGACCCCAAGCATAACCCCGAATTTACCACCATTGAGCTGTATCAGGCATTCACTGATTTCCACGGCATGATGGATTTGGTGGAAGAGCTCTACAAACGCCTGGCTCTCAAGGTCTGCGGCAGCATGGAGATCACCTACCAGGGCAAGCAGATCGACTTGGGTCACTGGGAGCGCCTGACCATGGTGGAGGCCGTCAAGAAGTATTCCGGTGTTGATTTCAATGACTGGAAAACCGATGAGGATGCCATCACCGCTGCTAAGGAGCACCATGTGGAGCTGCCCGAAGTTCCGACCAAAGGTGCGATCCTGGCAGAGTTCTTTGATGCATTTGTTGAAGATAAGCTCATCCAGCCTACTTTTATCTATGATTATCCTGTCGAAATCAGCCCGCTGGCCAAGCGCAAGCCCGATGACCCGGCGTTTACTGAGCGGTTTGAGTATTTCATTGACTGCACCGAGTATGGCAACGCATTCAGCGAGTTGAATGACCCCATCGACCAGAAGGCACGTTTTGAGCGCCAGGTTGCTGAGCGCAAGGCCATCGAGCCCAACTGCAAAGCCCAGGTTGATTACGACTATGTTACCGCTTTGGAATACGGCCTGCCCCCCACGGGCGGCCTCGGCTTCGGCGTTGACCGTCTCGTCATGCTCCTGACCGACAGCGCCTCCATCCGCGATGTTCTGCTGTTCCCGACGATGAAGCCCATTGAACAGTAAAATGAAAAAAATGGCTTATGTCCGTTAAAAATCATGATATGTGATGCTGGAACAATGTGGATTTACCACCAACTTACCACCAAATTTGATAATTTGCATCAGTAAAACGGAAAGCAGCCTACAATAAACACAAGCACCCCTGCCAATGAAATGTGCGATGACACATGGATTGGCAGGGGTGTTTTTCATGTTTGGAGGATATTAAGAGCATTTCGGAAAAAACACTGATATTGCCTTGTTGCTCACCGAATCAAGTCGTGGTAAAATCTAACATCCTTGCAAATACGGCAATTCGATTTGTTCAGGGCTTACCGGAAGCGAGACTGCTGAAATCTGTGGCCGTGCCGTTTTGGAAAGGCAGGGCATAACTACCCGCAGAGCATGACCTTTGCGCAGAACAGCCCGTCCTGATAGGTGACTGTACTTACTCCACCAGATTTTTCTGCGATATAGCGGACGGACTGGATTCCGATGCCGTTTCCCTTGCGCTTGGACGAGCGGAAAACTCCGCTATTTTCGTTGATCTCCCCGTCAAAGGCGTTTTCCGCTTCGATCAGCACGAGCCGCGCGGCATGGACATACGCGGTGACCTCGATCTTCCGCCGGGCGGGAGCGGTGCGAAGGCTGGCTTCGAATGCGTTTTCCAGAAGATTCGACAGCACCAGACACATATCGATCTCGTCCACGGGAAGCGTCTGCGGCAGATCCAGCTTGGCACAGAAGGAAATTCCCTCACGCTTTGCAAGGGCACAGTAATAGCCTACAACACTGTCCGCCGCCCGGTTTTCGCAAAAGCTCATATCCAGCTCCGGGATGCGGGAGACGGTTTTTGAAAGATAAGCCTTCAGACCGTCCAAATCTCCCGCTTCAGCCAGCGCGGAGAGCTGATTCATCTGGTGGCGCATATCGTGCCGTGCCTGCCGGGCTTCCTCGATGGCGGCTTTCAGGCTTTCGTAGCGCTGCTGCTGCATGGAAAGAAACTGGTTCTCCTGCTGCAATCTCGCGTTCCGGTTGATGCTGATCGCCATAAGAAGGAAGATCGCGTTAAAGAAGAGCATCAAAAACAAAAGTGTGATGCTCATAACGATGTAGACCTGCAAGACCCGCCCGGTCTGAAGCGTCGTCGGGTAACGCGGGATCATGAAAAGGTTCAGCAGAATGAACACAAGCGGCAGCACCCAGAACGCATACCATGTCTGCGCAAAGTTATCATCCTCCACCATCATGCGCACTGCGTGGGTGGCGGGATAATACGCTGCGGCAGTGATCAGCCAGCAGACCGCATTATAAAAAATGCAGGCAGCAAAACAGAACCACGGCTTATCCGGCGGCAGCTGCTGCCGCAGTGTGATCGCCGCGCCGATGGCGCGGGATAAGCTGTTCAGGCAGGCGAACACCGCGCAGACCGCCAGCGCAATCGTTCCGGACTTCCAGAGAGAGGTCTGCAATGTTTTGACATACAGAAGGCTCGCCGCAAGTGTGATAACCAGCAGGGGGAGCGCAGTCGGGCTGTTGAAACAATAGCAAAGCAGTCCGCCGCCAAGGCAAAGCCCGAGCAGCAGCGGCACTGCCCATGCCGCAAGCCTTGCGGGCGGCTGCTTCAAATAAGAGCGCACCGGAAAATACGCGAGCAGCAGACCCGGAAAGACCACGGTGAGCTCCAAAATCGGGCGCAGGAGGTCCTTCAACCCACACGCCCCCTTTGCAATAGAAACTCCATAAATGCCTGCCGGGCTGCCTTTAAAAGCTCCTGACTGACATAGATGCGGCTGCCGTCCGTCATACAAAAGGCGGCATCCTGAAAATCGGCAGCGTTCTCCATATTGACGATTGCACCGCGACCGCAGACGAAAAACCGAGGGTCTTTTTTGAGCGGCTCTGTGAACGCCTTGAAGCTCTGGCGCGTGGCAAGCGTTTTGCCGGCGGTGGTGCGGATGCTGATCATGTGGGCAAAATGCTCGGCGGAAACGATATCCCGGTAGCACAAACGGATGTCACTGCCATCGACCTTCACCGTCAGAATCGGCTCGGGGCGCGGAAGCTTTGAGAACATCTCATCCAGCAGGGCAGAAAGCTCGGCTTCGGAAAAGGGCTTGACCAGATAATGAAGCGCCCGCACCTGAAAGCCCTCGAGCGCATGGTCTGTCGAGGTCGTGGTAAAAACCAGAAGGCAGTCTACATCGGTTTTTCGCAGCTCCTTTGCCGCCTCCATGCCGCTTAAGCCTTCCATGTAAATGTCCAGAAATGCGGCGGAAAAACGCTGCTCGTTTTCTGCCGCCAGAAAAGCCTCTCCGCTGTCAAATTCCAGAAGCTCCGCCTCTGTGCCGCGCGCGCGCAGCTGCCGCACCAGGCGCTCCTTCAGTTGCGCGCGCTCCGCATCGAGGTCATCGACAATTGCAATTCTCATGCTATACCGGAAAGCTGCTTACAAACAGCTTCCAACCTCCTTTATAAAATCTTTCATCCTGATTATAGCACAGTTGCCCGGTTCTGTCGCAGCAGAAACCGGGATTTCGTGCCGGAAACCGGGCTTTCGTGCCAAATGCCTTGAAAAAGCTGCGCCTGCCCGTATACTGAAGACAGAAAAACCCCCAACGACGGCAGAAGGAAAGGAGGGGTGTTGTGCATCGAATCGCCGTGCTGACAAACAGCATGGCGCAGGAAGCCTTTTTAGCAGAGCAGCTCCTACGGTTCTGCGCCGAGCATTGTTTGTTTCCCCAAATGGATTGTTACCGCGATCAGGAAAGCTTTTTTGAAGCCGCACACAACGAGCCGCTGACCAATGCCTTGATCGCCCTGCCGGGTGTCGATGGCTTGAACGCGGTAGAGCATCTGCGCACACTTTGTCCCCAAACGCGCATCATCTGGTGCAGTGACCTGAATTTTTCGCTCCACGCCTTCCGGCTGCGCGCAGACTACTTTCTGCTCGAGCCGGTGACCGAAGACGCTTTACGGCAGGGCTTTTGCAGCTGGCTGGACAAGAAAGCGCCGCTCCGGTCTGACCGCAACGAACACAACAAGGAGAACGGTTTATGAAAAAGAGAAATATCATCCATTCTGCGTTAAGCCTGTCCCTGACAGCTGCCCTGTGCCTTTCCATGGCTGCCTGCGGCGGAACGCAGCCCCCTGCGGACAGCAGCGCCGCTTCGGCAGCTCCCGCACAGCCTGCTGCGGTACAGCCCGCGGCGGAGGAACCCACCTCTACGGCACTGCCCGTGAAAGCCCTGCACCCCAAGCAGGTAGATGAGAACCCCTACATGGCAAAGAGCGACGCCAACATTCACCACGACAGCTACAATACCGACTCTACGGATGAAGTCCTGCCGCTTGGCATCTATCCGGAGAT
>SAUS01000082.1 GCA_004000625.1 Candidatus Cibiobacter qucibialis | reverse complement strand
GCAACCCGACATTATCGAGCATTTTGGCAACGCAGATGCCGTGCCGCAGCCGCCGGAGCGGTGCTTAAGCCGTAAGGCGGGAATTGTGCGGTGTTGCCTTATATACTCCGCATATGTCTGGTTCGTTCAATGATTGGGCAAAGCCGCAACACTTTCGTCCTCAATCAATTCAAAAGGAACCACTTCATGCACCGCGCTGCTTCCGTTTTCAATACAGTTGAGCAGAATTTCCGCACCGCGCTGGGCCAGTCGTTCCGAGTTCTGGCGGATGGTGGTCAGCCGCGGGGTGCTGTAGCGCCCCAGCGCAATACCGTCATAGCCCGAAACCGAGATATCCTGCGGCACACGCAGGCCATGATCATTCAGGGCACGGATCGCGCCCAGGGCCATCAGGTCCGACATGGCAAACACTGCCGTAATATCCGGGCAGTGCTTGAGCAGGTATTCCATGGCGGTATATCCGCTTTGCAGCGAAAACCGGGCATAAGCATACTGCTTTTCCATCTCGAACGGCAGGCCAAGGCGGAACATAGCGCTCTGGCTGCCGGTCAGACGGGACAGACTGGGACGGGACTGGTCTGGCTTGCCGCCGATCAGCCCGATCTTGCGGTGACCCTGCGCATACAGGTACTCAATCATCAGGGACGATGCCGAAACATCGTCCACGCTGACGCTGGACAGGTTGGGGATGTTCAGGGTTGCGGCGCTGTTGGTCAGCAGCAGGCATGGAACACGCAGTTCCGCCAGCTGCGGTGTGAAGTATTCCAGGTTAGAACCAAGGAAAGCAATGCCATAAGGTTTGCGCTCGGCGCAGATCAGTTCGGCCTGCGCAACTTCGTTGGCTTCTTCATCAATATAATAGACCGTGGAAACATATCCGCGTTCCTCCAGGATAGCCTGCATTTTTTCCAGAATGTCCACAAACAACATGTTCTGGGTGCCCTTTACGATCAGGGCAAGGCCATCGCTGCTTTGCTGTTTCAGGTGTTTGGCGTTGGAGTTTGGCTGGTAATTATACCGCTTGATGACCTCAAGAATCTTGGCGCGGGCGGCCGGGCTGACGCTGGGGTTATTGTTGAGCACCCGCGAAACCGTGCCGATGGCATACCCTGATTCTTTTGCAATATCTTTGATGGTCATACACAGAAAACTCCTTCCGGCAACAGGGTGCCGCAGCCATTAGCCCTTTACAGCACCGGCCACCACACCGTCAATGATATACTTCTGGCAGATCAGATACAGAATAATGACCGGCAGAATGGTGATCATGATGCAGGCCATCATGGGCGCCATTTCCACCTTGCCGTAACTGCCGCGGAAATACTGAATCGCCATGGGGATGGTGCGGTAGGTTTTGATATCCAGCACCAGGGTGGGCAGCAGATAGTCGTTCCAGACCCACATGGTTTCCAGGATTGCGGTAGAGATCATCGTCGGCTTTAAGATCGGGCAAACCACGCGGAAGAAAATCTGCAGCGGGTTGCAGCCATCGATCATAGCGGCTTCCTCAATTTCAACCGGCATGCTCTTCATAAAGCCGGTGAACATGAACACCGCGAGACCGGCACCGAAGCCGAGGTAGATGATGCAGATGTTGTAAGGGTTGTTCAATTTTAAGGTATCCGCTGTTTTGGCCAGGGTAAACATGACCATCTGGAACGGCACCACCATGCTGAACATGCACAAGCCGTACATCAGTTTGGAAAGTTTGCCGTTGACACGGGTGATGAACCATGCGCACATGGAGCAGCACAGCAGAATCAGCACAACGGAACTGACCGTAATGACTAGGCTATACCAGAAGGAAGACAAAAAGTCCATTTCCTGGATGCCGTAAATATAGTTTTTGAGGCCGACAAAGGTTTCGGCTGTGGGCAGCTCAAACGCGCGGGAGGTGGTAATGGCGCGCTCGGTTTTGAGGGCGTTAAAGAAGATCATGACGATGGGGTAGATCCATGCAACGCACAGCACTCCAAGCACCACGCTGAGAATGGCATTGATGCGGCGGTCCGCTTTGCCAACAGTAGGTTTTTCTTCCACCGGTTTTTTGATGGTTTTTTCCATTACTGCTGCACCTCCTTGGACTGGGTCAGCTTTTGCTGGAGTACGGCCAGCACCACAACAAACAGGCAGAACACAACAGCCTTTGCCTGGCCGATGCCCTTCCACTGGGGTCCGGAGCGGGCATAGAAGGTATCATAAATGTTGTAAGCCAGCATCATGGTCTGCTTGGCCGGTTCGCCGCCGGTCAGGGACAGGTTCTGGTCAAACAGCTTGAAGGAGTTGGTCAAAGTCAGGAAGGTGCAGATGGTAATGCTGGGCATAACCATGGGGATCTTGATCTTAAACAGGATCTGCTTGGCGTTTGCGCCATCGATCTTGGCGGCTTCGATCAGATCCAGCGGCACGTTCTGCAGGCCGGCAATGTAGATGATCATCATGTAACCGATCTGCTGCCAGCACATCAGAATGATAAGGCCCCAGAAGCCGTACGTGGCGTTCAGGGAAAGCAGCGGTTTTTCGAGTGCGCTGAGTACGCCGTTGAGCAGAATCTGCCAGATATAGCCGAGGATAATGCCGCCGATCAGGTTGGGCATAAAGAAGGTGGTACGGAAGATGTTGGTACCGCGGATGCCGCGGGTAAGCAGCAGCGCAATGCCGAACGCCAGCACATTGATGAGCACCGTGGACACCACAGTAAACACCGCAGTGAACCAGAACGCATGGGTGAAGGTATCATCCAGCCAGATCTTGGCATAGTTGCCGAGACCAACAAAGGTAACATTTTGAACAGTTGTGAATTTGCAGAACGAAAGCGCCACGCCCCAGATAAACGGCCAGATAAAGCCGATGATAAAGGCCAGCAGGGTGGGCAGCACGAACACGGGCCAATAGCGCCGGATCGCTTTTTCCATAACAGTACCCCCTTGAGCACATAAAAGAGCGGGGCGGGCGAATCATCGCCCGCCCCGCTTTTAACATTCAGGTTTCGCTATTTTGGTTCATATCAGCCTGCATTCAGGGCAGCTTCGGTCTTCCAGCCATCCACAAAGGCGGTCACAACAGCGTTCCAATCGCCAGTGCCGGCTGCGTAAGCAGTCAGAGCAGAGCCAACGCCGTTCTTCCAGTTTTCGGAAGGCATGGTGGAGAAGCACCAGGCAACAGGAGTCTTGCCCTCAGCGGTCAGAGCATTATCAACCTTAACGAAGAGGTTGGGGGATTCCTGAGCATTCTTGAAGGGGATAACAAAGCCCATATCGTTTGCCATGGCCTTGGTGCCCTCATCAGAGCTGACGCACCAGTAGATGAAGTCGAGAGTTGCATCGATATCTGCCTGGTCGGCTTCCTTGTTTACGCACCAGTAGTTCTCGGTGCCGGTGCACAGGCCCTGGTTGGCCTCATCGCCCACGCCAATGTAGACGGGGATCATGGTCAGGTCGTCATCGGTGAAGGGCTTGCCATCGCCGACGAGGTTGTTATATTCCCAAGAACCGTTCTGGAAGAAGACAGCCTCATTGTCCAGGAACTCGTTGCGGCTGTCATCGCCAGTCTTGCCAGCCAGCTCAGTAGGAGCACAGGTGGAGTTGTTGATGTACAGGTCAAACATGTCCTTGTAGTTATCCAGGTAGGTGCCCTTGATGGCATCCGTGGTGCCGATGCCGTCAGCCTGGTACTCAAAGTAGATGGGCAGGTTGGCCAGGTGGGTCTTGAAGCGCCAGTCAGAGGAAGAATCCATACCGGCGGAGGTGAATGCTGCAAAGCCAAGTTCGTCCTTGCGGGCGGTGATGTCCTCGGCAACCTTCTTCAGGTCTGCAAAGCTCTTGATATCATCGGTGGTGTAACCGGCCTTTTCCAGCAGGGTCTTGTTGGTGATCAGGCCGTAGCTCTCGATAACGTAGCCGACGGCCACGGTGGCGTCGCCATCTTTCAGGGCGTAAGAATCGCTGGTCAGGTCGCCCAGGATCTTGGAGCCGGTCAGGTCATAGCAGTAATCCTTCCAGTTGGCCAGGCCGACAGGGCCGTTGACCTGGAACAGGGTGGGCGCATCGCTCTTGGCCATTTCGCTCATCAGAGTGGTTTCGTACTGGCCGGAAGCAGCGGTCACAACGGTAACGGGAACGCCGGTCTCTTCGGTGTAGGTCTTTGCCAGGGCCTGCCAGGCTTCATCCTGCTCGGGCTTGAAGTTCAGGTAGTAGACCTTGCCGGCGGCAGTGGTATCTGCCGTGGCGGCTGCTTCGGAGCTGGCAGCTTCGGAAGAAGCTGCGGTGCTTTCTGCAGCAGAGGAAGCAGTGGAAGATGCGGTGGAGCCGCAACCTGCCAGCAGGCCGGCAGCCATCATGGATGCCAGGGCGAGAGAGATTGTTTGCTTGGATTTCATGGTATTGTCCTCCTTTTTAAATGGAACCAGTTGCACCGTTGCGGGTCGGTGTGGTTCACGGGTTGGTAACGTTTCCAACCTTTCTGTGGCTTTATATTACACCCGTGTTTTGCAAAAATCAATCGTTTTTTGGATTTTGAGTGCAAAATTGTAGCCTTGCACGAATCGCAACCGTTTTCCTTGTCGAATATAACAAGAAAGTAGTATTCATTTTGATGAAACGTTTCAATTTCACGGCAAAATGCGACTTTATAAACCAAAAGCAGCCCCGCGGCGGCGGAGGCTGCTTTTGATTGTCATATTTTAGCGCAACCTGTTTCGCACCTGCTGGTAAGCGAACCAGTAGAAAGCGGCGTAGTTGGTGCTGGCGGTGCCGTTGGCAGAGGCATACATGCCAACGGTGCAGCCGGTAAAGCCGCCGGTTATCTCGGTGCTCAAAAAGCTCAGGGTAACACATGGATTTTTCGGTGCATTTTCGGCCCGGCCCTTACACTTTTTTCGTTTCCGCCTGCACCAGGGCGCGGTACAGGGTAAAATCCGGCACGGGGGCCGCCGGGGCACCAGGCAGTGAAGCCTGCCAGGCGGCATAATCCGGCCCGTCCCCGGCTGCGCGGGGAATCGCCATCAGACCGGTCAGAACGCGGGCGGTCAGTGCGCCGTCCAGCATGGTATCGCTGCAAAAGCCGGCCCAGAACCCAGTTTTGGGCTGCAGCAGAGCCGCCATGGCACCAAAATCATCCGCCGCACGGCCCAGGGTGCAAAAGCAGTTCTGCCAGTCCTTATCCAAAAACTGCTCCCGCGCGGTGCAAAAGCGCACCGCCCCGCGCAGGGCGTACAGGTACAGCCGCACGCTGAACACCACCTGCTCCTGCCAGAGCGGCGTGGTGGCCCGCCCGGCGTAAGAACAGCCGGGCAGCAGCGTTTCATAATTTTCCAGCGCGGAAGTGCAGAGCTGCTGATAGGCAGCCAGCTGTTCCGCATAGCTTTCTGCGGGCAGCAGAGCGGCAAGTTCCTGAATCGGGCCCTGCGTTTTGCCGCACAGCCAGGCCGAAGCAAACAGCCGGGTGCTGCGGGTCAGGAACGCTTCGCCCACCGGCTGCGGCGGGCTGCCCGCCTGCACGGCGCTTTCGGCACGGGCGCGCAGGCAGACCGAAAGATCCTCCAGTGCGCTGTCCGTCAGTGCCCAGCCATCCGGCGCACGGTAGGTACAGCGCAGGTAAGCCGTGCGCTGCGCGGCGCAGTCGGTATCCGGGGTACACCACAAAGCACCGGTCAGATTCAACTCCATCAGGGAGGGGCGCAGGTCCCCGGTGCCAACCATCCAGAAGCTGCGCACCCCGCCGCGCCAGGCTCCCTGCAGCATTCCGTTAACGGCGGTATCGCCGCCGGGGTAGGCGGTCATGGGGTTGCCGGTCAGCTTATCGCGGCGGCAAAGGCTGAACCACAGCCCGTGCTGCGCGCCGGGACCAGGGCCGCCCGCACTGCTGGCACTGGGGGCCGGGGTTAAAACGGGGATAACGCTATCCGGGATTTTGAGTTTTCCCTCCTGGTAGAGCGCAACGGTTTCGCCCTGCAGCAGAATATAGGCAGCGGCACCGGGCACCGTGGCGTTCAGCAGCTGCCATTGCTCTTGCAGCGCCGCAGTGCTGGCTGTGCCATCGGGGTCACCCCCCATCCCGTCAATGCCCAGCGCCCAGATGCGCGGGCTGGTTTTGAGAGTGCGGATAGAATCCTGCCAGATTTTATGGCGTTCTTCCGGGTTTTCCGCCGCAGCCTGCTGCGGGGCAGCCCCCAGCGGGGTCTGCGGGTTCTGCACAGGGCGCAGGCCCATGGCGGCGGCAAGGTCCGCCTGTTTGTCGGTGCGCACCATATTGCCGCGGTAGCGCAGCAGGGATTCAAAAATCATCTCCCAGCCGTTTTCGGTGGCATCCGCCCAGGCGGACAGCCATGGTGCATCCGAAAGATCCCACCCGCGCAGGCCGACAGCGGCGGCTGGCCCGGTAATGCGGCCCTCCGGCACAGTGGCAAAGGGTTTGGGCTCAAACTGCTGCTGGTTCCAGAACCAGAATGGTGCTACCCCCAGGTAATGACGGCTGATATCCAGCAGGCCGTACACCGCGCCCAAATCATCCGCCGCGCAGAGGGTGAGCTGGTTTTCCGTCACATCCAGCGTATAACTTTCCGGCGGCAGGGCGGGGGCAAGGCAGATCATCAGGCGGTTATCCGGCACAAAACCGGTGGTGGAAAGAGTCATTTCCATATCACGCCAAAAGCGCGCCACGGCATGCTGCACGGGCGCACTGGCCCACTGCGCTGTGACCCGTGTGGCACGGCTGAGCATAAAATCCATTGTTTTCCTGCCTTTCAATATACTCTACCATCATCCCCGCCGTATCGGCGCTTGGATGGATGCAGTATTCCCTTACTGGTCCAAAAATTCGCGGATCTCGGCTTCCACGGCACGCACCTCGCGCTCAAATGCGCGGGCAGATACCCGTAGCGCACCGTTGCCCAGAATAATGATCTGTTCCGCACCATCGGAGCTGACCACCCGCACGCGGTGGTTTTTGGCCAGCTCATGGGTGGCGCGCTCGATGAACATATCGGCGGTTTCGGCTTCGCGGGTATAAATCACATGCAGGTTGTGCCAGGTTTCTTGTTCCCGCCCGGCGCCCTTGACGCGGTAGGCATCAAACACCAGGATGGGCACACACTTGCGGTAGCCCGCATAGTTGCACAGAATGTCCATCAACCGGCGGCGGGCGGCATCCAGGTTTTCCGCCGCGATCTTCTTTAATTCATCCCACGCAAAAATCACGTTGTAGCCGTCTACCAGCAGGTACTCCGGCCCGCTGGGCGGCGGTGCAGCGGGGGTACGGTTCTGGCTTGGCCCCACACTGCGGAAGGCTTTGCGCGCGGCAAGCTGGTCATGCTGACCTGCGGCTTCCCCCCGGCGCTTGATCGGCCCATAGGTGCGCTCAAAAATCGCCAGCAGCTCTTTGTCCTGCTCCAGTGTGCCGCAGTAAGCGGCAGCACGGCGGCGGGCATCGGATGCTTCATCGGAGGCATCCGCTTCTTCCTGTTTCGCCTGCTGGGCACCGGGCGCGTTGCGCCCCAGGCCGCTGGCCACATGGGCGTGGGCGGGAACTTCGTCCCATTTGACAAGGTAGCCCGCGCCGTGGCTGCAAAATACGGAATCTGCCGGGTTTTCAGTATCGGCATCCGGCTGGTAGCCAATGGCTTCCAGCACGGCTTCGGTGTTGTGGCAGGGCGCATAGCCGCGGGGCATACAGCTCAGGCGGCCCGCCCCGCGGGTGTAGGCGGTCACTTCCCGCGCACAGCCCCGCATTTCGGCAACCGGGGCTTTGCCGGTAATGACGGCCAGGCCATCCTCGTTTTCCGGCGTGCTGAATTCCGCGCAGCGGCGCTGCAGATCGGCCATGGCGCGGCCAACACAGTCCTGCGGGACTTCCAGCCGGAAGTCATACCAGGGTTCCAGCAGGACCGCCTGCCCCCGGGCCGCCGCGGTGCGCAGCCCCTGCCGCACGGCGCGGTAGGTTGCCTGGCGAAAGTCCCCGCCCTCGGTGTGCTTGATGTGGGCACGGCCTGCCGTCAGGGTGATTTTCACATCGGTCAGCGGCGCACCGGCCAGCACGCCGGGGTGGCTGCGCTCCGCCAGGTGGGTCAAAATCAACCGCTGCCAGTTCAGGTCCAGCGCATCGGTGCGGCAAATGCTGGCAAACTGCAGGCCGCTGCCCGGCTCGCCGGGTTCCAGCAGCAGATGAACCTCCGCATAATGGCGCAGCGGTTCATAATGGCCCACGCCCTCCACCGGGGCAGAGATGGTCTCTTTATATAGAATGCCGCCCTCGCCGAAGGCCACTTCCAATCCAAAGCGGCTTTGCAGCACGCTCTGCAAAATTTCCAGTTGAATTTCACCCATCAGCTGCAGGTGGATCTCGCCCAGAGCGGCGTTCCACACCACATGCAGCTGTGGATCCTCGTCCTCCAGGGTGCGCAGGGCCAGAAGGGCATAGTGGGGGTCAGCTCCTTCCGGCAGCTCCACCCGGTAGTTCAGCACCGGTTCCAGTATCGGCTGGCGGGCATCCGGCTGTACGCCAAGGCCCTGTCCGGGATAGGTTTTTGTGGGGCCCAGCACCGCACAGACGGTGCCCGCCGGGGCTTCGCTGACCAGGCGGTATTTGCTGCCGGAGTAGACCCGCAGCTGGTCGGCCTTTTCTTCAAACTCCACACGGACATCTGGGCGGGATACCAGGTTGGATTTGACTTTCAGCACGCCGTCCGTCACTTTCAGGTAGGTCATGCGCGCGCCGGATTCGTCTGCCCCGATCTTGAAGATGCGCGCGCCAAAGCTGCCGGCGTCCGGCGGCATGCGGGTATCCCGCTGCAGACCATTGAGCAGGTCGTCAATGCCATCCAGCCGCAGAGCCGCGCCAAAATAGCAGGGGAACACCTGCCGCCGCGTGATTGCCGTGATGAGATCCGCCTGCGGCACCGTTCCTGTTGCCAACACGGCTTCCATCAGCGGTTCACTGCACACGCCAAGGGCTTCGGCGCGTTCTTCCGCCGGAACGGCGGGGGTAAAGTCCACACAGCCATCCCCAAAGCGGCCCCGCAGCTCCCGCAGGCGCAGGGCTTTGTCCGCACCGGGCAGATCCATTTTGTTGACATAGATAAAGGTTGGCACATGGTAGCGCTCCAACAGCCGCCACAATGTCATCGTGTGACTTTGGATGCCGTCCGTGCCGGAAATGACCAGCACCGCATAATCCAGCACCTGCAGCGTGCGCTCGGCCTCCGCCGAAAAGTCCACGTGGCCGGGGGTATCCAGCAGGGTGATCTGAGTCTCTTCCAGCGGGGTGCCTGTCACCGTTCCGGCCGGCAGGGTAAGCACGGCCTGTTTGGCAAAAATGGTAATGCCGCGGGCTTTTTCCAGCGCATCGGTGTCCAAAAATGCATCCCGATGGTCTACGCGCCCCAGCTTGCGGATGCTGCCCGCACGGTAGAGCAGTGCTTCCGAAAGAGTGGTTTTTCCGCTGTCCACGTGTGCCAGAACCCCAACGACCAGACGTTTCATAACTTTCCTAACCTCATTCACAGCGTTCCCGGCTGCTGCGCCAGGGGCACCGTTTATTTTTTGCACCGCCGCCCGCCGGGCAAGGGATATCTGCCGGATTTTGGCGATCCTTTTCTATTATAATAGTACCCGTTTTAACTAGGGGATTCAACCACTAATTTGCGCGGGCTTTTGTTTTTGGGGCAGGGTGCAAAAAATATTTTATAAAGGGTATTGACATTGCGGGATGTGGATGCTATACTATTTAGGCACTCAAGAGAGAGCAACTAAATATCGCGGGGTAGAGCAGATGGTAGCTCGTCGGGCTCATAACCCGGAGGTCGCAGGTTCAAGTCCTGTCCCCGCAACCAACAAAAGCTCGTTGAAACGGCAAGTTTCAACGAGCTTTTTTCTACATTATGGCAAAAGTGGCAACATTCTGGTAACTTTGACCCCAAAATGACCCCAAAACGGCAAAACGACTGCGCCCGGACGGCTGAAATTTTCAACCGTCCGGGCGCTTTTTGTGGATAAATTTTGCGGAGTTGGCAGGTAAAAATAGGAGCGG
>SAUS01000081.1 GCA_004000625.1 Candidatus Cibiobacter qucibialis | reverse complement strand
CACGATGCGGGTACCGCAACCCGACATTATCGAGCATTTTGGCAACGCAGATGCCGTGCCGCAGCTGCCGGAGCGGTGCTTAAGCCGCAAGCCGGGAATTGTGCGGTGTTGCCTTAAATTCAGCGGAATAAACCCTTCCCCTGTCGTGCGTTTGGCTTTCTAGCCACATACTTTCATTGGCCGCCCGTCAACCTAATGCAATCCCCCCTGCATTGCGAAATTTGCCGCTCACACAACATCTGAACCATCCACCAACAGCATCCGAACTTTTATACGTCTGTACAAAATATTTTGTACAGCTGTCTGATTTTAAAATTTTATTGCTCATATTCCCCAAGCCGCACGCTGATGTGCGGCTGTTTTTTTACCTTTTTGTAAATATTTGCTCAAATATTTGACATTTTTTTTTATTGTGTTAAAATTATGTGTATTCACGATTGCTTACCACCCAATCATGTTGCATCCCAGCGCTGTTTTTTGCCGCCGGGCGCTGCCGCACAGAAAGAGGTTTTTCCGTATGATTCGTATTCTGACTGATTCCGCTTCCGATCTGACCGCGACCGACAGTGCCCGTCCCAGCGTGTACACTGTGCCCCTGTCCGTTACCTTTGCCGATGGCACCGGCGGGCTGGACGGTGTGGAGCTGACGGCTGATGAATTTTATGCACATTTGAAAGTGGACAAGGTTCCCCCCCGCACCAGCCAGCCCAGCCCCCAATCCTTTATGACAATTTTTGAGGATGCCAAGGAGAACGGCGATCAGGTAATTGCCATTTTGATCAGTTCTAACCTGTCCGGCACCTATCAGTGCGCGCGGCTGGCAGCGGAAAGCTGCGATTTTGAGGATGTCTTTTTTGTGGATTCCCGCACGGCATCCCAGGGCGAGGGCATCCTGGTTCGCGAAGCGCTGCGCCTGCGCGACGAGGAGCACCTGCCCGCGCACGCGATTGCCGCTGAGCTGGAACAGCTCAAGCAGCGCATCCGCGTTCTGGCCGTAGTGGACAGCCTGAAGCACCTGCACAAGGGCGGGCGTTTGCCCGCCGCGGTGGCGCTGGTGGGCGGTGCCCTGGGTGTCAAGCCGGTGCTTTCGGTCGTGGATGGGCAAATCAAGCTGGCGGATACGGCCCGCGGCCGCCCCGGCGCGTTTGTGGCAATGTTTAAGAACATTGAAAAGATGGGCGGCGTGGACCCTCGGTACGGGTACGCTCTGCTGTATTCGGACGAAAAAGGTGTACTGGCCCCCCTCCACCATTACATGCACGAAAACCTGCACATGACCGGCGGGCGCGTTGCCCGCCTTGGCCCCGTCATTGCCTCTCACGCCGGCCCCGGCTGCGCAGGCCTGGTGTTTGTGACAAAAGAGTAAGGGCAACACCGCACAATTCCCGCCTTACGGCTTAAGCACCGCTCCGGCAGCTGCGGCACGGCATCTGCGTTGCCAAAATGCTCGATAAGACATCCAGTATTATCTGCGCTTTTGGCTTAGCATCTGCCGCACCTCGCTCGCCGTATCGGCACTTAGAATTGTGCGGTGTTGCCTAAGATTTATACGGGGGATTTTGTTCCTTCTTTGAAAAGAAGGGAACCGAAGAAACTTTAATACAATATTATATTTAATTATAATTTAGGCAGCTGCCCAAGAGTTTTATGAGCAGCTGTCTTTTTATTGTTTGCCGCTCTTTTTGTTCTGCTCCTTACATAACATTTTATAACGGGATGTTTTCTTTAAAACGTTCTCGTGCCTATACCTTAACCGCCCTCTTTTTTTCCCACCAACACCAAAAGCCCCGCCAAACAGCCACATCAATGGCCGCCCGGCGGGGCTTTTAACTTTAATATTTACTCTGTCAACGTCAATGCAATGGACAGGTCCTTCAGCTGCTGCGGGTCAACAATATCCGGTGCGCCGGACATCGGCTCGCCTGCGTTCTGCACCTTCGGGAATGCGATGACATCGCGGATGGAATCCTTCTTCAGCATCAGCATTACCATGCGGTCCAGGCCGTAAGCCATGCCGCCGTGCGGGGGTGCGCCGAACTTGTAGGCATCCATCAGGAAGCCAAAGCTCTCGCGAGCCTTTTCCTCGGTAAAGCCCAGGGCCTTGAACATGCGGTCCTGCAAAGCGGGGTCATTGATACGCATAGAACCGCCGCCCATCTCAACACCGTTCAGTACAATATCGTATGCCACGGCATGGCAGGCACCGGGGTCGGTTTCCACCTTGTCAATATCCTCTGCCTTGGGCAGGGTGAACGGATGATGCATGGCCATCCAGCGGCCCTCCTGCTCGCTGTACTCAAACAGCGGGAAGTCCACCACCCACAGGAAGTTGAACTTGTCGGGGTCGATCAGGCCGTACTTGCGGCCGATTTCCAAACGAACCTGGCCCAGCGCGGTGCAGGCCTTGACCCAGTCAGCATCGCTGACGATCAGCAGCACGTCACCAGTTTCCAGCTCCATCGCCTTGTACAGGGCTGCCTTTTCCTCTTCGGTCAGGAACTTTTCAAAGCTGGAAGAAGTGCCTTCCTCGGTCAGGCGGCTGAATGCCAGGCCCTTAGCGCCATAAGTCTTGGCAACCTCGCCCAGTTTGTCAATGTGCTTGCGGGTCAGCTTGCCAGCCAGGCCCTTGGCATTGATGGCGCGGATGCTGCCGCCCTGCTCCAACACTGCGGCAAAGGGCTTAAACTCGGTGCCATCAAAAATGTCGGTCACATCCACAATTTCCAGGCCAAAGCGGGTATCCGGTTTATCGGAGCCAAAACGGCCCATAGCCTCGTCCCACGGCATACGCACGAACGGGGTCTGCACATCCACGCCCAGCATTTCTTTCCACAGGCGCTTGATCAGACCTTCGTTGATGGTCATGATATCGTCCTCATTGACAAAGGACATTTCCTCGTCCACCTGGGTGAACTCCGGCTGGCGGTCAGCGCGCAGGTCCTCATCGCGGTAGCAGCGGGCGATCTGGAAGTAGCGGTCAAAGCCGGACAGCATCAAAATCTGCTTGTACAGCTGCGGGCTCTGCGGCAGGGCGTAGAAATGGCCGGGCTGCACACGGCTGGGCACCAGATAGTCACGGGCACCTTCCGGCGTGGACTTGATCAGGGTCGGGGTTTCAATCTCGGTAAAGTGGTTATCGCAGAAATAGCTGCGGATGATCTGCATGATCTTGCTGCGCAGCACAATGGGCTCGTGCATCGAAGGACGGCGCAGATCCAGGTAGCGGTAACGCAGGCGCAGGTCATCGTTGACGTTGATATCATCGCGGATTTCGAACGGCGGGGTCTGGGCTTCACTCAGAATGCGCAGTTCGCTGACATACAGCTCCACATCGCCAGTGGCGATCTTGGTGGTCTTGGCGGCGCGCTCACGCAGCAGGCCGCGGCAGATCACAACATACTCGCTTTTCAGGCTTTCTGCTTTGGCAAAAACGTCTTTCGGCGTATCCTCATCAAAAACAAGCTGCAAAATACCGGTTGTATCGCGCAGGTCGGCAAAAATAATACCACCTTTGTCGCGTGCACGGGCGATGGAACCGCAAACGGTCATCTCCTGGCCAACGTTTGACATACTCACTTCGCCGCAATAGTTGGTACGGCGCAGGCTGCCCATCGTTTCCATAGGTAACTCCCCTTTTCTGTTAAGTGACAATTTATTATACAGCGGTTTGCACTGTTTTGCAAGGAACCCCCGCATTTTTCTCCGAAAATACGCATTTTGCCTTGTTCTGCGCCTTTCCTGCCCCGCTGCAGCTTCTAACTCCTACTTCCTAACTCCTAACTCTGTTCTCCCAGTTCCAGCCGTTTGAACCCTTCGCCTTCCACCTCGTTCGCCTGCAGCATCACGATAAAACTGCCGGGGTCAATGCGCTTGGTTTCGCGGTTGATGATATACAGCTGCTTGGAGCTGCAGGCACACAGCACCACATCGCGCCCATCCTGGGAATAGCCGCCGTAACCTTTCAATATCGTGGAACCGCGGTCCACTTTTTCGCCGATCATCCTGCACACGGCGGGGCCGTCGCTCGTCACAATCAAAGCCATCATACAGGCGTTGAAACCGAACATCATCCGGTTGATGATGTAAGAGCTCAAAAAATTGAAGATCAGGCCGTAAATGATGGAATCCACATCATGGAACACCAGCCCGTTTGCAAGGATGACCGCCAGCGCTGCCGCAAAGGTCAGGTTGCCGAACGGCATGTGCGGGTGGCGGGATTTGATGGCCATGGTGATAAAATCCAGGCCGCCGGTGCTGGAGTTCTGCATATAAATCAGCGCATCCCCCACGCCGCTGATCACACCGCCGCAGATGGTGGCCAGCATGCGATCCCCCTGGTACACCGGCAGCGCAGCCAGCACATAGTCCGTAAAAATGGCAAACAGCACCATGCACCGCACGCTGCGGAAAAAGAAATCCTTGCCCAGGTACTTGAAGCAGATCAGCACAATGGGGATGTTCATAATAATGTTGGTCACACCAATGGGCAGACCAAACAGGCGGAACAAAATGGCACCGATACCGGCCACACCAGTTACCGGCACCCCGGCCGCCACAGCAAAGCTGTACAGGCCAAGGGCCGAAACAAAACAGCCGATGACCTCCAGCGCCAGGTTTTTCCAGCGGGAATCCGTCATATCCTATCTCCTGCTTCCGCAGCTTGTGCGGGTATATTTGTGGGGGCAGCGGGCATTATTTGCCGCCCTTCTTGCGGTGGTAAGCAGACTTTTCGTCCTTCTGCTTCTGGGTCTGTGCCTGGGCGTTCTGCAGCTGGCGGCTGATCAGCACGGCTGCCACAATGCCGGCGCACACCACGGCAATGCCCACCGCCACATACAGCGGCAGTTTGCTGCTGGTTTGGGCGGCCTGTTCCTGGCGTTGCACCTGCTCCGGGTCCGGGGTCGGCTTTTCGGTCGGCTCCGGCGTGGCGGTGGGTTCCAGGGTGGGCATGGGGGTTGCTTCCGCCTGGGCGGCGGTGGGGTCTTTCAGGGTAGCCTTCGTGGTCGGGTGCGGCATGGCTGCAGCCGGGCGCTGAGTTGCCGTTGCCGCCGCGGGGGCCGATGTGGCGGCAGCAGCGGGGGGCTCGTCACTGGTATTGTTTTCTTCCTCCTGCTGCGGGGCCGCGGTAATGGCCGGGGTGGCTGTAGGCATCACCACAATATCCGGCGCGGGGTATACCTGCGGGGTACCGGTGGGCGGCAGCGTTGCCGCACTTTCCGGTGTGGAGGAACCGCCCGGCGTGGGGGCCGGGGTCGGGGTTGCCGTTTCCGGGGTGGCCGTGGGGGCAGTTTCCGGGGTGGAGGTTTCCGGTGTAGCGGTTTCACCCGTTGCGGTTTCCGCCGTTGCCGCCTGGCTCAAAGGTTCCTCCCCGCTGAAAAACCGCAGAATATCCCCCAGCACCGGGATGTCCAGCAGCGTTTCCACAAAGCTGGTCCGTGGGGTCTGACGGGTGCTTTCCGCATAGGCGGGCGCTGCTGTTGCCACACACAGGCAAAGCGCCGCACACAATGCCAGCATACGCATGTTTGTTTGCTTCATGTAAGTGTTCCCCTTTTTTTACATCTTTGGCTGTTCTGTAAAATCAAAAAAGCCGGGGCATGCCGGTTTTGAACCCGCACTGCTCCGGCTTTGGTGCCCGATGATTACTTTACGGTCTTTTTGATTTTGGATGCGCTGTAGGTCTTCATCACGCTGGCGGAAAGGTTATTTTCCATCTCGGCGCCCTCTGCATAGAACTCGTCCTGCAAAGCATCGCTCTTCATAGCGTCCAGCAGATTATAGCGGCTCACAAAATCATCCACCGTGCCCTGCTCCATGGGGTCCAGGCTACGCACGATCATGTAGCTCATGCCAAGGTCGGCCACCGTCCAGTTGCCGGTACCGGCTGCTTTTACCGCATCGGTAATGCTGTTGCCGCCGTCATTGGTGTTGTAGCTGGACAGGTCCGAAGGCGTAAACAGACCGCTGCCGGTGTAATACAGTGCCTGGGTTGCTTCCACGCTGCTGCCCAGTGCGGTAAAGGCCTGCGGCACATAGGTCATTGCCGCATTGTACAGAGCAGATTCGCTGGTAGCCGCGGCCAAGTCATCACGGCACTGGTTGGCCAAGGCTTCAATCTCGGCTTTCTGGTCGTCGCTGGCAAAGGTATAAGTGCTCTGGTCAAATAGCGGCAGCTGGACCAGCTCCAGGTAGTAGCAATCGTTGTTGATGTAATCGGCATATTCCTGCTCGGTGACCGGGCTGCTGCCGTTTTCGCCGTAGATCAGCTTCAGGCAGGCATCTGCCTTTTTGCTGTTCAGCTGGTACTTTTCCAAGGTTGCCTTGGAAATGCCGTTTGCTGCGTACAGATCGCTGTTATTCTCCCACTGGGTATCGGCGGTCTTGGCGGCTTCGGCGGTAGCGGCTTCGTCCAGTGTGCCGCCCAGCTCGTCAAACTTCTTTTCCACAGCTGCGTAATACTGCAGGCTGCGCAGGGTCAGGCGGGCAACGTAATCTGCGCCGTCGGTGGTAACTTCCTCGCCGTTAATGGTGCCGGTGCACTCAGCTTTCAGCACGGCTTTCACGTTGCTGGCGGTTTCGCCGGTGGCAAGCTTTGCTGCGCCGGAAGCGGTGTTGTAGGCGTTATACTGGGCCAGCAGGTAGATGCCGGCCGGGATATCAACGCCGCCAATGCTGCCCACGCTGGCCGGGGTGGACATGGCACAGCCCGTTACGCCCAGCAGCAGCATGACTGCCAGAGCCAGACTGATGAATTTTTGTTTCATGTTGTGGGGTCTCCTTACTATACTTTCAATTTGCCGCGCGGGCACCACCCGCAAATGGCAATGTAAAAACATTATACCGCGTTTGACCGCCCATTGCAAGCACGGTGTGGGGGCAAAATCGCCCGCCAAGCAACAAAAAAACAGGGCAGCCGTCCCAAAATGGCCAACCGCCCTGTTCTGTTTTTCCTTATTCCTGCCTCCGGGGCTGAAAGCCAGCCCGCCGGGCAGCTGAATTTACTGGCGCAGTGCCTGGATCACACAGTCCAGGTCATGTTCGTCCTCACAGACGATCTTGACCGGATGGCTGTAGTCCAGACTCATCATACCGAGAATGCTCTTTGCATCAGCAATGCTGCCCTTCATGTCATGCACGCCGACCTCATTGTAGCACTTGGCAGCGGCAGACACGATTCCCTGTACTTCTGCGAAGTTGGAAACCTTGACTTGTCTTACCATAATAATGACCTCCATAAATAAAACCCGGCACAGGCCATCATGCCTGCGCGGTAAGGGCGGAACCCACATTTCCTTTTCCTTACAGCTGCATTATAGCATAATTCTATCCGGCGTACCTATGTTAGATTCATTGTTGCCATTTTTTCATCGGGATGCACAAAAGACAAATTTGTTCATGTTCCGCTTTGTACAGGCTGCCAAAGTTTTGTCGCTTTATTCACGAATTTTCTTTATTTTTTGACTTTTCCGACTTTAGTTTTTGTTTTTTCAGCTCTGTATTTTAACGGTTTTTGTTCCTGTTTTGGCAGGTTGCACATTCAAACTGTCTATTTGGCTTTTCCTTCCGGCAACATAATTTCATGCTCTGCCGAAAAGTGCTGATTTTTGCGGTTTTCGGCCAGGTTTTCAGCTCTGGGGCACGCCTTTCATGGTCAGGGCAATGCGCTTTTTGGCTGTATCCACGCTCAGTACCTTGACCTGCACCACATCGCCCACTTTCAGCGCATCTCTCGGGTTCTTGATAAACTTATCACTGATCTGGGAAACATGCACCAGTCCGTCCTGATGCACGCCGATATCTACAAATGCGCCAAAGTCAATCACATTGCGCACGGTACCTTTCAGCTCCATGCCGGGCTTCAGGTCCTCCAGCCCCATCACATCGCTGCGCAGCAGGGGTTTGGGCAGGCTGTCGCGCACATCGCGCCCCGGCTTGCACAGCTCGGACACAATATCCATCAGGGTGGGTTCGCCCACGCCAAGCGCTTCGCACAGGGCTTTGGTGCCGCGGCTCTTCACCCGTACCGGCAGGCTCTGCATCGCGTCCGTGCCGATCTCTTTGGCGTCACAGCCGCAGGCTTCCAGCAGGCCCTTGGCGGCGGGGTAGCTTTCGGGGTGGACGGCGGTTGCATCCAGCGGGTTCTTGGCACCCGGCAGGCGCAAAAAGCCTGCACACTGTTCAAATGCCTTGGGGCCAAGGCCCTTGACCTTTTTCAGCTGCGCACGGGAGGTAAACGCGCCCTCCTCCTCACGCCAAGCCACAATATTTTTAGCGGTAGCGTTGGTAATGCCGGCCACACGGGCCAGCAGCGGGGCGGACGCCGTGTTCAGATCCACGCCAACGCTGTTCACGCAGTCTTCCACCACACCGTCCAGCGTTTCGTTCAGGCGCTTCTGGGGCATATCATGCTGGTACTGGCCCACGCCCACGGCCTTGGGGTCAATTTTAACCAGTTCGGCCAGCGGGTCCTGCAAGCGGCGCGCAATGGAAACCGCGCTGCGCAGGTTGACATCATACTGCGGGAACTCCTCCGCCGCCAGCTTGGACGCCGAATACACCGAAGCACCGGCTTCACTGACGACCATATATTGCAGGTGCAGCCCCTTTTCCTCGGCCAGTTCACGGATTACGGCGGCGGCAAACTCCTCGGTTTCATGCCCGGCGGTGCCGTTGCCGATGGCCATGACCTCCACCTCGTTTTTCAGCACCATGCTCTTGATGGTTTTCTTGGCCTGATCCACCCGCTTGAATTCCGGCACCGGGTATACCACGTTGGTATCCAGCACCTTGCCGGTGGGGTCCACCACGGCAACCTTGCAGCCCATGCGGTAGCCGGGGTCCAGGCCCATCACGGTTTTGCCGCGGATGGGCGGCTGCAGCAGCAGCTGGCGCAGATTCTCGCCAAACACAGTGATGGCACCCTCGGCGGCCTTGGCGGTCAGTTCGGCGCGCAGTTCGTTTTCCAGGCTGGGGTGGATCAGGCGGCTGTAGGCATCCAGCGCCGCGGCTTCCACAATGGCAGCGCTGGTGCCGCCGGTCTTTTTGCGGGCGAACATCCAGGCCACAATGCCCCCGGCGCGCTCCGCTTCCACGGCAATGCTCACCTTCAAAAAGCCTTCCCGCTCGCCGCGGTCCAGGGCCAGAATACGGTGGCCAGGGATTTTGGCGACAGGCTCGGTATAATCATAATACTGGGTGTATACGCTGTCTTCGTCCTTAGCTTTTACGCTTTTGACCATGCCGAACGCATGGTAGTAGCGGCGCAGCTCGGCGCGGCAGTGAGCGTCATCGCTGATGGTTTCGGCAATGATATCTTGTGCCCCGGCCAGAGCGGCTGCTGCATCGGGGACTTCCTCGTTCAGGTAGTCGTTGGCGGCTGTCTGCGGGTCAAAGTTCGCATCCTGCTTCAAGGTAGCATCGGCCAGCGGCTGCAGGCCGCGAGCGCGGGCGATGCTGGCGCGGGTCTTGCGCTTGGGCTTATACGGACGATAGATATCCTCCACCTCGGCCAGTGTTTTGGCACCAGCCAAAGCGGCCTGCAGTTCCGGCGTCATGGCGTTCTGCACTTCAATGGAGCCGGTCACTTCTTCTTTACGCTTATCCAATCCGCGCAGGTATTCCAGGCGGTCGCCCAAGTTGCGCAGCACCTGGTCATCCATAGAGCCGGTAGCTTCTTTGCGGTAGCGGGCAATAAATGGGATGGTGTTCCCGGCATCGATCAGGTCAATGGCACCCTGTACGTTTTTCAGGCTCAGGTTCAGTTCCTGCGCCAGCTGTTCGGCATGGTTCGGCATCTTTGTTCTCACTTTCTGTTTTACGAGGGATTTTCCACGCGGGATTTTCCAGCCTTTTTTGAAAAAAAGGCTTCGGCGAAAAAACTTTAATATATAAATTATAGTAGATCGTTAAAAATCAGCTGTAGGGCGGGGTGTTGTGCCATGATTCCACATATCGGGCTGTATCCGGGTATATCACCCCATCATATGTCACACACCCGTGTGCGCACAATGTGCGCCCCTACGGTCTCTATCGGGATAAAACGCAATTTTCCGCCCCCGACTACATCCTAAGGCAATACCGCATAATTCTAAGTGCCGATACGGCGAGCAAGGTACGGCAGAT
>SAUS01000002.1 GCA_004000625.1 Candidatus Cibiobacter qucibialis | reverse complement strand
TGGCTTAGCATCTGCCGCACCTCGCTCGCCGTATCGGCACTTAGAATTATGCGGTGTTGCCTTTAATAAAAAACGGGCTGCTGCCCCCCCCACTGCAAGCCGCAGCACCCGGAACATAAAATAGGAGGAAAGCATGACCTGTACCCACTACAACTTCCCCGTGCCGGAAGAAAAAATGGTGCGTGTAATTACCGATACCGACCTTTGCAACGAAGCGGACGATCCGTTTGCTGTTGTGCAGGCACTGTTGAGCCCCAAGTTTGATAATGTCGGCGTGGTGGCCGCCCACTTTGGCACCCGCGACCCCAACGGAATGCAGAAAAGCTGGCAGGGTCTGAAAGACTTGACGGTCCTGATGCAGCTGACGGTTCCGGTGCTGCACGGTGCGCCCCACGCCTTGCCGGATGCCGCTACCCCGGTGCCCAGCGAAGGCGCGAAGCTGATCATCCGTGAAGCGATGAAAGAGGATACCCGCCCGCTGTTTGTGCTGCTGCTTGGCCCACTGACCGATTTGGCCAGCGCCTATTTGCAGGAACCCCGCATTGCGGGCCGGCTGACCGCAATCTGGATCGGCGGCGCACCGTACCCTGTGGGCGGGCCGGAGTTCAACCTGGGCAATGATGTCAACGCCGTCAACGTGGTGTTTGGCAGCACCATGCCGGTGTGGCAGGTGCCCAAAAATGTGTACGAGATGATGCCGGTCAGTATGGCGGAACTGGAATACCGTGTGCGCCCCCAGGGAGCCGTGGGCCGCTACCTGTTTGACCAGCTGGTGGCTTACAGCCAAACGCCGGAATCCCGCGCCAGCGCGTTCCGCACGGGCGAAAGCTGGGTTTTGGGCGATAACCCCGCCCCCGGCCTGCTGCTGTATGAACACCGCTTCCAGTTTGACTGGGTGCCCGCGCCCTATGTAACGGCGGACCAGACTTATGCCGCCATCGGCCGCAATCGGCCCATCCGGGTGTATAAGGGGATCGACAGCCGTCTGATCCTGGATGATCTGTACGCCAAGCTGGCGTTGTTTGCCCAGTATATGGCGCAAAAGGGGGAGTGAACCATGCTGACTGTGACCGGCCTCTGGTTTGACCATGAGCGGACCCCCGTTGGGCTGGACCATACCCCCGTGTTCGGCTGGCAGCTGGAAGGGAACTGCCGGAACATCCGCCAGACGCAGTACCGCCTGCAAGTTGCCCTGACCCCGGATTTTGCCGCGTTGCTGTACGATGAAACCTGTGAAACCGGAAACTCCACCGCGGTGCACGCGGCGGGCCTGACGCTGCAATCGCTGCAAAAATATTACGCCCGTGTGCAGGTTTGGGCCGATACCGCTGCTGGCCCCCAGCAGACCCTGTGGAGCGAACCGGCGGTGTTCATCACCGCCCTGCTGGACCCGGCAGCCGAGTGGAAAGCCGAGTTTGTGAGCGCGGAATCCCCCGAAAACTGCAGGAAATCCTCCGCCGGTACAATGGTGCGCGCGGCGTTCACCGTAAAGCCGGGGCTGCGGGCCGCGTATGCCTGCACCACGGCGCTGGGGCTGTATAATGTTTATCTCAACGGCCAAAAGGTCAGCACCGATGAGATGACCCCCGGCTGGACAAGCTATAACCGCCGCCTGCTCTACCAGACCTATGAGGTCACTACCATGCTGCACCCCGGCCTCAACATGGCCGGGGCAATGCTGGGGGCCGGGTGGTACAAGGGTGTGATGGGCCTGACCCGCTCCCGCAACAACTATGGCGATACCACCGCCTTTGCCATGCAGTTGACCCTTGTGTATGCCGATGGCACCCGTGAAACCGTGAACACCGGCCCAGCATGGCAGGGAACGAAGGCACCCGTGATATTCTCAGAGATTTACCACGGAGAAGCATACGATGCCGCGCTGGAACTGCCCCACTGGGCCGAATGCGAAACGCCGGAAAACACCCCCGCAGGCCGCTGGCACGCCGTGCACACCGTGCCGTACCCTGCCGCCAAACTGGCCGCCCAGGCCGCAGGCAAGGTATGCGTGCAGCAGCGCATCCCGGCGCAGCGGGTGTTTACCGCGCCGGATGGCAGCACAGTGGTGGATTTTGGCCAGAACATGGCGGGCCGGGTGGAAATTACCGTGCAGGGTACAGCCGGGCAGACGGCTGAACTGCGCTGCTTTGAGGAGCTGGACGCCGATGGCAACCCCTACCTGGCCAACCTGCGCAAAGCCCGCACCACCATGCAATATACCTTTGCTCGCAGCCAAACGGTGACCTGGCAGCCGCAGTTTACCTATATGGGATTCCGCTATGCGCTGGTGGTGCAGTGGCCGGGAAAACCGGAACCGGCCAATTTTACCGCCTGCGTGCTGCACAGCGCCATGCAGCCGGCGGGGGAGTTTACCTGTTCCGAACCGCTGGTGAACCAGTTGAACCATAACATTTTGTGGGGGCTGAAAAGCAACTTTTTGGATGTGCCCACCGATTGCCCCCAACGCGATGAACGCCTTGGCTGGACCGGCGATGCACAGATTTTTTGCGAGACCGCCTGCTGGCTGGCCGATACCTGGACTTTTTACAGCAAGTGGCTGAAAGACCTTGCCGTGGACCAGCTGCCGGACGGCGGCGTGGCCAATGTGGTGCCCAATATTGAGGAAACCCACACCGAGGCCAACTGGCTGATGAAAAACTGCCCATATGGCGCTTCCGGCTGGGGCGATGCCGCGACTGTGATCCCCTGGGTGCTGTACCAGATGTATGGCGACGATACCATACTGCGCAGCCAGTACCCCAGCATGAAGCGCTGGGTGGATTTTATGCGCGCCAACACCCAAAACGGTCTGTTTGATTTCAAGATGCAGCTGGGCGACTGGGTGGCGCTGGACGCTGAACCGGGCAGTTATTTTGGCGCAACCCCCACGGCGCTGACCAGCCAGGCGTACTATGCGCTTTCGGCCCAGCTGCTGGCGCTGGCGGCGGAGGTACTGGGCAACCGGCAGGATGCAGAGCTTTACGCGGGGGTTCACCGCCAGGCAGCCCAAGATTTTGCCGCAAACTTTTTTACTCTGGATGGTGCAATGACCGCCCAGACCCAGACAGCCCATATTCTGGCCCTGCGCTTTGGCCTGACCCCGCAAAAGTGGAAGCAGAAAACGATCCAGCGCCTGCTGGAACTGTTGGAACAACAAAACGGGCATTTGGTTACCGGCTTTTTGGGAACACCGTATTTCTGCGCGGCGCTCAGCCAGAATGGCTGCTGGCAGCAGGCGTATGACCTGATGTTGAAAAAAGATTACCCCGGCTGGCTGTATCAGGTGCTGCAGGGGGCCACCACTGTGTGGGAACACTGGGATAGCCGCCGCCCGGACGGCACGATGTGGTCCGCAGGGATGAACTCTTTCAACCATTACGCATACGGCGCGGTGGGGGCATGGCTGTACGGCGAGTGCGCCGGTATTGGCCAGCAGCCGGGCACGGCAGGTTTTTGCGCCGCACGGCTGGCCCCGCGCCCCGGTGGCGGGCTGCGCTGGGCCCAGGCCTGGCACCAGACCCCCTTTGGCCGCTATGCCCTGCAGTGGCAAGTTGATGACGGGAAAATCACCGTTACGGCGGCAATTCCACCCAATGCAGCGGCAAAAATCTGCCTGGAACCCGGTGCCAAGCTGCTGGAAACGGACGGCCTGACCTTTGCGGAACAAAACGGATGCCCGACCGCCCAAGTGGGCTCCGGCCAGTATCGGGTCAGCTATACGATGGAGCAGTAATTGAACCAAAGCGTTCCTTTATGGTACAATAGCCCCAAAGAAATACAACGATTACCCGCGGGAATAGAAAAAGTACTGCAGGCGAAAGGGGAAAGGGAAGCATGCAAATCAAATCTGTTGCTGTTCTGGGGGCCGGTGCAGTCGGCTCTTATGTCATCTGGGGACTCAGCTCCCGCAAGGATATTCGCCTTGCTGTAATTGCCGAAGGCCCGCGTGCCGAACGGCTGAAACAACAGGGAATCACCATCAACGGCACCACCTACCGCCCGCAGGTTTGGACCCCGCAGGAAGCAAACGGCGTGGATCTATTGGTGGTTGCGCTGAAATACGGTGCGCTGCCCGGCGCACTGGACAGCATTGCCGCCGCCGTTGGCCCCAACACCACCGTGATGAGCCTGATGAACGGTGTGGACAGTGAGGAAATCATCGCCGCCAAAATCGGTGCGGAACATGTTCTGCCCTCCCTCATCAAGGTGGCCTCCCACAAGGAAGCCGACGGCTACCACTTCAACCCCGAAACCACCATCGGCATTATCTATGGCGAGCTTGCCGCACCACTGAAAAGCGAGCGCGTGCAGGCGGTGGAAGCATTGCTTGCCGGTACGGGCATTCATTCCCGCGTTACCCCGTATATTAAGGAAGAAATCTGGAGCAAGTTCCGCCTGAATGTCTGCAACAATCTGCCGCAGGCCATTTTGGGCGCGGGCGTTGGCTGTTACCAGAGCAGTGCCCACATGAAAGCCATCAGCGATGGTTTGTGCCATGAACTGGAGGCCATTGCCGTGGCAAAGGGCATTGATTTGAGCAAGGTGGATGCAAGTTCCCGCCATGGCAGCCTGGTCCCACCTGCAACGCGCTATTCCACGTTACAGGATCTGGATGCCGGGCGGCACACCGAAATTGACATGTTCTCCGGTGCGCTGATGCGGATGGGGCAGGAACTTGGCATTCCCACGCCGTATAACGAGTATACCTATCACATGATCAAGGCACTGGAAGAAAAGAACGATGGCCTGTTTGATTATGTGGCCAAGGCAAGCGATTTGACCTGCGCCAAATAAGCGGGCGAGAGGGAAAAGCATAAAAGCGTTCTACCGGATGCTCCATAGCCAGTGCGATTTGCTGCTGACCTGCTGCACGGTAATTTTGCGTTTTGAGGATGGGCGCATCAAAGCCCAGTACCCTATGGATGCAGCCGGGGCAGAAAAGGTGAAACACTTTTTTACCGCAAAACCGGACGCACAGGAAGAAAAAGAATTAACAACGACAAAAATAACAATAATACGCGAATAAAAACGCCAGAGCAGCAACCCTTACCGGGCGCTGCTCTGGCGTTTTTGCTTGCTGTTCCGTCTGCCTTTATGGGGTTAAAAAGGCAGGGGATTACTTTTTAATCTTGATCAGCTGGGCGTTCAGGCTGGGCAGGAATTTATCCCCCAGCAGGTCGGTGGAGATCATGCCGCTCATGTGTTCGGGGCTCATGCCGCTCATCATGCTCCACATCCCTTGGCCGGGTTTCAGGTCAAAGTTGGTGACCAGCTTTACGGCCTTGGCAACAATGGCAAAAGCTTCCTCGTTCTTGGCCAGCTCTGCCATAGAGTCCTTGATATTATAGTACCCTTCGGGGAATTCCATCGGGGATTCCAGATCCAGGCTGCCCATCTGCTTAAACCAGTTGGCAACGCCCTCCTGGCGCTCATTGAACTCCGGCAGGGTGTAGCAGGCGGGCTCTTTCTCTACCTTTTCCAGCGTGATGGAATCCTTGGCGGAACCGGCCACGGCCAGCAGGGTGTTAAAGCCCTCGGCCAGCGCCACGGTAAAGTGGAACACGCGGTGGGCCTGCTGGGTGCCAACTTCCTTGCCGTTCAGGTACAGGGTCACGCAGTCCTGATTGGAGTAAACCTTGACTTCGGTGGTTTCCCCGGCGCGCTGGGCATAGCGGCGGCCGTTGATGTGCACCATCGGGTCCTTGGTCCAGTATGCCTGGTACAGGTAGAAGCTGTCCTTGCGGGTTTTGCGGTCAATGGTAACAAGGCCTTTATTGTTGCGGCCTGCCACGCCGCCCTCGTTGCGGGCTGCGCAGCCAAAGTCGAACATGTTCCATACATGGCTGGCCCAGATCCAGGGACGATTCTCAAAGGCCTGTGCCATATATTCATGGTATACGGCCTGGTATTCCTCGGTATAATCCTTGCACTGGGGGGTGCTGCTGTGCCAGTTGATGATGCCTTCGCAGCCGTATTCCGAAACGCCAAGGCAGATATCGGGGTGCTCGGCGTGGAACTTGTCCAGCCAGGGACCATTGTCCTCAATCTTGCCGCCATACCAACCAAAGTAGTGGTTGTAGCTTTCCAGGTCGGTGATGTGGTGCATGGGGCCGTCGGTCGGGGTGTGCGAAACATGGGCAATGGTGGTGGAACGGGTGGGATCCAGCTCCTTACACAGCTTCTGCAGGTCGTGGTGGCGTTCCACCAGCTCCTGGCTGATGCCGCCAATCAAAATTTCGTTGGAAATGCCCCAGAACATGATGGACGGGTGGTTGTAGTTCTGGATGATCAGCTCGGTCATCTCGCGGCGGCAGTGTGCGTGGGCATCCTCGCCGGGTTTGAACACGCTGATGAACGGAATCTCGGCCCAAACGGCAAAACCGATGGAGTCGCAGGCGTTATAGAAATCCTGACTGTGCTGGTAGTGGGCCAGACGAATGGTGTTGGCACCGACTTCCTTGATCATCTGGGCATCCTCGTAATGGTCGTCAATGCTCAGAGCGTTGCCTTTGTACAAGCGGTCCTGATGGCGGGAAACACCGCGCAGCGGGGTGGGCACGCCATTGATGGAAAAGCCGCCGTCCGGGGTGACGGTGTAGCTGCGCACACCAACATTGACGTACAGATCATCATAGGATTCATTGCGGCGCTGCAGGCGGGCAATTACGGTGTACAGGTTGGGCTCGTCCATGCTCCACAGCTCCGCATCAGGCACATACAGGGTAACGGCGGTGTTATCAGCCGGGCGGGTGGCAGAAGCAACCTCAAATCCATAGGGATCTTCAATGCTGTACTGCACGGTAAAGTTTTCGTCCGGGTTGGTCACATAGCTTTTGATTTCGAACGTGGCGCCGCCGTCCGCTGCCGGTTTGGGGGTAACTTTAATGCCGGGGCCGCCGAAATAATCCAGGTCAAAGTGGGTGTTGGGCACGCTGATCAGGTTGACGCCGCGGTACAAGCCACCATAGAACGTGAAGTCGGCGGAAGAGGGATACATGGACGGCGTATCTTCGTTGCTGACTTCAATGGTCAGCTCATTCTCGCCGTCATGGCACAAATCCGTCACATCAGCGCGGAAAATGGAGTAACCGCCCTCGTGGGTGGTGGCAACCGTTCCGTTGACCTTGACGGTAGCGGAAAGGGCTGCGGCCAGAACTTCAATATAGGTGCGGCCGCCGGCCAAAGGCTGCTTGGGCGCAGTAAAGGTGCGGGTGTAAACACCGGTGGTGCGCAGATAGCTGCCGTTGCCGTCCATGCCATCCACCGCGTTCCAGGTGTGGGGCAGGGTAACCGCCTCAGCCGGGCGTTCGCCCTTGGGGAAGGTCAGGGTCCAGTTTTCGTTCAGGGAAATTACGTTACGCATGGCAAATCTCCTGTCTTGTTGTGGTTTGTGGTGCGGAATGTTATTTTATGATAGGTTTATTGTACCACAGCGTCCGACAGGATTTTAGAAAGTTTTTATGATGAAATAGTAGAATTTTCAGTAGAATGATTTGTAAAATGCAGGACTGAATAAAAACTGCTTGCAGTGCTTGCAGCAGTTCTTTTATGGTACTTGATGATAAAAGGTTGCCGCCTGCATTTTTCGATAGCGCACCAATTTTTGAGCGGCGCACCTGCGCCGCGGTTCAAAAGCAGTGTTCTTTTTTAATTTATGGCAATACCGCATAATTCTAAGTGACGATACGGCGAGCGAGGTGCCGCAGCCGCCGGAGCGGTGCTTAAGCCGTAAGGCGGGAATTGTGCGGTATTGCCTAAGGAATCCCCCTGTTCTATTGTCGATCCAAAACGATTTTCCTCAGTCTCTCCAAATCGTCCTCATCCGGATGGGAGAGGGCACGGTCAAAGTTCTCAATCAGAGCGTCAATGTTTGCCGGATGCTCCGGCTGTGTCTTCATTTTCATATAACGATCCCGTACCGACTGCGGCATTTTGCCCTGGCACATATACGCTCCGAACACGGAGTTGCTTGGGCCAACAGACTGCTTAACATGCTCAAGGATCTTCTGAAAATATGCCTCGCTGCCGCCAAAGCCCGCCGTCCCGAATAGAAAAACCTTTTTGTCTCTCAGCTTTGATAGTAGTTCCAAGGTTGCACTGTCCGCGTTGCCCTTATCCGTCCAGAACCCGATATAGAGTATTTCGGAGTGCAGTTCTTCCGCTTTCGGCGCACCGAAATAGTCACAGTCTTCTGCCGGAAGCACCGCGCGAATTGTATCAGCAAGTTTTTTTGTGTTGCCGGTCAAGCTGCTGAATATGATCGAATATTTTTCCTTATCCATAGTAAAAGCCTCCTGTCTAATCAAATCGGCATCGGTGTCCGGGCAATCAGAATGACCGCCAGAATCGCGCCCACAAACGCTGCAGCACCGATGACAGCCAACACCTTTTTGTTGGTTTTCTTCTTCGCTGCTTTGCAGATCAGAGCGGCGCAAGCTACGCAGACAGCCGCAGCAATAAGCGCAATGCCAAGTGTTTCCCATAACCACGACAATTCATTGATCCAGTTCATAACATCACCTGTCTTTCTCCATTCTCTTCCGGATGCGCTTAGTCCATTAAGCCGTATTTCTTATAGGTGTTCAGCAGCTGCTTATAAAAGAGCCGGTTGCCGAAAAACTGCCGGTACGTCGCGGATTTCTCTCGACCTTCGGCTTTGAGGCGTTCCATCTCATCCGCCTCGTAAGAGGCTTGTGCCTTGAGATCATTGAGCATCTTTTCAAACCCGCGATTTTTCTGTAAGCGCCTTTGGTGCGCGGAAAGGAAATGCCGTTCTCGTACCGGGTAATCATACGTCTGTTGATCCCCAGTGCATCGGCTACTTCCTGCTGGGTCAGCTTCCGCTTCTCCCGTTCAGCCTTGAATTTCTCTCCAAACGTCATTTTGGTGAGCACTCCTGTCCACAAAAAGCTTGCGCCATCAAATTGCGCAAGTCTATGGCGAAGGCATTTGAGGTGCGTATCATAATGACTGAGCAATCCAACTGCTCATAGCATATCCTGAATGGCTCATCCCGTCAAGAAACATGGGGAGTCGTACACGAAAAAGTTACATCTTTTGAGCAGTTCAAATGAACAGGCATTTGTACTGCCGAACATCATCCGTACCGGCATACACCGGAGCGGTGCTTAAGCCGTCAGGCGGGAATTGTGCGGTGTTGCCATAGATCCCGGTTACGCTGGGTGTGGACAGGTTGCGGCTTACAATATAAAAGGAAAAGCCAGAACTGCAGGAAACAAGCAGTGCTGAAGATGTGCCAACCTCATCCAATCCAAATCCCCAATCCCACCTCCGTCCCACTGCCTATTCGGCCTTCAACCTCGACTATATCACATTTTGCAATATTTAGGCTACAAAATGTGAGGAAAAAATAAACGAACTTTGATATGATAGGGATGAAATAAAAGGCTGCTATGGATTATGGGTAAAGGAATGGCGATTTCTGTTCAATATGCCCACTGACGAGCAGAAAGTGCGTGACCGTAATTTTTAAGCAGGCCAAAAAAACGGACAAATACATGAAACAGAAAAGGGAAGGAGCTTGTACATGAAAGTTTGCTACACGGCAGGTCCGGTCAAAAAGCTGGAAAACTGCTTCTCGGTTTCCACCAATGCGGTGGAGATCCGCATCTGGTTTTTGACGGACGATATTCTGCGTATCCGCGCCGGTTTTGATGGGGACTGGGACGAAGCGTCCTACAGTCTGACCATGACCGCCTGGGACTCCCGCACGGACGAGCTGATGAAGGACTGCCGCAAGCGCGTGCAGACCGCCGCTGCCGAACTGACCGATGGCGACAAGCAGGCCGTGATCCAGGGCAGCCGCCTGAAGGTGGTTGTGGAAAAGGCACCCTTCCGTATCATGGTATACGATAAAGATGGCAGCCTGCTGCATGCAGACATTCCCGACCTTGCTTATCGTGAGGATTCCAACCACCGCCGCATGCACGCTTCCCAGATTGAAGCCGACGACTGCTTCTATGGCTTTGGCGAAAAATCCGGCGAGATCAACAAGGCTGAAAAGTACATGAACATGGCCCCCGGCGATGCCATGGGCTACAATGCCAAGGAGACCGATTCCCTGTACAAACACATTCCGTTCTACATCAAGCTGAACCGCGGTACCAAACAGGCAGTTGGTTACTTTTACCACAACACCGCTGAATGTGATTTCAACATGGGCCGCGAAAAGCGTAACTACTGGCACCGTTACTCCACCTACCGCACCGATGCCGGGGATGTGGATCTCTTCCTGATCGCAGGCCCCTCCATCCGCGATATCATTGAGCGTTACACCGATCTGACCGGCAAGTCCGTCATGCTGCCCAAAGCAGCGCTGGGCTATCTGGGCAGCTCCATGTACTACCCCGAATTGCCGGAAAACAGCGATGACGCTGTGCTGGAATTCATTGATACCACCCATGAGGAGGACATCCCCGTGGACGGCTTCCAGCTTTCCTCCGGCTACTGCGCCGTGGAAACCGAGCAGGGCATCAAGCGCTGCACCTTCACCTGGAACAACAAGCGCTTTAAGGACCCCGCTGACTGGTTTGCCCAGATGGTCAAGCGCGGCATTATCGTTTCGCCCAACATCAAACCCGGCATGCTGCTGGTTCACCCCCTGTTGGAAGAGATGAAGGCAAAGGATATGTTCCTGCCTGCATCTGATGATAACGCCGGTGTGGACGGCCTGGCGGTGGGCACCTGGTGGGGCGGCCCCGGCCTGTTTGTGGACTTTACCAAGCAGTCCACCCGCGAACACTGGAAACAGTACATCAAGGACGCCCTGCTGCGTTACGGCTGCCGCTCCCTGTGGAACGACAACTGTGAGTACGACAGCATGGTGGACAAGGACGCCAAAGTTTACTTTGAGGGCAAGGGCAGCACCATCGGCACCATGAAGCCGGTGATGAGCAACCTGATGTGCCAGCTTTCCAACGAAGCCATTGAAGAGTACGACCCCAACTGCCGTCCCTTCTCGGTCTGCCGTTCCGGCCATGCCGGCATCCAGCGTTACGCCCAGGTTTGGGCAGGCGATAACCTGACCCACTGGGATACCCTGAAATACAACATTGCCACCATCCTGGGCATGGCCCTGTGCGGTGTTTCCAACCACGGCTGCGATATCGGCGGCTTCTATGGCCCCGCACCGGAGGCCGAGCTGTTCGTGCGCTGGGTGCAGAACGGCATCTTCCAGCCGCGCTTCTCCATCCATTCCACCAACACCGACAACACCGTGACCGAGCCTTGGATGTTCAGTGATAAAAAGCAGTACATCCGCGATGCCATCAACTTCCGCTATAAGCTCAGCCCGATGCTGTATTCCCTGATGGTGCGCGCCCACGAAAGCGGCCTGCCGATCTGGCAGCCCACCTTCGCCGTGTTCCAGAACGACCCCGCCACCTATGATGAGGGCGTTGACTTCATGTTTGGCGATTCTCTGCTGGTTGCCAACGTTGTGGAAAAGGGCCAGACCGTGCGCCCTGTCTACCTGCCCAAGACCGAGAACGAAAACGAGCGCTTCTACAACTTCTACACCCGCGAGGAGTACGCTCCCGGCCAGACGATCGAGGTACCGGTCGATATTTCCAGCATCCCGCTGTTTGTGCGCAGCGGTGCTATCCTGCCCATGAGCGGCAACCGCCTGCACAACCTGATGACCGAAAAGACCACTGAGCTGGAGATCCTGATGGCACCGGATGTGGATTCCGAGTTTGTACTGTACGAGGATGACGGCTGCACCAATGAGTACCTGAAGGGCGCTTACCTCAAGACCCGCATTGCCGTGACCGCAGGCGTAAAGACTTACGTTCACTTTACCAACGAGGGCGATTACGATACCGCTGTGGAAAGCATGTATCTGGATATGATCCACCGCGAAAAATCCCCGTTCTATGTACAGTTGGACGGCAAGGAGCTGCCGCACTTCCTGCACCGCCGCAAGTTTGAGGAAGCCGAGAGCGGCTGGTACTACAGCCAGCGCCTGAAGAGCGTGCAGGTCAAATACCCCAACCCCAAAAAGGACCATGAGGTCATGGTCTCGTTTGAGCAGTTTGATCTGATTGGTATGTAACGCGCCGTAAAACGCGATACAAAATAGAAGGAGGAAACAAAATGTTCAAAAAGATTGCAGCGCTGGCAACGGCTGCTGTGCTGTGCGCCGGGCTGATGGCTGGCTGCGGCGCATCCAGCACCACGGCTGACACCAGCTACAGCGCAGAAAACCCACTGGTTCTGACGCTGGCCCACGGCCTGTCCGAGACCCACACCGTCCACATTGCCATGACCCAGTTTGCTGAGGAAGTGAACGAAAAGACCGATGGCCGCGTCCAGATCAAGATCTTCCCCAACGGCCAGCTCGGCAGCGAAAACGAGAACCTGGAGCAGCTGCAGGCAGGCGTTATCGCCATGACCAAGGTTTCTGCCCCCGGTCTGGCAACGTACAACGAAGCCTACAACGCATTCGGCCTGCCTTACATCTTTAATGATACCGAGGATTTCTACCATGTCATGGACTCCCAGCAGATGCAGGATTTCTTCCTCTCTACCGGCGATGACGGCTTTGTTACCCTGACCTATTACACCTCCGGCGCCCGCTCTTTCTACACCAAAGACAGAGCCATCCGCACCCCGGCTGACCTGAAGGGCCTGAAGATCCGCGTGCAGGACATGAAGTCCCAGACCGATATGATGAACTATCTGGGCGGCATTCCCGTTGCCATGTCTTACGGCGATGTGTATACCTCCCTGCAGACCGGCATCATTGACGGCACCGAAAACAACGAAACCGCACTGACCACCGGCAAGCACGGCGAAGTGTGCAAGGTCTACTCCGTTGACCAGCACGCCATGATCCCCGACGTTCTGATCATGAGCGAAAAGGTATGGAAGCAGATCTCCCCGGAAGATCAGGAGATCATTCTGGAAGCTGCCCACAACTCCACCGAGGCCCATAAGGTCATGTGGGATACGGCCATTGAGGAAGCTGTGAAGGAAGCACAGGAAACCATGGGCGTTGAGTTTGTTTACGACGTTGACAAGGAAGCTTTCCGCGAAGCGACCCAGCCCATGATCGAAGCTTACGAAAACGAGTATCCCGGCGTTAAGACCCTGATGGATACGATTGAAGCTGCACGAGAGGGGGAATAAAACATGAAACAGTTTTTGGGTAAAGTAAAGTTCTGGATGGATAAGTCCCTCAGCATTGCCTGTGCCGTTCTGCTGTCTTTCATGACCATCCTGGTTCTCATCCAGGTGTTCTCCCGTTATGTCCTCAACAGCCCCGTTGCCTTTACGGAGGAACTGGTGCGCTACAGCCTGATCTGGACCGGCTTTATCGGTGCAGCTTACGCATTCTCCACCCGTGAGCATATGTCCCTGACGCTGGTGCGCGATAAATTCACCGGCAAAGCCCACACCGCTCTGCTGGTTGCCATCGACGGCCTGATCCTGCTGCTGGCGATCTTCGTCATCACCATCGGCGGCTTCAAGCTGGCTGTTTCTGCCAGCCGTGAATTCTCCGCTCTGCTGGGCATCCCCCGCAGTCTGGTGTACTCCATCGCTCCGATTTCCGGCATTTTCATCATCATCGCCCAGATCATCAACATTTATGAAGATATCACCGGCGAAAAAGTTGACTGCTAAGGAGGGCACAGAACAATGAGCATTACACTGACAACCGTTATCCTTTTTGCTGTGTTCGGCGTGCTGCTGTTTTTGGGCGTGCCCATCTCCATCAGCATCGTGGTTTCTTCCATTGTAACCGCCATGTCCACCCTGTCTTGGGACCAGATCACCTTTATCACCATGCAGAAGATGAACTCCGGCGTTGAGTCTTTCTCTCTGCTGGCTGTGCCCCTCTTCATCCTGGCTGGCAACATCATGAACAACGGCGGTATTGCCAAGCGCCTGGTCAACTTTGCCCAGCTGTTCGTTGGCAAGATCCCCGGCTCCATGGCACAGGCCAACATCCTGGGCAACATGCTGTTCGGCGCACTGTCCGGTTCCTCCGTTGCTGCTGCTTCCGCCATGGGCGGCTGCATCAGCCCCATTGAGGAAGAAAACGGCTATGACCCCGCTTACTCTGCAGCAGCCAACATTGCTTCCGCCCCCACCGGCCTGCTGATCCCGCCCACCTCCGCATTCATTGTTTACTCCACCGTTGCTGGCGGTGTTTCCATCTCCACCCTGTTCATGGCTGGTTACGTTCCCGGCATCCTGATGGGCCTGTGCTGCATGCTGGTTGCCTTTATCGGCGCCAAAAAGGCAGGCATGAAAGCTACCGGTTATGATAAGAGCAAGAGCATCGGCAAGACCATTTGGGACGCTGTGCCCTCTCTGCTGCTCATCGTCATCGTTATCGGCGGTATCGTTTCCGGTATCTTCACCGCTACCGAGGGCGCTGGCATCGCAGTTCTGTACTGCCTGATCCTCTCCATCGTCTACAAGAGCATCACGTTCAAGAGCTTCTTGAAGATCCTGCTGGATTCTGCCAAAACTTCCGGTATCATCCTGTTCCTGATCTCCGCTTCCTCCGCCATGTCCTTTGTTATGGCTTACTCCGGCATCCCGGCAGCCATCTCCAACGGCCTGATGAGTCTGACCAGCAACAAGTACATCATCTTCCTGCTGATGAACATCATCCTGCTGGTGATCGGCATGTTCATGGATATCACCCCGGCCATCCTGATCTTTACCCCGATCTTCCTGCCCATCGCTACCAGCTTTGGCATGACCGAGATCCAGTTCGGCGTTATGCTCATCTTCAACATGTGCCTGGGCAACATCACCCCGCCGGTTGGCTCCGTTCTGTTTGTCGGCTGCGGCATTGGCCATGTTTCCATCGAGCAGGTCACTTCCAAGCTGATCCCGTACTTTGTCGCATTGGTGCTGGCCCTGCTGGCTGTTACCTATATCCCGGCACTGTCTCTGGGTCTGCCCAGCCTGATGGGCCTGATCTGATCGCAGGCTTTGCCCCGTAACTCAACAATAGCATAAACAAAAACGGCACCGCTGCCCAAAGGGAAAAACCCGGGCGGCGGTGCTGTTTTTGCTAAGGTTCCAGATACACTTTAGGGTGTTGAAGCGACCGGCTTCTGCACAATACCTAAGGCAACACCGCACAATTCCCGCCTGACGGCTTAAGCACCGCTCCGGCGGCTGCGGCACGGCATCTGCGTTGCCAAAATGCTCGATAAGACATCCAGTATTATCTGCGCTTTTGGCTTAGCATCTGCCGCACCTCGCTCGCCGTATCGGCACTTAGAATTATGCGGTATTGCCCTAACAAATAATTCCATAGTTTTTGCTTCCTAATGATTGTCTTGATTTAGTAACTTCATGGAATAATCGTAAAAATCACTCAATTCCTTATATGTCTGTATCTTATTTTTACGTTTTAGATAATCAGCATAAAAGGCAAAGAAGCAAGCAAGGGCAGCACCAATAATCATCAATCCGTATCCCCATAGGGTACTTCCACCATTTAGCGTAATGATAAGACCAGTTACCGCAATAAGCAGTCCTATAATCATAACCAGGCCGCTTTGGATCAGTTGTATTGCATCTTGGGGGGATTTATTTAGAGTTGTGTTGGCCACTTCTTTTTTCATCGTTTCTATATCTCCTTTCATAAGGTCATCCAAAGAAACGGAATAAATGTCGCAGAGCATAATTAGATTGTGAACATCAGGATAGCTCCTTTCATTTTCCCAACTTGAAATTGTTTGCCTTGAAACATCGAGGAGCTCCGCAAGTTTTTCTTGGCTAAAACCGCTTACGGTTCTCAGTTCTTTTAGTCGTTTACTTATGTACATCGCATTTGTTCCTTTCTTCTGTATATTCTTTATAACACATTTCCGCAAAAATACTATCAAGTTTACTTTCCAACCACCGTCAAAATCTCTTTACATAGGTGTTTGAAACGCAGAATCAACCATGTTTTTTATACCACCAGAGCGCCTATAACACCGTGGGAAAGCAGGCGGCAGCCTTTATTGCAGACTTTTTTGATAGCGCTTCCTGCTGAACATGCCGCCAAATTTTTTCAGCCTTTCTTCCTGCCGGGCCTTGCAGGCTCTCTTTTTTTGTGGTACCATGCCCTACAAAAGTAAAAATGGCCGCAAGCGGCAGGGGGGCCCCCTGACCATGCAGCCAACAACAGGAAGGGCACATCATGAAATTTTTCAGTCTCGAAAATCCAATCTGGAAGTTTATCGGCAATTTGGCGGATTTTTTCCTTTTGTCCTGCCTGTGGTATCTCTGCTGCCTGCCGGTGGTAACGGCAGGTGCGGCCACAACGGCGCTGTATTACGTTACCTTAAAGATGGCCCGCGGGCAGGAAGGCCAGCTTATTCCCGCGTTTTTCCATTCTTTTAAGCAGAACCTCAAGCAGGCAACCGCGCTGTGGGTGGGGTACTTGGCGGTTGGCATCCTTCTGGTACTGGATCTGGTGATCTGCCTGCAGACCAGTTCGGTGTTTGCGGGGGCAATGTTTTTTACCAGCGTAGTGCTGCTGGCCTGTTGGGCGCTGTTTATCACCATGCTCTTCCCGCTGGTTGCCCGGTGCGATAACACCATCGGCGCGCTGTTCAAGATGGGCATTGCCATGGCACTGCGCAATGTAATGCCTGTTCTGGCCGCGCTGATGGTCACCGTAGCATTTTTTGCCGTGGGCGTTTTTGTATTCTGGCCGGTGCTGCTGGTGGCGCCGGGGCTGGCGAGCTACTGCAACGCCTTTTTGTTCAACCGCATTTTTGATAAATATGGCATGACGCTGGAATAACTGCACAATAAAATACGGTTTGGTTACGGCACTCCGTGCGTTACCCGTTATCCCGCAGGTGGGGGTGGATGGGCAGCCCGGAGTGCTTTCTGTATTCACGGGGGGAACGCCCGGTGCTGGCGCGGAACAGATCCTTGAAATAGTTGCTGCTGCCAAAGCCGCACAGCATGGCAATTTTGGTGATGGAGTTATCTGTCATCAACAGCATCTGGGTGGCCTGGCGCAGCCGGATGTAATTCACATGCTCTTTGAACGTCTGCCCGGTGATCAGCCTGAACTTGCGGGAAAAATAGGTGGGGCTCAGGTTGCAGTATCCGGCCACTTCTTCCAGCGTTAAGGGCTGCTGGTAATTCAGCGCAATGTATTTCAGCGCGCGCTCAATGTCGGCGCTGTAGCCCTCTTTGGGAGACATGGTTTCATGGCTGAAAATGCCATTCCGCAGCAAAAGCAGCACCAGATGCAGCGATTCCAGCTCCAGCACCTGCTCCGAATATTTGCGCGGCAGGTCGTTTTCCAGCAGCATCTGGTCCAAAAGAGCTTCTACCATCGTGCGGGTCTCGGCGTTCAGGATCACCTTGCAGGAGCGCTCCAGCGCCTGCTGTACTTCGGTCGGGTCGCCACGCATCATACCGGCAAGTACATCTGATTTACAGAACACGATAATGCGCTCGCAGCTGGTTTTGCCCTCGTAGCGGGTGCTGTGGGGGTCGCCCGCAGCCACAATAAACAGGTCGCCCGCTTCCAGGTGCCACTGGCCCTGGTTGACAGTGTAGGTGCAGGTGCCGCTTTTCAGGTAAAAAATTTCGCAATAAGTGTGGGTGTGCTCGTAAGACATGCGGAACACCGGGCCGTGCAGAGCACGCTCTACATAAACATCAACAGTTTGCTGCTCCAATTCTTCCGCCGTGCGGGAGTTGGAGTCGTTCTCCATCGGTTCGCGTTCGGGACTCATTGGCAAAGACGTCCTTTCATAAAGTTGTAACTTTTAGCATTGTGCATAAATTGGCGAAAATGTGTTTATGTATTATGGATATATATAATACACTGTTTTTGGGGGAAGTCAAGAAAACTGTGTTTTGTAGCAAAAACTGCATATTTTTTTAGTATTTTCGGTGCTTTCCAGCAGGTATAATGACAGTGTTGAAAGAAAGACGGGGTGCACACCGCCTGAATAAAAAATGTTAACGGCAAAGCTGGTTCATCGCTTGCCCAGCCGCCGTTCCACTGCTTGACATTAAGGAGAACACCATATGAAAAAGAAAATTATTGCAGCCACAATGGCCGCTGCTATGTGCGTAAGCCTGGCAGCCTGCGGCGGCAGCACCGCCTCTTCCTCCGCCGCTGAAAGCACCGATTCCTCCACTGCCGAAAGCACTGCATCCTCTACTGCAGACGCTGCTTCCACCGGCGATGAAGAAGTTGACCTGCGCATGGCATGGTGGGGTTCTCAGGACCGCCATGACCGCACCATCAAGGCCATCGAGCTGTATGAATCCCTGCACCCGAACGTAAAGATCGAGTACGAGTATTACTCCTTTGATGACTATTTCACCAAGCTCAAGACCCTGGTTGCTTCTGACCAGGTGTGGGACATTTTCCAGCTGGGCGGCAACTTCCCCATGTACATGGACAAGATCTATCCGCTGGATGACTACATCGCTTCCGGTGTTGTGGATGTTTCCGGCATCGGCGATGCCAACCTGAAGACCACCCAGGATACTGAGGGCCATCAGCTGGGTATCTCCAACGGCCTGAACTCTTACGGCATTGCTTACGATCCCGACATGTTCGCTGAAGCCGGCGTTGCCGAGCCCACCGATACCTGGACCTGGGATGACTACGCAAACGCTGCCAACACCATCCATGAAAAGCTTGGCATTTACGGCTGCTCCTCCATGCTGACCTCTGAATTCATCGCTGGCTGCTCCGTTTACGTTGCACAGTATGGCGATGTTGGCCAGTACAGCTTCTTTAACCTGGATCTGACCGGCATGGGCTTCGATGATCCCCAGATGCTGACCCCCTACATCCAGATGCGTGCTGACTCCATCAAGAACGAGGTTTACCCCGATGCCGGTGCTTCCGCTGAAATCACCAACATCGAAAACGACTTCCTGGTAACCGGCGAAGCTGCAATGGCTTGGGTTGCTGCCAACCAGTTCCCGACCATGTACAACGTCTGCCAGGATCAGGGCCGCACCCTCAAGCTGGCAACTCTGCCCCGCATCACCAGCGATGGCCCTTCCGGCGCTGTCATCCAGTCCTCTCAGATGCTCTGCGTCTCTCAGGACAGCCAGCAGAAAGAAGAAGCTGCTAAGTTCATCAGCTGGTTCGAAAATGACCCCGACTGCAACAACATCCTGCAGGGCGAGCGCGGCATTCCTGTAAACGCTACCGTTCGTGAGACCCTGTCTGCCAACGCTACCGAAGGCCAGCAGATCATGTACGACTTTATGGACAAGGTTTCTAAGTTCAAGATGCCAGACAAGGTCAACGTGCTGAGCCCCGATGGCCAGGACGAGGTTGTTGATAACTACCGCAACTACATCCAGCAGGTTGTTGACGGCCAGATCACCGCAGAAGAAGCTGCCCAGAAGACCTATGACGATGCAGCTGCACTGTTCACTAAGTAAGCCTTAACACAAATTCATAATGCTCCGGGCGGGCACGGTCAGGAAGAAAGGGCTGTGCCCGCCCTTTTTTGAAAGGGAGGTATTCTTTCGTGAAAGGTCAAACTTCCACCTCGGCACTGAAAAGGTTCATGAACAAAGATAATACCGTCGGCCATGTGTTTGCGTTCCCGTTTATCTTTGGTTTTGTCTGCTTTTCCCTGATTCCGGTGTGCATTTCCTTTTATTATGCATTCACCAACTACTCGCTCGGCTCCAAAACCGCAGCATTTATCGGGTTCAAGAACTTCCTGCGCCTGTTCCAGGACGAGGTTTTCCTGAAATCTCTGGCCATCACCTTAAAATACGTTTTGATCTCTGTGCCGCTCAAGCTGACTTTCGCTTTGCTGGTGGCGTACCTGCTCACCCGGCCCAGCCGCATGGTTACGTTCTACCGTTCACTGTACTACCTGCCATCCCTGGTTGGCGGCAGTGTGGCCGTTGCCCTGGTGTGGAAACAGCTGTTTGCCCGCAAAGGTCTGTTCAACAGCGTGCTGGCCAACATGGACATGAGCACCATCAACTGGTTCGGCAACCAGAAACTGGCGCTTTACCCGCTGATTTTGATGTCCGTCTGGCAGTTTGGCTCTTCGATGATTATTTTTGCCGCTGGCTTAAAAGAAATCCCTGTCAGCTATTATGAAGCTGCCAGGATCGACGGCGCACGTGGATACCAGTCCTTCTTCCGCATCACGCTGCCCTGCCTGTCTCCCATCATTCTGTATAACCTGATTATGCAGACCATCTCTGCTTTCATGGCATTCACCCAGGCTATGATCATCACCAACGGCGGCCCCAACAACAGCACCATGCTGTACGCCCTGTACGTTTACAACCAGGCCTTCAAGTACAATGATATGGGTTACGCCTGCGCCATGTCCTGGTTTATGCTGGTGGTTATGGGTCTTATCACGTTCATCATCTTCAAAACATCCAAGTTCTGGGTGTTCAGCGAAGCAAACTAAGCAGGGAAGGAGAGTACGGTTATGCATAACAGAAAAGCAGTCACCAAAGTACTGTATCACGCATTTGTCATTTTGTTCGGCTTTATGATGGTTTATCCCGTATTGTGGATGATCAGCGGCTCGTTCAAGGGCAACGCCGAGATCCTGCGCGGCACCCTGTCCCTGATCCCGAAAGAGCTAAAGCTGACAAACTATGCCACCGGCTGGAAAGGCTTTGGCGGCACCACCTTTGCAACCTTCTTTACAAACTCCATCTTTATCACGGTTATCGCAACGTTCGGCACCGTCATCAGTTCCTCTCTGGTGGCCTATGCTCTGTCCCGTGTGCGGTTCCGCGGCCGCAAGTTCTGGTTCACCTGCATGCTGGTCACCATGATGCTGCCCACCCAGGTCATCATGATTCCCCAGTACCTGATTTATTATCGCCTGGGTCTGGTTCCCGGCTATGTACCCCTGATCCTGCCTTACTTCTGCGGCCAGGCGTTCTTTATCTACCAGATGATGCAGTTTATGCAGGGCATCCCCAAGGATCTGGACGAAGCCGCTACCATTGACGGCTGCAGCAAATACCAGATTTACAGCCGCATCATCCTGCCGCTGATGAAACCCTCCATCGTAACCACTGTTATCATTCAGTTCTACTGGAAGTGGGACGACTACATGGGCCCCCTGCTTTACTTGAGCCGCCCGCAGTCCTATACTGTATCTATCGCCATCAAACTGTTTGCAGACTCTGCTTCCACCACGGACTACGGCGCAATGTTTGCTATGTCCACCCTTTCGCTGATCCCCGTGTTCCTGATCTTCCTGTTCTTCAACCGCTATCTGGTTCAGGGCATTGGCACCAGCGGCCTGAAAGGCTGATGTTTGTATGAAAACCATCCAGAACCCCATCCTGCGCGGCTTTTGCCCGGACCCCTGCATGATCCGCACCGGGGACGATTATTACATTGCCACATCCACCTTTGAATGGTGGCCCTGTGTCAACCTGTACCATTCCAAAGACCTGGCCCACTGGGAGCAGCTGCCAAGCCCGCTGCGCGAACCCGGCCAGATGGACCTGCGGGGGGACCCCAACTCCGGCGGTATCTGGGCCCCGGACCTGAGCTGGGATGGGCAGTATTACTACCTGCTTGTCACCAACGTGACCACCAAAAAGGGCCGCTGGTACAACACCCATAACTATATGAGCCGTGCCGCTTCCATCACAGGGCCGTGGAGCCAGCCGGTGTACTTGAACAGCATCGGATTCGACCCTTCGCTGCTGCATGATACCGACGGTAAGTGCTACCTGGTCAATATGGTCAACGGCTTCAAAGGCGTGCTGGTGCAGCAGATGGACCCCGAAACCGGCGCCCTGCTGGGCGAACGCCGCAAGGTATACAGCGGCTCCGGCATCGGCTGCACCGAAGGTCCCCGTATCTATCACATTGGCAGCTGGTACTATCTGGTTGTGGCCGAAGGTGGTACTGGGTACTCCCATTGTGTCACGATTGCGCGGTCGGACAACGTGTTCGGCCCCTATGAGACAATGCCGGACAACCCGCTGCTGACTTCGGATCAGAACGATCTGACCGCCATCCAGAAATGCGGCCACGGTTCCTTTGTGGAAACGCAGAACGGTGAATGGTACATGGCACACCTGTGCTCCCGCCCGAACTCTGCCCGCGGCAGCCTGCTGGGGCGCGAAACAGCGCTGCAAAAAATTACCTGGCAGGATGGCTGGCCGCGGCTGGCCTGCGGCGGAAAAATTGCCCAAAACGCCGTGCCCGCCCCAAAAGATTTGCCAGAAGTGGAGCTGCCCGCAATGGCGGAACAGGATGACTTTGACGTTCCGGCCCTTGCCCCCGGCTATGCCACGCCGCGCACCCCGCTGGGCGATTGTGTGAACCTGACCGTCCGTCCCGGCTGGCTGCGGCTGACCGGGCAGGAATCCATGAACTCGCTGCACCATGTCACCCTGGTGGCCCGCCGCCAGCAGGAGCACGAAATGCAGGCCGAGACCCGCATGGACTTTGCCCCCGTCTGCCCGGAGCAGATGGCCGGTTTTACCTACTGTTATGACAGCATGAACTTCTACCTGCTGGGCAAGACCTGCGCCGAGGATGGTACCCCGGTGCTGGAACTGTTAAAAAGCGATACTGGTGTGGTGGAAGATATGTGCGACCCTGTTCCCGTGCCGGATGGCACGCTGGACTTTAAGCTGACCACCACCCCGGACGGCGGCATGGCGCAGTTCTATTACCGCCAGCCGCAGGGGGAGTGGCAGTCCATCGGCCCGGCCTGCCCCACCGATATTTTGACGGACGAGCACTGCCGCGGTTTTACCGGGGCGCATGTGGGTGTGTATGCCCACGATATGGCAGGGCTGCATAACCATGCCGATTTTGATTATCTGAACGTACATTTTGAGAGGTGAGCTCCCATGATGCAGGCAAACACCGGCGTCCGGTTTGAAACCAAAGACCCGCTGCTTTCCCAACTGGTCAAACAGGCGGAAGAAAAGTGCCGCCTGAACATTAAAAACTTTGGCGGCGACCACGTTCTGGTTGAGGGCGGCGGCTATGAAAAAATCTGGCTGGAAACCCAGCCCATGGGCGGCGCAATGTATGCCAGCCGTGATTTTGCCACCGGCCTGAACAACAGCCTGATGTTTATGCGCCACCAGCGTGCGGACGGGCGGATTCCCGGCAGCATTGCGGTGATTGATGGCAAAGTGGTGCCGCAGTTCAACAAGTTCCAGGGCTTCTGCTTCCCGGAACCGGCGCTGGATCTTTACTATCTGGGCGGCAAGGATGCCGAATACCTGGCCCAGCTGGCCAAAACGCTGGAAGCGTTTGACGCCTACCTGTGGCGTGTACGCGATTCCGATGGGGACGGCTGCCTGGAGACTTGGTGCAAGTACGATACCGGCGAAGACCACGCCATGCGTTACGCCGATGCCCCCGACCCGTGGGAGGAGGAAACCCCGCCCCAAGGCTGCACAGCGGTGCCCATTGCCTCGATGGATGTGATGAGCTACTCATATGCCTGCCGCGAAACATTGGCGGAAATTGCACGAATCAGCGGCGATGCCGAGGCACAGGCCCAGTGGGCCGCCAAGGCCAAAGCCGTGCAGGACAAGATGGTGAGCTACCTGTGGGACGACGCCCGCGGCGCGATGTTTGACCGCGACAAAAACCACAACCAGATGCCCACCCTGATCCACAACACGCTGCGCTGCATGTATTGGCACAGCCTGCCGGATGCTTTGGCGGAGCGCTTTGTCAAGGAGCACCTGCTGAACCCGCAGGAGTTCTGGACCAAAATGCCGCTGCCCAGCGTGGCCGCCAACGACCCGCTGTTCCGCAACGTGACCACCAACAACTGGAGCGGCCAGGCTGAAGCGCTGACCTATCAGCGTGCCATCCGTGCGCTGGAAAATTACGGCATGTATGAGCTGATTCCCCAACAGGGGCAAAAGCTGATGCAGGCCATTGGCCCCCAGTGCCGCTTTGTGCAGCAGTATGACCCCTTTACCGGCGAACCTTCGGTCATCTGTGAACCTGGCCAGCCCCCGCAGGATGCTTACGGCCCGGCTATGCTCTCGGTGCTGGAATACACCGCCCGCATGTACGGCGTAAGCCTGGTGCGGGATACCGTGGTGTGGGGCACCTGCCCGCTGGAATGCCGCTATACCCAAGCCCTGAACGGCCGCAGCTGGGAGATCGTGAACAGTGGCCACGAGGCGGAAGCCTTTGTGGATGGCCGCAAGGTGTTCACCGCTGGCCCCGGCCTGCGCATTACCACCGACCTGGATGGCAATATTCTGGGCACGGCCCGCTACCTGTCGGATGCAGACCCCGCCCAGGTGACGCCGCAATAAAGGCAACACCGCACAATTCCCGCCTTGCGGCTTAAGCACCGCTCCGGCAGCTGCGGCACGGCATCTGCGTTGCCAAAATGCTCGATAATACATCCAGTATTATCTGCGCTTTTGGCTTGGCATCTGCCGCACCTCGCTCGCCGTATCGGCACTTAGAATTATGCGGTATTGCCTAAACATTATATAATAAGGAAGCGAACACGATGGAATACCTGTATCCCGGTGGGCTGGCCAAAGCCATTACGTTCAGTTATGATGACGGCCAGGTATATGACCGCCGCCTGATCGAAATTTTTAACCAGGCGGGCTTCAAGGGAACCTTCCACCTGAACTCCGGCAACCTGGATAAGGACGGCTATGTGCAAAAGGCCGAGCTGCCTACCCTGTACGCCGAGCACGAAATTGCCTGCCATGGCGTGACCCACCGCCACCCGCGCCAGATGAACCAGACGGAATGGCTGCGGGAAGTGTGGCAGGACCGCCTGACGCTGGAAGAACTGACCGGCGGTATTGTGCAGGGCATGAGCTATGCCTTTGGCGAATACTACCCCGAACAGGTGGAAGCGCTGTGCACCATGGGCATCCAGTACAGCCGCACGGTGGAAAGCACCGGAAGTTTTGCCCTGCCGCAGGAGCTGCTGCGCTGGAAACCCACCTGCCACCACAATGATAAACTGCTGGAACGCGCAGAAAAGTTTTTGCATGTTCCGGGATATGAAAAAATGCCGCTGTTTTATATCTGGGGCCACAGCTTTGAATTTGAGCGCGAAAACACCTGGCCCCTGATGGAGCAGCTGGCAGAAAAGCTGCACGGCGCACAGGATATCTGGTATGCCACCAATGGCCAGATTGCAGATTACCTGACCGCGCTGCGCAGCACGCGCGAAAGTGCAGACGGCAAGCGGCTGTATAACCCGTCGGCACAGCCCATCTGGTTTGTGGCCGATGGCAAGGTGCGCGTTGCAGAGCCGGGTAAGCTCTGCGAAATTTAAGAAGCTGTTTTATCATCATTGCGCACCAGATAAAGCCGGTGCGCAATGATGACAAAAAATAGCTTCTAAGGTGTATCGAAAAATGAAAAACAACGATTACCTGTGAAGATTATCTGGGCTTTCGGCCCAGCTGATACACCCTGAATACTCCCCAAGGAGGCCAATCATGATTTATGATATTTTGCAATATGGTGCCGTGGGTGATGGCACCACAAACGATGGCCCTGCCATCCAGGAAGCCATTGATGCCTGCGCGGCAGCCGGCGGCGGCCGAGTGCTGGTGCCGGGCGGCCATATTTACAAATGCGGTTCCATTTTGCTGCACAGCCATGTGGAGCTGCACCTGGAGCACGGCTCCCGCCTGAAAGCCAGCGAAAACAAAGAGGACTTCTTGGAAGTGGAAGCTGCCTACCGCGACCATTACCGCGATACATCGCTCAAAGTGCCCTCTTACGAAAACTGCGAATATGACGGTGAGCCGAAGAATTATTTCATTATGGCTAAGGATGCTGAGGATGTCTGCATCAGCGGCAGCGGCGTAATCGATGGCTCCGAAGAAAACTTTTACGGCGAGATCGATCATAACTTTATTGAGGGAACCTATTACCCGCGCATTCCCATGCTGCTGATGAAAGGTGTGCAGCACCTGACCATCCGTGAAGTCACCCTGACCCGCAGCGCGTTCTGGACCGTGCATATGGTGGGCTGCCAGGATGTGCTGATCGATGGCATCCGCATTTTGAATAACCTGAAAATGGTCAACTGCGACGGCATTGATCCCGACCACTGCCGCAATGTGCGCATCAACAATTGCCATATTGAATCCGCCGATGACTGCATCGTGTTCAAGACCACTGAGAAAAATGCATATCTTGGCCCGTGTGAGAACATTGTGGTTTCCAACTGTACGCTGACCTCCACCAGTGCCGCTATCAAGTTTGGCACCGAGAGCGTTTCGGACTTCCGCAATATTACCGTCACCAACTGCGTTATCTCCCGCACCAACCGCGGCATCTCTCTGATGCTGCGTGATGGCGGCAACATTGAAAACGTGACCTTTGCCAACCTGCACATCAACACCCGCATGTTCTCTGACCAGTGGTGGGGCGAAGCCGAAGCCATCTGTGTGACGGCGGTGGACCGCAAACAGGGCAACAGGGCGGGGCATATCCGCAATGTACATTTTGAAAACATTAACTGCAGCGGCGAAAACGGCATTTTCCTGCACGGAAGCGAGGGCAACAGCCTGGAAGATATCTCGTTCCGCCACATCCGGGTGGACATCCGCAAGCAGACCGCATGGCCCATTGACCATTGGGACCTGCGCCCCAGCGAGGTGCCCGGCATGATTCCCGGAAAAGTGAATGGCTTTACCTGCGTACATGGCAAAAGCATCCGCTGCGAGGACGTCGTTATCCGCAAAGACAGCTCTATGGACCCGTGGTTCGATCAGGATTTCTGCTGGCAGGACACCGAGAATGTGACTGTGGTAAAGTGATGATATACAGCGGCAAAATGCCTGTTTGGCGGTCGTAAGCCGCTGTTAATATTCAAAAGGCAACACCGCACAATTCCCGCCTTGCGGCTTAAGCACCGCTTCGGCGGGAATTGTGCGGTGTTGCCTTACGTCCGTCGGGCGGCCAAGGACGCTATTTCTTACATATGGGGGCGGTAAGGTTTCTCCACGGCGGGGGCGTTACAAACTTGACAATTTATACCAACCTTTCCCATGCCGCAAAATTGCCCCCAAAATTATCCGCCCAACCCGTGACAGAAAAACTGGAATCCGCTATAATAGGGGTAACCGCAAATCCACATTGCAGGCAACTGCAAGAAAGGGAACCCGATGAACCAAACAACAGCAAACGCCGCAGCCCTTGCGCTGGTTGGCGCACTGGCATTGCAGCTGGCCGCCTGCGGCACGGCGCAGCAGTCTGCCCCCGGACAGGCATCCACTCAGCCGGAACCCGTTACCCTGACCATGAGCTGGTGGGGGGACGATGCCCGCACCGAAACCTACCAGCAGGCCATCCAGGCATTTGAGGCAAAACTGCAATATATTACTGTAGAAACCCTCTACGGCACCACCGCTGACGAAGATCAAACCGCCGATGTGATGCAGGTGGACTGGACCTGGCCGGGCCAAAATGCTGACCAGTTTGTTGACCTGAACGAATATAGCGATGTGATCGATCTGGAGCAGTTCAGCCAGAGTGCGCTGGATGCCTGCACAGTGGATGGCGCTTTGCTGGCTGTGCCAATGTCGGTGACAGGCCGCATTTTTTATTGGAACACCTGCACTTTTGAACAGGCAGGGATCGATGCGCCCAAAACCTATGAGGAGCTGCTGACCGCAGGCAACACCTTCCGCGAGGTGCTGGGGGAGGAATATTACCCCCTGGCCATGGATGCAGCTGCCCGCATGAACCTGATGGTCAGTTATCTGGAATCTACCACTGGCAAAGCGTGGGTAGTGGATCGCCATCTGCAATATTCGGCAGACGAGATCAAAACCGGGCTGGAATTTTTGCAGACGCTGGAAGAAAACCATGTCATGCCCACCCTTGCCGCCCAGCAGACAAACGGGACGCTGGACCAGACCCCCATGTGGCAGAACGGCCAGTACGCCGGTACCTTTGCCTGGGATGCCGACGCCGAAACCTACCGCAGTGCGTTAAAAAATGCCAGCGGCTTTTTGGTAGGGGATGAGATCGCCTTTGGCGGGCAGGCCAACGGCGGATTTTCTAAAGTATATCTGGCCCTTGCCATCAACAGCAGCTGCCAGCACCCGAAAGAAGCGGCGATTCTGGTCAACTTTTTGCTGAACGAGGATATGGGTGCTTCCATCATGGGCACTGCCTGCGGTTTGCCGGATTCCGTCACTGGCCGTACGGCTGCCACAGCGGCAGGCCTGGTGAACCCGCTGGTGGTGGAAGCCAACAACCGCATGATGGCTTTTGTGGATTTCCCACTTGACCCCACATTTGAAAGCCCGGCTCTGGCCGCTGTGCCGGACGGCTTGTACGCCACCGTATTGACTGCCTGCAGCAACGGAGAGCTGACAACAACCCAGGCCGCCGAACAGCTGGCGGAGGGGATAACGGCTATGCTGGATAGAACCGTGGCGGAATAAGCGGCTAAAAGAGCAAGGCAATATCATTCTATCATGCCGCAAGCGTGAAGAGTGTTTGTAGGGGACGATGCTTGCTGTCCCGATAACACTACCAGATAAAAATAAAACTCTCCCTCTGGCCATGCCGGTTTGATCCCGTATATCTGGCCGCCGAGGGAGAGTTTTTTCTTTAGGCAACACCGCACAATTCCCGCCTGACGGCTTAAGCACCGCTCCGGCGGCTGCGGCACGGCATCTGCGTTGCCAAAATGCTCGATAATACACAAAGTATTATCTGCGCTTTTGGCTTAGCAGCTGCCGCACCTCGCTCGCCGTATCGGCACTTAGAATTATGCGGTATTGCCTTTATTTCTTCTGCTTATTGAAAGTGAGAAAACCGTTTGAAACGAAATAAGAATATGCGCTTGTACGTACTTCTAAAGCGTAAAGCAAACATACTTTACAAACGATATATCGACAAAAACGCTGCAAAGAAATGACCCGCCAACCGGCCCCTACACAAAGCACCTTTTGCAAAAAGCTTTGCACGGCCAACTCTGCTATTTTGCTGTCTTCGCATCCTCCCGATCCATCCGTTTCAGCTCCGGCAAAACGGTAATCAGCATTACAATAAAGCACAAACTGCCGCCGATCACGTTGGAAACCGGCTCCGCAGCAAACACGCCGTCGGTGCCCATGCCAAAAGCATAAGGCAGCAGGTAGGTGAGCGGCACCACAATGATGACCTTGCGCAGCAGCGAGAAAAACACCGCGTGGCGGCGCTTGTTCAGCGATTTGAACACTGTCTGGCCCACATATTGCAGCAGCATAAAACCAAAGGTGGAAAAATACAGCTTCATGGCGGGGATGGTATCCGCCTGCAGGGTGGGATCGCTGCTGAAAATGGAGATGAGGAAGTGCGGTGCCAACAGAATGACCGCCCAGATCGTAAGGGTGTATACCAAAGACATCAGGGCCATGGAGACGGCGGCGCGCAGCACCTTGCGGGGGCGGCGTGCGCCGTAATTGTAGCTGATAATGGGGGAAGAGCCCTCGGTAATGGCATAAATCGGCGTTTCCACCATCTGGCGCACGCTGGAAATGATCGTCATGACCGAGATGTACACATCGCCGCCGGTCACGGAAAGCACATTGTTGCAGCAGATCGTCACCACGCTGTTGGTCAGCTGCATGATGAAGCCCGCTGTGCCAAGGCTGACGATATCGCCGATGCAGCGCCTGTTGGCGGGCAGCTGACGCAAGGACAGCGGCTGCACGCGGTATTCCGACTTGCAGCGCAGGAAATACACCACAAACGCCGCCGAAAGCAGCTGCGAAAGCACCGTGGCAGCCGCCGCGCCACGGATGCCCATGCCCAACACAAAGATAAACACCGGGTCCAGCACCAGGTTGGCCGCTGCGCCGATCACCACGCTGAGCATACCGGCTGTGGCATAGCCCTGCGCATTGATGAACGGGTTCAGCCCTGTTGTGAGCATGGAAGGGTAGGTGCCCAGCAAGTACAGCATCAGGTACGGCAGCGCATACTGCAATGCTTCCGGCGAAGCACCGAATAAGACCAGAATGGGCCGGGCAAACAGCAGGCCAATGACCATCAATACACCGGCGCAGCACAACAACAGCGTGCAGGCCAGGTTCAAAATCAGCCCGGCACGGGCCTTATCCCCGCTGCCGCGGGCGATGGCGAACAACGGTGCGCCGCCGCTGCCGAACAAATTGCTGAACGCCGTAATAATGACAATAATGGGAAAGCAAAGCCCCACCGCGCCCAGCGCCGCCGTGCCGATATCCGGGATGCGCGCAATATAAATGCGGTCCACAATGTTATACAGCAGGTTCAGCACCTGCGCCACCAACATGGGCAGCGCTGCTTTCAAGATGTTTTGTGCAATGCCGCCGTGTTCAAAGTCGATCTGCCGCATGGGGAATGGTTCATCCTTTCCGTTTTCACAATACCAGTTTCAAGTATAGCATAAACCGCCCGCAGATACAAAAAAATCCCCGCACAAGGCCGCATAACGCAGCCTGTGCGGGGAATTTTTCTCAGCCGGAAGCTTCGGATGTCTCCGGCTCCACGGCTTCCACTTCTTTGATCATCATCTCGTTGCCCTGCAGCAGGTGGGTATGGGGGCTTTGGCAGTGGGGGCAGGTGCGGCCATGGGGCACGGTGGGGTACTGCTGGCCGCAGTCTTCGCACAGGGTAATGGCGGGGATCTGCTCCACGGTCAGCGCGGCACCGGGCAAAATCTCTGATTTGGCGGCGGCCCATTTCCAGCAGTCCTGCAGGTAGCTTTCCACCACGCCGGAAACCTCGCCTAATTGCAGTGTTACCCGCTGGATGCGGGCAACGTGGTTTTCTTTGGCCACATCCTCCACCGTGCGGATGATGTGGAACACAATGCCAAGTTCGTGCATTTACTTATCCTTTTTCCCAAAGCGGATCTTCACTTCGCGCTTTGCCATGTAAGGCAGAATGGCCTTGAACTTATCTTCCGACCGCACCATGGTGCTGCATTCGGGCAGGTCGCGGTGCAGGTGGATGGCATCGAATTCACACTTGGTGGTGCAAACGCCGCAGCCAATGCACTTGTTGGGGTCCACCACGCTGGCACCGCAGCCCAGGCAGCGGGCTGTTTCGGTTTTTACCTGCGCTTCGGTCAGGGTCAGGTGGGCATCCCGGAAAGAGCGGTGCGCGTCGATGGCATCATCCATTCCGGCTGCCTGGCGGGGTGCGCGGTCATAATCGCCAAGGGCCAGATTGGTTTTATCCAGCTCATAAAAATCGCGGCGGTTGCGGCCAATGGTCAGGCTGGTGTTGGGCTGCACAAAACGGTGGATGGAGATGGCGCCCTGCTTGCCTGCGGCAATCGCATCAATAGCAAAGCGCGGGCCGGTGTACACATCGCCGCCCACAAAGATATCCGACTGGGCAGTCTGGTAAGTCATGGCATCGGCCACAGCGCCCTGGCCGCGGCCAAGCTGCACGGCTTCGCCATCCAGCAGGTTGCCCCACTGGATGCACTGGCCAATGCTCAGCACAACATTGTCACACGGCAGGGTAATCGTCACGCTTTCATCATAGGTAGGGGCAAAGCGGCCCTCGGCATCGTACAGGCCGGTGCATCTTTTCAGCACCACGCCGCACACATGGCCGTCCTTTGTCAAAAATTCCTTGGGGCCGTACCCGCAGCGGATGGCAGTGCCCTCTTCCTCCGCCTCGGCGATCTCTTCAGCGGAAGCGGGCATCTTTTCCCGCGGTTCCAGGCAGACCATCGTTACATCGCTGGACCCGCAGCGCAGGGCAACGCGGGCGGCATCAATGGCAACATTGCCGCCGCCGATCACCACGGTTTTGCCGGTCATTTTGTGGCTTTCGTCCCCGCCCACAGTGCGCAGCAGCGCAACGGCGGTCTGGATGCCCGCAGCGTCCTCGCCGGGAACCCCTGCTGTGCGGCCGCCCTGGCAGCCGATGGCGAGATAGAACGCCTTGTACCCCTGGGCGCGCAGCTGGGCAAGGGTAACGTCCTTGCCAACTTCCACACCGCAGCGGATGGTAACACCCAGCTCCCGCAGGATGTCAATTTCCGCATCAATCACATCTTTTTCCAGCTTAAAGCTGGGGATGCCGTACCGCAGCATGCCGCCAGGGTGTTCGTTTTTCTCAAATACAGTCGGGCGGTAGCCCTGCAGCGCAAGGAAGTACGCGCAGGAAAGCCCGGCCGGGCCGCCGCCGATGATTGCAATTTTTTGCGGCCATGGCCCCTGCAAAGAGGGCTGCACCACCGGCGGAACATAGCGGTGGGCGGCGTTCAGGTCCTGCTGGGCCACAAACTTTTTCACGGCATCAATGGCCACTGCCTGGTCCACGGTGCCGCGGGTGCAGGCATCCTCGCACCGGCGGTTGCAGATGCGCCCGCACACGGCGGGGAAGGGGTTCTCCTTTTTGATCAGCGCCAGTGCATCGCGGTAGCGGCCCTGCGCGGCCATTTTCAGGTAGCCCTGCACCGCAATGTGGGCGGGGCAGGCTGTTTTGCAGGGGGCGGTGCCGGTATCATAGCAGTTGATGCGGTTTTTATCGCGGTAGTCCACCGCCCATTTTTCGGGGCCCCACTTTACAGTGTCGGGCAGTTCCTGCTTGGGGTACTGCACCGGGCCGTTTTTGGTGCACAGCTTCTGGCCCAGCTTAACGGCACCGGCGGGGCAGAACTCCACGCAGCGGCCACAGGCAACGCAGTTTTGCGGTTCCACTTTGGCAACGTAAGCCGAGCGGCTCATGTTGGGGGTGTTGAACAGCTGGCTGGTGCGCAGGGCGTTGCAGACGTTGACATTGCAGTTGCAGATGGCAAAAATCTTGTTCTCGCCGTCAATGTTGGTGATCTGGTGCACAAAGCCGTTGTCCTCGGCTTTCTGCAAGATCCGCATCACTTCGTCATAGGTCACATAATGGCCCTTGTTGGTTTCCACCAGATAGTCCGCCATATCGCCCACGCCGATGCACCAGTCATCCGGGTCATCGCCGCAGCCTTCGCCCATGGCGGCGCGGGACATACGGCAGGAACAGGGGCCGGCGGCATACTTGCCCTGGTATTTTTTCAGCCAGTGGGAGATGTGTTCGATATCCAGCGAGTGGTTTTCGGTCTCGATGGCTTTTTCGACCGGGATCACGTGCATGCCAATGCCTGCGCCGCCTGGGGGCACCATGGCGGTAATGTGTTCCAGCGGCAAAAAGGTCATCCGCTCAAAAAAGGCGGTCACTTCGGGGTGGTCGGCAATCTGCTGTTTGTTCATGTTAAAGAACTCGGCGCTGCCGGGCACAAACATGGGCAGAATGTACTGTTTTTCGCGGCGGGGGTTCTCCCAGTTGTATTCCAACAGGCCAACGCAGCTCATCTGATACAGCAGGGGCTCCAGCTCTTTGGCGGGTTTGCCGGTGGCTTTTTCCAGTTCCGGCAGGGTCATTGGCTGGCGCACCTTCATTTTCAGGGCAACATCGGCCATTTCGTCAGTCACAATGCTGGCCAGACCCCAATATTCGGGGTCCTCCACCGTCAGGCGGCGCAGCTTGGCGGGCACACGGTCGGTGATCATCTGCCCCAGCTTCATAATTTTTTCCCGCGGCTTTGTGTCCTTGGGGATCTTGAACGGCAGCTTGCTTTCGTCCAGTGGGAAAGCGGTCGGTTCGCTCATGGCTTGCTCCTTTTATTGCTCTGTGCATGTTCTGCTTCGTTTGCATTGCTTTGCAGGCGGTCCGGGTTTGCTGTGCCCTTATGCCTGCCACGCTTTCACCTGCTCCCGCAGCCAATCGGTCCATTCGGCAATGCCCTCGCCGGTTTTGGCGCAGATGGGGATGATCTTTGCGTTGGGGTTGCGCATGGCGATATATTCCCGGCATTTGTCCATATCGAAATCAAAATACGGCAAAACGTCAATTTTGTTGATAAGAACCACGTCGCACACCTGAAACATCAGGGGGTACTTCAATGGCTTATCGTCCCCTTCGGGCACGGATAGGATCATCGCGTTTTTCACCGCACCGGTGTCAAACTCTGCCGGGCAGACCAAGTTGCCCACGTTTTCCAGCACCACAAGGTCCACATCCTGGGGGCCAAGGCCCTCCAGCCCCTGGCGAGTCATCTCGGCATCCAGGTGGCACATGCCGCCGGTGTGCAGCTGGATGGCTTTTGCCCCGGCAGCGGCAATGGCTTTGGCGTCCACATCGGAATCAATGTCCGCTTCCATCACACCGATGCGCAGCTCATCTTTCAGCGCGGCAATGGTGCTGCGCAGGGTGGTGGTTTTGCCGCTGCCCGGTGCGCTCATCAAATTCAGCAGAAAGATTTTTTTCTCTTTCAGGCTCTGCCGCAGCTGGGCGGCCTGTTCATCATTGGAAGCAAAAATGCTCTGTTTTACTTCCAGAATTTTCACGTTGTCCATGGGGGTGCTCCTTATATATGTTTATCGCAGTATACTCTTGTTAACAGTTTAACATCCGGGTGGCGAAAGCGCAATGTTAAACGGAGATTTTGGTATTCCCGCCAAATTGGGCAAAAAGAAGCAGGCAGAATGACGGAACGCCGCCACACTGCCTGCAGGGAAAGATAAGGTTTTATAAAAAGCGGGGGGATCAATTCCATGTAAAAGTTGCCATGCCGTAAATATAAATGAACGCAATGGCGGCGGGCACCACAAAGCGGAAGATCGGCTTCATCCAGGGCTGCACTTTTAAGCCTTTGCCGGTGTTGGCCTCCTGAACAAAAGCGTCCCACCCCCAACCGAAAGAGTTGCAGCAGAACAGCGCCAATACCAGTGAACCCAGCGGCAAAATGTTATTGGAAACAATGAAATCCCACAGATCCAGCCAGGCCGTGCCCGCGGCAAACGGCTGGAAATGCAGTACACTGTAGCCCAGCGCGGTGGTCAGCGCCAACAGAAAGATGCCCACGCCACACAGCAAAGCGCCCTTGGGGCGGCTTAACCCGGTCAGCTCCCGCACCATGGCAAGGATGTTTTCGCACACGCCCAACACGGTGGAAAGTGCGGCAAACACCATGAACAAAAAGAATAGCGTGCCCCACCAGCGGCCCCCGGTCATGTTGTTGAACACGGTAGCCATGGTATCAAACAGCAGGCTGGGCCCGGCGTTCACTTCCAGCCCATAGGTAAAGCAGGCGGGGAACATGATGATGCCGGCCAGCACCGCAACCAAAGTATCCAGCACAATAATGTGGACGGATTCCCCCATCAGGGAGCGTTCTTTTTCAATGTAGCTGCCAAAAATCGCCATGCCGCCCATGCCAACGGAAAGGGTAAAGAACGCCTGGTTCATGGCGCCCACCACAACGCTGCCATCGATCTTTCCAAAATCCGGCACCAGGTAAAATTTCAAGCCTTCTGCCGCGCCCGGCAGGGGCAGGCTGTGCACCGCCAGCACCAGCATCAGCACCAACAGGGCCAGCATCATATATTTGGTAATGCGCTCCAGCCCGCCCTGCAGGTTAAAGCTTAAAATGGCAAATGCTACCACAACGGTCACCAGCAAAAACACCACATTCACCGTGGGGTTCGCAATCATCTGGGTAAATCCGAAATCTGCGTTTTGGCCGGTAAGGAACTTGATGAAATAATAGATGATCCACCCGGTCACCACGGTGTAAAATGCCATCAGGGCAATGTTGCCAATCAGGCTGGCAATGCCGAAAATGCCCCACTTGCAGCCGGGCTTTTCCAACTTCTGGTACATGCGGATAGGGCTGGCCTGCGCTGCACGCCCAACGGAAAATTCCATCGTCATGGCGGGCAGACCCAGCACGACCAGACAAATAATGTACAGCAGCATAAAACTGCCGCCGCCGTTCTGGCCGCACATCCAGGGGAATTTCCACACATTGCCGCAGCCAATGGCGCAGCCGGCTGACAGCATGATGAAGCCAAGCCGGCTTCCGAGCCGTTCACGATTCTTCATAAACTTATATTGTTTTCTCCCATTTTTATTTGTGCTGCCGTGCGGGAAAAGGCAGCGGCCCGCACGGCAGCATAGATAACCGCTACCATATTAAATCCATATTAGCTTACCACACTGCCATGCCAACTGCAAGCGATTTAAAGTTGTAAACCGACAAAATACAAAAACGCGCCCCGCGGCCATCCGTTCTTTGCCCAAAGCCGATGCCGCGCAGGTGCCCATTGTTGCCATGACGGCCAACGCCTTTGTCAAGGATGTGCAGCCGGCCAAAACCGCCGGTATGAACGAGCATGCCGCCAAGCCGCTGGATATGAAACGCTTGTGTGAGATTTTGCACCGGCGGCTGTAAGGACGCCCAGGAAGGCCGAAAAAATTCGGCAGAACATACAAACAGCACCTTGCGCTTTTGGATGCAATGTGCTACAATGAATCGAAAACTGAATATAAAACAGCAGGTGCCTTTCATTGTTTGCCGGGCGGTTGAGCCTTCCGGCGCTCTGGAAAGGGTAAAAGGGAAGCGGGTGCAAATCCCGCACGATCTCGTCACTGTGATAAGGGAGCCTGCCGCCAGGGTGCATTTGCACCGGTCACTGAGCATTGCTTGGGAAGGCGGCGGCAGGCGTTGAGCTTTCAGCCAGGAAACCTGCCCGCTGTTGGTACGGGAGCATTGCTCCAGATCACGAGGAATTGGTTGTACCTGAAAAGCTCATGGAAAATCCGGGGGTCTTTTTGCGTTGCCGTTCTGCACACAGAAAGACCCTCGTTTTTTGTGGCAGTTTTGTCTGCAAAGCTGCTGCGCCTGGGTTTTGTTTCCTGTACCTGTTTTTCAGCAAATGGATTTGCCATAGGAGAAAGGAAGCAAAACACATGAAACACAACAACCTGAAAAAGCCCGCTGCCGTGCTGACCGCACTGGCTCTGGCCGCCGCCCTGCTGGCTGGCTGTGGTGCGGCATCTGACAGCATGGCTGCCAGCAGTGCCCCCGCCGAAAGCGAGGCTGTAAGCACCGAAACACCCGCTGAAAGCGCAGACGAGGGAGATGCAGACGAAGTGGCCGCAAAGAAATGTGCAGACCTGATCGATGCCATCTATGTGCAGGAGCGCACCGATGACACCGACGCCCAGTGCGAAGCTGCCAAGCAGGCATGGGACACCCTGACCGATACCCAGAAAGAGCTGGTGGAAGGCGAGAACGCTGACCCCGACTACTTTGGCCGCAATACCGGCGATGCCAACCTGGACGATTCCCGCAATGGGGATGAGATCGGCGAAAACGAACTGCTGGTCGTCAGCTTTGGCACCTCCTTCAACAGCAGCCGCGTGGCAGATATCAAGGGCATCGAGGATGCCCTGCAGGCCGCTTACCCGGATTGGTCCGTCCGCCGCGCTTTCACCGCACAGATCATCATCAACCATGTGCAGGCCCGCGATGGCGAGAAAATCGATAACATGAAGCAGGCTCTGGACCGCGCTGTTGCCAACGGCGTTAAGAACCTGGTTGTTCAGCCTACTCACCTGATGCACGGCGCTGAGTACGACGAAATGTGCGAAGCTGTGAACGAGTACGCGGATAAGTTCGAAAGCGTTGCCATTGCTGAGCCCCTGCTGGGCGAAGTTGGCGCTGACGCTACCGAAATCAACGCTGATAAGGAAGCTGTTGCCACTGCCATCACCACCGAGGCTGTTGCCGCCGCTGGTTATGATGACGCTGCCGCTGCTGCCGCCGATGGCACTGCTTTTGTGTTCATGGGCCACGGCACTTCCCACACCGCAAAGATCAGCTACAGCCAGATGCAGATGACCATGCAGACCCTGGGCTATGACAATGTGTTCATTGGCACTGTTGAGGGCGAGCCGGAAGACACCGCCTGCGAGGCTGTGATCGAAAAGATCAAGGAAGCCGGTTACACCAAGGTTGTCCTGCGCCCCCTGATGGTGGTTGCCGGTGACCATGCCAACAACGATATGGCTGGCGATGACGCAGATTCCTGGCTGAGCCAGTTCAAGGCCGCCGGCTGCTTTGACAGCGTGGATACCCAGATTGCCGGTCTGGGCGAAATTGCTGATGTGCAGCAGATCTACATTGACCATACCAAGGCCGCTATTGATTCCCTGAATGGCTGATTTATGATGCATACTGCCCGGAAGGATCAACGTCTTTTCGGGCAGCTTTTGTTTTGTGCGGACCGGGGGAAACGCTGTGCGCCAAAATGGGGCTGCGCTGCGGCTGTGCCGCGTCCCCACGCTTTTCTTTGAATCTTTAGAACCATGCAGTGCCCCCGCCAACCTGAAATATTGCAACACTCTTCCGGGTTGGCAATACACGGGGCAAATGACCGCGGGCGGGCAATGCTCGCCCCTGCGACGTAATTTTCTGTTATCCTTTCTTAATTATATTTTATTCTATGATTTCAATTTTTTACAATGCGAGGTAACACCCAATGAAACAAAATCGTGTAATTTCCGGCGCTGTGGCCGCCCTGGTGCTGGCCGCTCTGCTGGCTGGCTGCGGCTCCACCGCAACCGGCGCTTCTTCCGCTGACTCCACCCCCGCTGCCACCGAGGCTGCCGGCAGTGAAGCCACCGCCCCCACCGCAGAACCCCAGACCGAAGCTGCTCTGCCGGACGGCGTGTATACCGCCGAATTTGAAACCGACAGCAGTATGGTGCACGCCAACGAAGCCTGCGATGGCAAGGGCACCCTGACTGTCGCCGATGGCAAAATGACCTTCCATGTCAGCCTGGCATCGAAAAAGATCGTCAACCTGTACCTGGGCACTGCCGAGGATGCCCCCAGCCACGAAAGCGACTGGCTGCAGCCCACCACCGATACTGTGACCTATTCCGACGGCACCAGCGATGAAGTGTACGGCTATGATATTCCGCTGGACGCTGTGGATACCGACTTCCAGCTGGCCATTTTGGGCACCAAGGGCACCTGGTACGACCATACCGTCAGCGTGCGCAATGCCGAGCCTAAGACCGAAGATGCCGCTGCCGAAACCGCCGCTGTGCCTGCTGATGGCAGCTACACCTGCGCTGTCACACTGGAGGGCGGCTCCGGCCGCGCCACGGTGGAAAGCCCTGCCGCCCTGACGGTTGCCGATGGAACCATGACCGCCGTGATTGTGTGGAGCAGCCCCAACTATGACTATATGCTGATTGATGGAGAAAAGTACCTGCCCACCAACACCGAAGGCAACTCCACCTTTGAAATCCCCGTTGCTGCGCTGGATACCGCCCTTGCCGTTACCGCCGATACCGTTGCCATGAGCACCCCGCACGAGATTGATTATACCCTGACCTTTGACAGCGCCACGCTGACCCCCGCAGAATAATGCAGACGAAACGTTTTGGGCTTTGTGCCGCACTTTCTGCCGCAGAGCTTTTGTTGTTGGCCGGCTGCGCGGGCAGCGGCAGCACGGCTGCCCCCACCCTTACCGTGGAAAGCAGCTACCCGCTGCAATACGCCAAACAGTTTACCGTGGATGAATGCACCGGCGGGTACGAGCTGATCACCATTGCGGACAGCCAATATCTGGTGGTGCCGCAGGGCGCTGCCGTTCCGGAGGATCTGCCCCAGGGCACCACCGTGCTGCAACAGCCCATTGAGAATATCTACCTGGTTTCCACCTCCGCTATGGACCCCATCATCAGCCTGGGCGCGCTGGACAGCATTGCACTTTCCGGCACCAAGGCGGATGGCTGGTACCTGCCCGAAGCCAAAGCCGCCATGCAGGCGGGGCAGATTGCCTATGCGGGCAAGTACAGCGCCCCGGACTATGAAACCATTCTGGCTTCCGGCTGCGGACTTGCCATTGAAAACACTATGATCTACCATACGCCGGAGGTCAAAGAGCAGCTGGAAAAGTTCGGCATCCCCGTTTTGGTGGAGCGTTCCAGCTATGAAACCGACCCTCTGGCCCGCATGGAATGGGTCAAGCTGTACGGCATTCTGCTGGGCAAACAGCAGGAGGCGGAACAGCTGTTTGACACCCAGGTACAGCGCGTTGCCCCGCTGGAAAACCAGCAGCCCACCGGCAAAACGGTGGCGTTTTTCTCCATCACTTCCAACAACCTTGTCACGGTGCGCAAAGGCAGCGACTATGTGGCCCGCATGATCGAGATGGCGGGCGGCAGCTATGTGTTTGCTGATTTAACGGACAACGGCAACAATCTGGCCACCATCAATCTTTCGCTGGAAGATTTTTACGCCGGTGCCAAGGACGCCGATGTGCTGCTCTACAACAGCACCATTGAGGGCGGCATTGCCAGCACCGAACAGCTGGTGGAAAAATGCCCGCTGCTGGCGCAGTTCAAGGCCGTGCAGAACGGCAATGTGTGGTGTACCGCGCAGAGCCTGTTCCAGCAAAGCATGGAGCTTCCGGATTTGATTCTGGATATGAACCGCGTGTTTACCGAGGGCACCCCCGCGGACAGTGAGCTGACATTTTTAACGCATGTAGAATAATTTTATTGCAGAAAGGCAGCGCCGTGCACACCAAGCGCCTGACAATTACATATGTAGCCCTTGCGGCGGCGCTGCTGGGGCTGTTTGCGCTCAACCTGTTCTGGGGCAGTGTGGCAATTTCGCCGCGCGGCGTGGTGCAGGCGCTGCTGGGCCGCGGGCAGGATGAACTGGCCGCCAATATCCTATTGCAGCTGCGCCTGCCGCGCGCCGTTATGGTGGTGCTGCTGGGGGCGGCGCTCTCGGTAGCGGGCTACCTGCTGCAAACCTTTTTTGCAAACCCCATTGCGGGGCCGTTTGTCATGGGCATTTCCAGTGGGGCCAAGCTGGTGGTTGCGCTGACGATGGTGGTATTTTTGAACCACGGCCTGCTGACCAACTCGCTCACCCTGATTCTGGCCGCCTTTGCTGGATCCATGGCTGCCATGGCCTTTGTACTCAGCGTGGCGCGCCGGGTACACCGCATGAGCATTCTGGTCATCTGCGGCGTGATGATCGGCTATATCTGCTCCGCCGTCACCGATATTATAGTGGCCTTTGCACAGGATTCCAACATCGTCAACCTGCACAACTGGTCCATGGGCAGCTTTTCCGGCATGACCTGGGGCAATGTGGCCGCCGCTACGCTGGTGGTGCTGCCCTGTTTGGCCGCGGCCTTTTTGCTGGCCAAGCCGATGGCCGCCTACCAGATGGGGGAGCAGTATGCCCAAAGCGTGGGTGTGGCTGTGCGACCGTTCTGCGTGGCGCTGGTGCTGCTTTCCAGTTTGCTGGCCGCCTGCGTCACGGCGTTTGCGGGGCCCATTTCCTTTGTGGGTATTGCGGTGCCGCACTTGGTCAAGCAGGCGTTGGGAAGCGCCAAGCCGCTGCATGTGCTGCCGGGCTGTGCGCTGGGTGGGGCGGCGTTCTGCCTGCTGTGTGATCTGATCGCCCGCAGCCTGTTTGCCCCCACCGAGCTTTCCATCAGCTCCGTCACAGCGGTATTTGGTGCGCCGGTAGTCATCTGGCTGTTGGTGCGCCGCCAAAGCGGGGAGGGCCGGGCATGAGCGAAGCATTTTACTGCCAAACGCAGGATCTTGCCATCGGGTACGGCAAAACGCCGCTATTACAAAACATTGGCATTGGCGTGCAGCGCGGGCAGATCTTAGCGTTGATTGGCCCCAACGGCGCGGGCAAATCCACCCTGCTCAAAACGCTGGCCGGGCAGCTGGCGGCGCAAAGCGGCGCTGTGCTGCTGCAGGGCCAAAACCTGACAACCTACACCCCCAATGCCCGCGCGCGCAAAATGGCCCTGATGCTGCCCCACACCCGCCACACCGAGCTGACCACCTGTTTTGATATGGCCGCTGCCGGGCGCTACCCCTACACCGGGCGGCTGGGCATCCTGTCCGAGCAGGACAAGATGCAGGTGCGGGATGCTCTGCATCTGGTGCAGGCGGATGAGCTGGCCGACCGGGACTTTACCAAAATCAGTGATGGCCAGCGCCAGCGCGTTCTGCTGGCCCGCGCCGTCTGCCAGCAGCCGGAAATTATCCTGCTGGACGAACCGACGTCATTTTTGGACATCAAAGGCAAAATTGAGCTGCTGACCATCCTGCGCCAGCTGGCACAGGAAAAACAGGTGGCCGTCATTGTCAGCCTGCACGAGCTGGAGCTGGCGCAAAAAATTGCGGATACCGTGGTGTGCGTATCGCCGCAGGGCGTTTCCGGCGTGATGACACCGAAAGACGCGTTTGCCGCAGAGAACATCCGCACGCTGTACCGCCTGACCAAAGAGCAGTATGAAGCACTGTACGGCCCCCAGCCGGAGCGTGAACCCGAACGGAGACCCGCCAAACAGGAGCCGCCCAGGTTTGAACATTACATCCGCAGCGGGCAAAAGCTGCTGCGCTGCGGCTACACCACCGGCACCTGCGCCGCCCTTGGCGCTGCCGGGGCCGCCCGCCTGCTGCTGACCGGCAAAGCGCCGGAATCCGTCGGCCTGCGCACCCCAAAAGGCATTGTGGTGGAAGTTGCGCCCATCTACTGCCGCAAAACAGCCGCCGGCGCCCAGTGCGCCATCCGCAAGGACGGCGGGGACGATGTGGACGTTACCACCGGCCTGCCGGTCATAGCCGACATCACCCTGCTGCCGGATGCCCCCGGCCAGGTCACGATTGACGGCGGCCCCGGTGTGGGCCGTGTGACGAAGCCCGGCCTGGACCAGCCGGTGGGGCAGGCGGCCATCAACCATGTGCCGCGCCGGATGATCACCGATGCCCTGCACGCGGAGGCCGAAGCAGCCGGGTATGACGGCGGCTTTGACGTAATGATCTCGATCGAGGGGGGCGAGGAAGCCGCCAAACGCACCTTTAACCCCCACATCGGGGTGGAAGGCGGGCTTTCCGTCCTGGGCACCAGCGGCATTGTGGAGCCCATGAGCCAGCAGGCCGTCCTGGATACCGTGCAGCTGGAGATCCACCAGGCCGCCCTGCGGGAGCAAAGCCCCAAGCGGCTGATCCTGGCCCCCGGCAACTATGGGCTGGACTACCTGGCCCAAAACCTGCCGGAATACAGCAGCATCCCGGTGGTCAAGTGCTCCAACTTTATGGGGGATGCGCTGGATATGGCCGCTGCGGAGCAGTTTGCAGAGGTATTGCTGGTGGGGCACATCGGCAAGCTGGTCAAGCTGGCGGGCGGCATTATGAACACCCATTCCCGCATGGCGGATTGCCGCACCGAACTGTTCTGCACCCATGCGGCGCTCTGCGGGGCCAGCCAGGCCACCTGCCGCGCCCTGATGGACGCCGCCACAACGGACGCCTGCCTGGACATTCTGGATGCCGAAAACCTGCGGGAGCCGGTGCTCGAAAGCCTATTGCAGGCCATCCAGCTGCATCTGGACCGCCGCGTGGCGGGGGCGTTCCGGGTGGGGGCTGTACTGTTTTCCAACCAGGCTGGGCCGCTGGGCCAGACTGAGACCGCCGCCCAGCTGCTGCAAAGCTGGCAGAAAAAGGAGCAATGAGGTATGGTACATTTTGTGGGCGCAGGCCCCGGCGCACCGGATCTGATCACCCGGCGCGGTGCGGCGCTGCTGCAAACGGCGGACTGCATTATTTATGCGGGCAGCCTGGTCAACCCGGCGTTGCTGGGGCTGGCCAAAGCCGGCTGCGCCATTTATAACAGTGCTGAAATGACATTGGAACAGGTGCTTGCCGTGATGCGCCAAATGGAAGCCGAACACAAAACCACTGTGCGGCTGCACACCGGGGACCCCTGTTTGTACGGGGCCATCCGGGAGCAGATGGACGCGCTGGACGCCGACGGCATTGCTTACGATGATACGCCCGGTGTTTCCAGCTTTTGCGGTGCCGCCGCCGCGCTGAACGCCGAGTACACGCTGCCCGCCGTCAGCCAGACGGTCATCATTACCCGCATGGAGGGCCGCACCCCCGTGCCGGAAAAGGAAAAGCTCGCCAGCCTGGCCAGCCACGGCGCTACCATGGTGATTTTTCTCTCCATCGGCTTAATTGATAAAGTGCAGGAAGCACTGCTGCAGGGGGCATACACCGCAAGCACCCCCGCCGCCGTGGTGTACAAGGCCACCTGGCCGGAGCAGAAAACCGTGCGCTGCACCGTTGGCACCCTGGCCCAAAGCACCAAGCAGGCGGGCATTACCAAAACGGCCTTGATCGTGGTGGGGGATTTCCTTGGCCGCTGCTATGCCCGCAGCAAACTGTACGACCCCGCCTTTACCACCGAATACCGCGAGGGAACCAAACCGTGAACTGTGCGTATCTTGCCTTTACGGCCAAGGGGCTGGCGCTGGCGCAGCAGCTGGCCCAAACCTGCCCCGGCTCCGTCAGTCGCTGCGGGCTGGGCGGGGTGACGCTGGCCGGGTGGACGGCCCAGCAGTTTGCCGCGGCGGATGCCCTGGTGTTTGTGGGGGCGGCGGGCATTGCGGTGCGGGCCATTGCGCCCCACTGCCAAAGCAAGGCCACCGACCCCGCCGTTGTGGTGCTGGATGAATGCGGCCGCTTTGCGGTGCCGCTGCTCTCCGGCCATCTGGGCGGCGCAAATGACCTGGCCTGCCGGCTGGCTGCCGCCTGTGGTGCGGTGCCGGTGATCACCACGGCGACCGATGCCAACGGCCTGTTTGCCGTGGATGAGTGGGCCAAAAAACAAAACTGCGCTGTGTGGGAAACCCCGCGCATTAAATTAGTCAGCGGGGCACTGCTGGCCGGCAAAACGGTGCGGTATGCTTCCCCCTGGGCCATTGCAGGCACCCCGCCCGCCGGTGTGGCGGAAGCCGAAGAACCGTCTGGCGCTGATTTTGCCCTGACAATGACCCCGCAGGGGAACGCTTTGCATCTGATCCCCCGCATTGGCGTGCTGGGCGTTGGCTGCAAGCGCGGTACCACCGCCGCCCAGCTGGAAGCCGCGTTTGCAGCGTTCTGCGCCGATACAAATTTGGCCCCGGTCGGAATTACCGCCGCCGCCAGCATTGATCTAAAACAGAACGAACCCGGCCTGCTGGAGTTCTGCCGCAGCCACGGCTGGCCGATCAGCTTTTATTCCGCCGCCCAGCTGCGCGCTGTGCCCGGAACTTTCAGCGCCTCCCGCTTTGTGCAGGGAGTGACGGGTGTGGATAACGTCTGCGAGCGCGCCGCCGTGCTGGCTTCCGGCGGCACGCTGCTGCTGCCCAAATATGCGCATACCGGCGTGACCTTTGCCGCTGCCGTGCGCCCCTTTGCCCCGGATTGGAGATGGAAAACCGATGAAGCGTAACCTTGTATCCGTTGTGGGCCTTGGCCCTGGCGATGCCCAGTTTTTGACCGCGCAGGCCCGCCATGCGTTGCAAGAGGCTGATGTGCTGTGCGGTTACACCGTTTACATCGACCTTGTGCGCCCCCTGTACCCGGAAAAAGAAACCTATGCCACCGGTATGACCAGAGAAATTGACCGCTGCCGCTGGGCGCTGCAAACGGCCCAGACCGGCAAAACGGTGGCGCTTGTCTGCTCCGGCGACGCCGGGGTGTACGGCATGGCCAGCCCGCTGCTGGAGCTGGCGGCGGAATACCCCGATGTGGAAGTGGAGGTCGTTCCCGGCCTGACCGCCGCATTAAGCGGTGCCGCCGTGCTGGGCGCACCGCTGGCCCATGATTTCTGCGTGATCTCCCTTTCGGACCGGCTGACTCCGTGGGAGATGATCGAAAAGCGGCTGGCCTGCGCCGCCATGGGGGATTTCTGCGTGGCGCTGTACAATCCCTCCTCCAAAGGGCGGCCGGATTACCTGCAAAAGGCGGTTCGCATCCTGCTGCAAAACGGCAAGGGGGCGGGTACCCTTTGCGGTGTGATACGCAGCATTGGCCGCACCGGCCAGCAGAGCAGCCAGATGACACTGGCCGAGCTGGAACACACCACCGTGGATATGTTCACCACGGTGTTCATCGGCAACAGCGCCACCCACCAGGTCAGCGGGTGGATGGTAACGCCGCGGGGGTACCACGGGGTATGAGGATCGTTGTGTTCAGCGGCACTACCGAAGGGCGGGATTTCTCCCGCGCCGCTGCCGCGTTGGGCATTGCCGTTACCGTCAGCGTGGCAACCGACCTGGGGGCCGAGGAACAGGGCCAGGCCCCCGGCATTACCGTACATTCCGGCCGCCTGTTGCCCGGCGCCATGGCGGAGCTTTTGCAGGGCGCAGCCCTTTGTGTGGATGCCACCCACCCTTACGCGGTGGAAGCCACCAAAAACATCCGCGCCGCCGCCAAAGCAGCCGGGGTAGAGTACCACCGCCTGCTGCGCGCCGCCAGCACCTTGCCCGCGGGCAGTGTGGTGCTGGGCAGTGCCGCCCAGGCCGCGCAGTATTTAGCCGCAACGCAGGGCAATGTTCTGCTCACCACCGGCGCCAAGGAGCTTGCGGCCTTTGCCGGGCTGGATGCCGCCCGCCTGTACCCGCGGGTGCTGCCCACCGTGGCGGGCATTACGGCGTGCGAGGGCGCGGGCATCCCACACCGCAACATCATTGCCATGCAGGGGCCCTTTACGCTGGAACTGAACCTTGCACTGATGCAGCAGTTCCACATCCGTTACCTTGTCACCAAGGACGGCGGCAGCGCGGGCGGCTTTGCCGAGAAAGCCCAGGCTGCCGCCCAAAGCGGGGCCACGCTGGTTGTACTGCGCCGCCCGGAGGAATGCGGCGAGACCGCCGAAGAAATTTTGCAACGATGCAGGGAGCTGTTATGAAGATTACATTGGTTGGCATGGGCAGCGGGCTGCCCGGCAGTTTGACTGCCCAGGGCTTGCAGGCCCTGCAAACGGCAGGGCTGATTCTGGGGGCAAAGCGGCTGCTGCAAAACCTGCCGGATGGCTGTACCCCCAACCGCAAGCCAATTTACCTGCCGGATGAAGTGCTGGCCTGCCTGCAAGCGGAGCCCTGCCAGAACGCCGCGCTGGTTTACAGCGGGGATACCGGCTTTTATTCCGGTGCTGCGGCGCTGGTGCCCAAGCTGCGGGCACAGGGGGCGGAAGTAACAGTGCTGCCGGGGATTTCCAGCGTACAGCTGTTGGCCGCGGCGCTGGGCAGGCCGTGGCAGAACTGGCACCTTGTCAGCGCCCACGGATGTGCCTGCGCCCCTGCGGCAGAGTGCCGGAGCGACCGCCCGACCTTTTTTTTGACGGGCGGGCGCAATACCAGCCCCGCCGCGCTGTGTGAGATTCTAGCCGCCGCAGGCTTTGGCGCGGTGCAGGCCACGGTTGGTGAGAACCTTGGCACCCCGCAGCAAAAGGTCATCACCGATACGGTGCAAACGCTGGCGGGCGGCAGCTTTGCGCCGCTCAGCGTGCTGCTGGTGGAGCCCTGCCCCAAACCGCAGCCCCGCGTGCCCGGCCTGCCGGATGAAGCCTTCATCCGCGGCAAAACGCCGATGACCAAGCAGGAGGTGCGCGCCGCCGCGCTGGCCAAGCTGGCCGTTGCCCCCACTGATACCCTGTGGGATGTCGGTGCCGGAACGGGCAGCGTGAGCGTGGAAATGGCGCTGGCCGCCCCCATGGGTCAGGTGTACGCGGTGGAATGTGATGCCGATGCCTGCGCGCTGGTTCGCCAGAACCAGGCCAAATTTGCCGCCAGTAACTTAACACTGATCGCGGGCAAAGCCCCTGAAGCGCTGCAAAATCTGCCCGCGCCGGATGCTGTTTTCATCGGCGGCAGCAAGGGCAATATGCAGGCCATTGTAGATGCCGCCCTGGCCGCCAACCCGCAGACCCGGCTCTGTATCGCCGCCATTGCGCTGGAAACCTTGCAGCAGAGTATTGCCGCCCTGGCCGCCCACGGGCTGGCCGCACAGGTGACCCAGATTGCCGTAAGCCGCAGCAAGGCGGCAGGCAGTCTGCACCTGATGATGGCCAACAACCCGGTATTTTTGATCGTGAGGGAATGAGAATGCTGCAGCTGCTTTTGGCCGCGCCCAGTTCCGGCAGCGGAAAAACCACCGCCGCCTGCGCCCTGCTTTCCGCCCTGAAAGCCCGCGGGCTGGAGCCCTGCGCGTTCAAGTGCGGGCCGGATTACATTGACCCCATGTTTCACCGCGCCGTGCTGGGGGTGCCCAGCCACAATCTGGACCTGTTTTTCTCCACACCGCAGACCGTGCGACGGCTGTACACCAGCGGCGCGGCGGGCCATGGCAGCGCGGTGTGTGAGGGTGCCATGGGCTATTATGACGGCCTTGGCGGCGTGAGCGCTGCCGCCAGCGCCTGGCACACCGCCGATGTGCTGGACTTGCCGGTGCTGCTGGTGGTGCGCCCCAAGGGGGCCAGTTTAACGCTGGCCGCCCAGCTGCAAGGCTTAAAAGCGTTCCGCACGCCGCACCACATTGCGGGCGTTCTGCTGAACGACTGCACCGAGATGCTGTACAAGCTGCTGGCCCCCATGCTGGAACGGGAAACCGGCCTGCCGGTGGTGGGCTTTCTGCCCCCCATGCCGGATGCCGCCATCGAAAGCCGCCACCTGGGGCTGAAAACCGCGGGCGAAATTGCTGATTTGCAGCAAAAAATTCAGATTTTGACCGCCGCCGCGCAAAAAAATATCGACTGGCCGCGGCTGCTGGCCCTGTTTGACCGCCCGACCCCAATGGCCCCTGCGGTTCAGGCCGCAGCCCCCACCGTGCGCATTGCCGTGGCACAGGATGAAGCGTTCTGCTTTACCTATGCCGAAACGCTGGAAAGCCTGCAGGCCGCAGGCGCAGAGCTTTGCTATTTCAGCCCGCTGCGGGATGCCGCGCTGCCGCAACATATCGGCGGGCTGTACCTGCCGGGCGGCTACCCGGAGCTGTACGCCGCCCAGCTGGCGGCCAACACCGCCATGCGCTGCGCCATAAACACCGCCGTGCAGCGCGGCCTGCCCACCGTGGCGGAATGCGGCGGCTTTTTGTACCTGGGCCAAACGCTGGAAGATGACGCCGGGACCGCCCACCCCATGGCGGGTGTGCTGCCGGGGCAGGGGTTCCGCGTGGGGCGGCTGGTGCGCTTTGGCTATGCCGCGCTCACCCCGCAGGCGGACAGCATGCTCTTCCGCGCAGGGGAGCCGGTGCCCGTGCATGAGTTCCACCATTGGGATTCCACCTGCAACGGCACCGCTTTTGCCGCCCAAAAAGCCAATGGTCGCCATTGGGACTGCGGCTTTGCCAACGGGCATCTGTATGCAGGGTTCCCGCATCTATACTGGGCGGGCACCCCGCTGCCGCAGCGCTTTGTAACGGCTGCGGCGCAGTATGCCCAAACAAAAACAGGGAGAACGGTATGACGGAACCTGAACTGAACACACGGCTGCAAACCATCACCCCGCCCGATGAAGCTGCCCGCGCCGCGGCGCACGCCCACTGGGCCGCGCTGGCCAAACCGCTGGGCGGGCTGGGCAGCCTGGAAACCATGCTGGAGGACGCCGCCGCCCTGACCGGCACCCCGGAGCTGGATTTTGCCCGCCGCGCCGTGCTGGTGCTGTGCGCCGATAACGGCGTGGTGGCCCAGGGCGTGAGCCAAACCGATGCCAGCGTGACCCGCGCGGTGCTGCAAAACCTTGCCGCGCGGCGCACCAGCGTGTGCCAGATGGCAGCTGCCGCCCATTGCAGCGTTGTGCCGGTGGATATGGGCATTGCCGGTGCCCCGGTGCCCGGCGTGCAGGACTGCCGCATTGCCCCCGGCACCAAAGATTTTACCTGCGGCCCGGCCATGACCCGCGCCCAGGCCGTGCAGGCCATCGGCTGCGGCATTGCGCTGGTGCGCGGACAAAAGCAGCAGGGAGTTCAACTGTTAGCAACGGGGGAGATGGGCATTGGCAACACCACAACCTCCAGCGCCGTGGCAAGCGTGCTGCTGGGTGCCCCCGTGCAGAGCATGACCGGACGCGGGGCCGGGCTTTCGGATGCAGGGCTTGCCCGCAAGATTGATGCGATCCGGCGCGGCATTGCCCACAACCAGCCCAATCCCGCTGACCCGCTGGATGTGCTGGCCAAGCTGGGCGGGTTTGATATTGCCGGGCTGTGCGGCGTGTTTTTGGGCGGCGCGCTGGAGGGTGTGCCCATTTTGATGGATGGTTTTATCAGCAGCGTGGCGGCGCTGTGCGCGGTGCGGCTCTGCCCCGCAGCAGCCAAGGCGGTGTTTGCCAGCCATGTTTCGGCGGAGCCTGCCGCCCATATGGTGCTGGATGCTTTGGGCAAAGCGCCGCTCATCACCGCCAACCTGCATCTGGGCGAGGGCACCGGCGCGGTGGCTTCCATCCCACTGTGGGATATGGCTCTGGCCGTCTACCGCGGCTGCTATTCCTTTGCGGAGGGCGGCATTGCGCCGTACACCCCACAATGCTGACGCTGGTTATCGGCGGCGCAGCCAGCGGCAAAAGCGCCTATGCGGAGCACCTTGCCGTGCAGAGCGGCGGCCCGCACTATTACCTTGCCACCATGCAGGTGTGGGACGCCGAGTGCGCCGCGCGGGTGGCCAAACACCGCGCCATGCGGGCGCAAAAACAGTTTGCTACCGTGGAATGCCCCCAAAACCTGCATCTTGTCCGCCTGCCGCAGCAGGGCACCGCCCTGCTGGAAGATTTGGGCAACCTGGCCGCCAATGAGCTGTACCGCCCCGACGGCAGCTGCCTGCCGCCTAAGCAGGCGGCGGAAAAAATGCTGGCGGGGATCGAGGCAATCGCCGCACAATGCAACCATCTTATCATCGTCAGCAACGAGGTATTCAGCGGCGGGGCGGACTATGCCGGGGAGACAGACCTTTATTTGCAGGCCCTTGCCATGGTCAACAATGCCGTTGCCGCCAAAGCCGACGCCGTCTGCCGCGTGGTGTGCGGCCTGCCGGTGTACTACAAAGGAGGGGAACGCCCATGACAGTTTTGCAGACGATCGCCGTGGCATTTGCCATGTTCTCGGCTGTGCCGGTGCCGCAGTTTGACTGGAACAAAAAAAACATGCGGTATTCGCTCTGTGCCTTCCCGCTGGTGGGGGTGCTGTGCGGCGCACTGTGGTACATGTGCGCCAGCCTGCCGCTGCCCGCCATGGCGCGCGCGGCGGGCTTTTGCCTGATCCCTGTCTGGGTCACGGGCGGCATCCATCTGGATGGTTACGCCGACACCTGTGACGCCCTTTGCAGCTATGGCGATACCCAGAAAAAGCTCGATATTCTCAAGGACCCGCACTGCGGCGCGTTCGCCGTGATCCGGCTGTGCAGCTACTTTGTGGCCTACTTTGCGCTGTGCTGCTGCGTGCAGTTTACCCCGCAGGTGGGGGCTGTCTGGCTGCTGGCGCTGGTGCTGGAGCGTGCCTGCTCCGGTTACGCAGTGGCGGCCTTTCCCCTGGCCAAAAATACCGGCCTTGCGCACACGTTTGCCACGGCGGCGGACCGCATCACGGTGCGCCGGGTGCTGGGATGCCTTAGCATTGTGCTGGCAGTGGCACTTTTCGCCCTGGGCGGCGGCGTGCTGGTGCTGGCGGCGGGGGTTGCCCTGTGGCGCTACCACCGTGTGGCGGTCAAGCAGTTTGGCGGTATTACCGGGGACCTGGCCGGGTGGTTTTTGCAAAAAGCGGAACTGTATATGCTGGCGGCCCTTGTGTTTTGCCAGTGGAAGGGGTTTTTGTAACATGCTGTTTATTACCGGCCCGCTGTACAGCGGTAAACGAACCTTTGCCAAACCCTTTGGCGGGCGGCAGATTTACGAGGTGCAGACCCTTGCCGCCAATGCCGAAAGCCTGCCCGCCCTTGCGGACGAGCTTGCCCAATATGACGTAGTAACGGCCACCGAGGTTGGCGGCGGCGTGGTGCCCATTGACCCCGCCCAGCGCGCCGCGCGGGAAGCCGCCGGCCGCCTTGCCTGCCTGCTGGCTGAGCGGGCCGACTGTGTGGTGCAGATATTCTGCGGCTTGCCCACCGTGCTGAAAGGGGAGCTGCCGCCATGCTGATCTACCTGCTGCGCCACGGCTTAACGCAGGATAATCAGGAAAAGCGCTACCAGGGCAGGCGGGATGTACCGCTGTGCCCCCAGGGCCTTGCCCAGCTGTGCCGGGCGGATTTTGCCCCCAAAACGGTCATGATTACTTCCTTGCAGCGCACCCGGCAGACGGCGGAAGTGCTTTTCCCCGATGCGGAACTGGTTGTGGCAGACGGGCTGAAAGAGATGGACTTTGGCGTGTTTGAGGGCCGCAATTACCGGGAGATGGAGCACGACCCCCAGTACCGCGCCTGGGTGGAAACCGGCTGCGAAGGCCGCTGCCCGGGCGGGGAAAGCAAGGCGGAATTTTGCCAGCGTGTCTGCACAGCATTTGCCGCGCTGGTGGATGCCGCTTTGGCGGCGGGGGAGCCGCAGCTGGTGATCGTTGCCCACGGCGGCACCCAGATGGCGGCGCTGGAACGGTTCGCCGTGCCCCATAAAAACTATTATTCCTGGTGTGCTCCCGCGGCGGGCGGCTTTGTGCTGGATGCCGCCGATTGGATACACCAGAAAACCCTGCGCGTGGTCAAAACCGTGCAGTATACAAAGGAGTTACCATGCTGATTTGCTGGGCCGTTTTGGGTGGCTTTGTGCTGGATGCCATTTTTGGCGACCCGGCTTGGCTGCCGCACCCCGTTGTGCTGATGGGCAAAGCCATCACTGCGCTGGAAAAACGCCTGCGCACACAATTCCCCAAAACGCCGCAGGGGGAACTTTGCGGCGGGGCGGTGCTGGCTGCCGTTTTGCCGGTGGGCACGTTCCTCATCACAGCGCTGGTGTGCAGGCTGGCGGCGGCGCTGCACCCGCTGGCGGAGCTTGCCGTGCAGATGTTCTGGTGCGCCCAGGCGTTGGCCGCCAGGGGCCTTGTGCAGGAAAGCTGCAATGTGTATAAAGAGCTGCAAAAGCAGGATCTGCCCGCCGCCCGCAAAGCCGTGGCCCGCATTGTGGGGCGCGATACCCAAAACCTGACGGCGGAGGGCGTGACCAAAGCCGCTGTGGAAACCGTGGCCGAAAACGCCAGCGATGGCGTGATTGCCCCGCTGCTGTACATGCTGCTGGGCGGCGCGCCGCTGGCGCTGACCTATAAGGCCATCAACACGATGGACAGCATGCTGGGCTACAAAAACCAGAAATACCTGTATTTTGGCCGTGCCGCTGCCAGATTGGACGATGCCGCCAACTATCTGCCCAGCCGCCTGGCCGGGCTGCTGTGGGTTGCCGCTGCCGCCCTGACCGGCAGCAGTGCCCGCGGCGCGTGGAAGATTTGGCGGCGGGACCGCCGCAACCATGCCAGCCCCAACAGCGCCCAGACCGAAAGCGCCTGCGCCGGTGCCCTGGGCGTGCAGCTGGCGGGCCCCGCCTACTATTTTGGCGAGTATTATGATAAACCCACCATCGGGGATGCGCTGCGCCCCGTGGAACCAAAGGACATTCTGCGGGCCGACCGCATGATGTATGCCGAAAGCCTGCTGGCTTTGGCGCTGGGCATTGCCCTGCGCCTGCTGGTGCTGGCGATGTAACAACGAAAAGGGGAGAACGGAATGGAACTGGTACATGGCGGTGATTGGGCGGGCTACCGCGCCCGCTTTGGGCATGATGCGCTGGATTTTTCGGCCAATGTCAGCCCGCTGGGCCTGCCCCAGGGCGTGGCGGATGCCATCGTTGCGGCACTGCCCACTGCGGACCGCTATCCGGACCCCCTTTGCCGGGAGCTGCGCACGGCACTCAGCCGGGCGGAACAGCTGCCGGAACCGTGGATCTTGTGCGGCAACGGGGCGGCGGATCTGATCTATCGGCTGGTGTGGGCGCTCAAGCCCCGCCGCGCCCTGCTGCCCGCCCCCACCTTTGCCGAGTATGCCGCCGCACTGGAAAGCGTTGGCTGCGAAGTAAAGCGGGAAACCCTGCATGAGGCCGATGATTTTGCCGTAACGGAAGTCTTTGTGCAGGCAGTGAACCAGAGCATTGACCTGGTGTTTTTGTGCCAGCCCAATAACCCTACCGGGCAAATTACCCCGCCGGAGCTGGTGCAGCGCCTGGTGCGCCGCTGTGCGGACTGCGGGGCCGTGCTGGTGGTGGATGAGTGCTTTCTGGACTTTTTGCAGCAGCGGGATGCCCTGACGGCCAAACCGCTTTTGCAAACCGCGCCCAACCTTGTTATTCTGAAAGCGTTCACCAAATTGTACGCCATGGCCGGGGTGCGGCTGGGGTATGCCTTGTGCGCCAACACGGCGCTGCTGGCCAAAATGCAGGCCGCGGGCCAGCCGTGGGGGGTATCCAGCCTGGCGCAGGCTGCGGGCGCTGCCGCTTTGCGGGAAACCGCCTATGCCGATGCCGTCCGCACCCTGATTGCCGACCAGCGTCCCAAACTGGCGGCCGGGCTGCGGGCACTGGGGCTGCAGGTGATCGAGGGCAGCGCCAACTACCTGTTGTTCCGTGCGCCGGAAACGCTGGGTGCGGCCTTGCAGCAGCGGGGCGTCTGCCTGCGCAGCTGCGGCAATTACCCGGGGCTGAGCGCCGGCTGGTACCGCACCGCCGTGCGCACCGCGCCGGAAAACGAACAGCTGCTGCAGACCATGCGGGAGGTACTAAAATGAGCAAAGCAACATGTATTATGGTGCAGGGCACCATGAGCGGCGCGGGCAAAAGCCTGCTGTGCGCGGCGCTCTGCCGCATTTTTGCCCAGGATGGCTGGCGGGTGGCCCCGTTCAAAAGCCAGAACATGGCGCTGAACAGCTTTGTGACCCGTGACGGGCTGGAAATGGGCCGCGCCCAGGTGGTGCAGGCCCAGGCAGCCGGGGTGGAACCGGATGTGCGGATGAACCCCATCCTGCTCAAGCCCAGCAGCGATATTGGCAGCCAGGTGATCGTCAACGGGGAAGTGCGCGGCCAGATGCCGGCGGCGGAGTATTTCCGCCGCAAAAAACAGCTCATCCCCGATATTCTGGCGGCTTACAACAGCCTGGCGGAAGATTTTGATATTATCGTCATCGAGGGCGCGGGCAGCCCGGCTGAGATCAACCTGAAAGCCGATGACATCGTGAACATGGGGCTGGCCAAGTTGGTGGATGCCCCTGTGCTGCTGGTGGGTGATATTGACCGCGGCGGCGTGTTTGCCCAGCTGTTTGGCACGGTGGAACTGCTGGAGCCGGACGAACGGGTGCGCATCAAAGGGCTTATCATCAACAAGTTCCGCGGCGATGTTGGGATTCTGCGCCCCGGCCTTGTCATGCTGGAAGAGAAAACCCACCTGCCGGTGTTTGGCGTTGTGCCGTACTTAAAGGCGGATATTGAGGACGAGGATTCGCTTTCCGACCGGCTGCAGGTCAAAAATGCCGTCAAGCCGCTGGATGCTGCCATTGTGCGGCTGCCGCATATTTCCAACTTTACGGACTTTATGCCGCTGGAGCAGCACCCGCTGCTTGGCGTGCGCTATGTGCAGACCACCCGCGAGCTTGGCACGCCGGACTGCGTGATCCTGCCCGGTACAAAAAATACGGTGGACGACCTGCTGTGGCTGCGCCAGTGCGGGCTGGAAGCAGCCATCAGCAAGCTGGCCCAGCGCGGCACGCCGGTGCTGGGGGTGTGCGGCGGCTACCAGATGCTGGGCCAGACCCTGGCCGACCCGGAAGGCACCGAGAGCGGCCGCCCGCAGACCCTGCGCGGCCTTGGCCTGCTGCCCACCCAAACCACCTTTGCCGCCGAAAAGCGCCGCACCCAAAGCCAGGCGACCGTGACGGCGGAGCCCTTTGCCGGGGCGCACCTGACCGGGTACGAGATTCACACCGGGCGCACCACCGTGCAGGGCGCGCCGTTCTGCACCCTGGCGGACGGCACCCCCGAAGGCTGTGTGCAGGGCCAGGTGTTTGGCACCTACCTGCACGGCCTGTTTGACAGCGGCGAGCTGACCGAGCAGTTTGCCGCCTATCTTTGCCGCCGCAAGGGCATCAATCCCGCCGCGGCAGCGCCAATCTCCATGCAGGAATACCGTACCCAGCAGCTGGATCTGCTGGCCGATGGGGTACGCCATAACCTGGATCTGGCCGCCGTATATGCGGCTATGGGCCTTGCACAGCCCGCCGAAAGGGGAAATGACTAATGATGCCGCAGCACCACCTGCCCGCCGATATTGAACGCACCAGCATGAATATTATTGCCGGGGAGCTGGCCCAGCGCGGGCTGGACATCCCGCCGGAAAACGCCCCTGTAGTCAAGCGGGTCATCCACACCACCGCGGATTTTGACTATGCGCAGACCCTGCACTTTACCCCCGGCGCGGTAGCCGCCGGTGTTGCTGCTATGCACGCCGGGGCAACGATCATCACCGATACCAACATGGCCCTGGCAGGCATCACCAAGCCGGGCCTGGCCAAGCTGGGCGGGCAGGCACTCTGCTTTATGGCGGACCCCGCTGTGGCTGCAGCGGCCAAACAGGCGGGCACCACCCGCGCCGTGGCCGCCATGCACAAGGCTGCGGCCGAATACCCCGGCGCCGTGCTGGCCGTGGGCAACGCCCCCACCGCCCTGCTGACGATTGCCGAGAAAATTGAAAACAGCCTGTGCCCGGCGCTGGTTATCGGTGTGCCGGTGGGCTTTGTGAACGTGGTGGAAAGCAAGGAGCGCCTGTTTGCCGTGTGCGAAAGCCACGGCGTGCCCGCCATTGTTGCCATGGGCCGCAAGGGCGGCAGCAACGTGGCGGCGGCCATCTGCAACGCGCTGATCTATTCCGCCGCCGAAATGCTGGATCCCACCGCCCGCGGATGGAAATAAGCAGGAGAATATCGCCACAGCCCGGTACCGCACTTTTTGGAGCAAAGCGGATACCGGGCTATTGTTATCTCACGGCGGCATTATAATGGCAGTATCAACGATACAATCAAAATAAATGGGAACGCTCTTCTTACCGCGTGAAAAAGGGCACCAAAAGCAACAGCCACAGCGGGCTTGCCCGTTGTGGCTGTTGTATTGCTTCTGCGTTTTGATTATGATAGGGCAACACCGCATAATTCTAAGTGCCGATACGGCGAGCGAGGTGCGGCAGCTGCTAAGCCAAAAGCGCAGATAATACTGGATGTCTTATCGAGCATTTTGGCAACGCAGATGCCGTGCCGCAGCCGCCGAAGCGGTGCTTAAGCCGCTAGGCGGGAATTGTGCGGTGTTGCCATAGGGAAAAAATGAAGCAAACCGTATGCTTATAAAGCGAACGCCATTGCATCTCCTGGCGCAAGCCCCCCGTCACTCACTTTTCCACCGCCATTGCGATCTGCTCGCGGGTGATGGGCAGCTCATAAAAGCGTTTGTGGGTGGCGTGGTAGATGGCATCGGCCACGGCGGGCAGCGGGGTGTTGATGACGACCTCACCGATGGACTTTGCGCCAAACGGGCCGGTGCCCTCGTAGCTGCTCTCAAAACTTACGTCAATATGTCCAATATCGGTGCGGCAGGGGATCTTGTACTGCATCAGGGAGCTTTCGCGCGGCATGCCGCGGTCATTGTAGGTCACATTCTCGGTCAGCGCCATGCCGATGCCTTGCAAAATGCCGCCCTCGGCCTGCACGCGGGCCAGGTTCGGGTTTACAGGGGTACCGCAGTCGACCGCGGCCACATAGTTCACCACCTGGGCTTCGCCGGTTTCCAGGTCAACTTCCACTTCGGCGGCGCCAACCATAAACGGCGGGGGCGAAATCTCCGAGCTGTGGGTCACGGTGGCTTCCAGCGCCACCGTGTTACCGCACTGGGATGCCGCTGCAATGCTGGCCAGCGGTACGCACTGTGCGCCGTCCTCGCTTGTCACGGCATCGCCGGTAAACAGCACGGCGGCTTTGTCCAGCCCCAGCATCTGTGCCCCCAGGGTGCAGATCTTATCTTTCAGTTCCAGCGCACACTTTTCCACGGCCTTGCCGGTCACATAGGTTGTGCTGGACGCATAGGAACCGGAATCATAGGGGGAAGAATCGGTATCTGCGCCCAAAACCGCAATGTTTTCCAGCGGGCATTCCAGCACTTCGGCAGCAATCTGCGCCAGGATCGTATCGCAGCCTGTGCCCATATCCGCTGCGCCGATGGAGAGGGTATAGAACCCATCATCGTTAATTTTCAGCGTGGCGCTGCCCACGTCCACATGGTCGATGCCGGAGCCCTGCATGGCCATGCCCATGCCAACAGCACGCACCTTGCCGTTGCCGATCTCGCGCACGGGGTACTTATGGTCCCAATCCATCCTGTCATGCACGGTTTTCAGGCAGCGGTCCAGCGCACAGCTGGTGTTGACCTGGCCATAGTAGGCGGGCATAACATCGCCCTCATGGATAATGTTGCGCTGCCGGAGCTCGAACGGGTCCATCCCCAATTTGTCGGCCAGCTCATTCACAGCGGATTCCACCGCAAACAGACCCTGGGTTGCGCCGTACCCGCGGTACGCACCCGATGACATGTGGTTGGTGTAAACAACATCGCTGACAAAGCGGAACGCTTCGGCCTTGCCGTACAGTGGGATGGACTTGTGGCCCGAAAGGCCCACCGTTGTGGGGCCGTGCTCACCGTAAGCGCCGGTGTTGGAAAGGGTGTGCAGGTCAATGCCCTTGATGATGCCGTCCTTTGTTGCGCCCAGCCGCACGTGCATCTCCATCTCATGGCGCGGGGTTGAAGCCGTCTGGCTTTCAAAGCGGGTATAGATGATCTTGCTGGGCTTCTTCGTTTTCCAGGTAACAAAGGCAGGGTAAACCTCGCACACTGACGTCTGTTTTGCGCCGAACCCGCCGCCGATGCGCGGCTTGGCAACGCGGATCATGGATTTGGGGATGTGCAGGGCGTTTGCCAAAATGCGGCGGCAATGGAACACGATCTGCGTTGAGCTGAGCACATTCAGCCGCCCGTAAGCATCAATGCTGCAATAAGTGCGGAAGGTTTCCATCATGGCCTGCTGGCAGGCGCGGGTGTGGTAGGTGTGGTCAATGACCACATCGCACCCAGCCAACACCGCCTCGATATCACCCTCGCCGGATTCATCGTGGGCGCAGAGGTTGCGGTTCTTGTCAGCTCCGATGCCGGGAACAAGGGCTTCCCAGTTATCCTCCGGGTGCACAAGAGTAGGGTTATCGAGCGCTGTGTGGAAATCCAGCACCGCGGGCAGAACTTCATATTCCACCTGAATCAGCTTCATCGCCTTATCGATGCATTTTTCGTCTTTGCCCGCAAGGATCGCAACAACATCCCCGGCAAAGCGGACATGGCGGTCGATCACAAGGCGGTCGTAAGGGCTCATTTCGGGGTAGGTCTGGCCCGCCTGGGTGTAGCGGCGGGCGTTCTGGTCCACATCTTTCCAGGTGTAAATCACCTCCATGCCGGGCACAAGCATGGCGCGGGAGGTATCAATATTTTTGACGATCGCATTGGCGTGGGGGGAGCGCAGCAGCTTGACGATGAGACAGTCCTGCGGGATAACATCATCCATGTACACAGGCTGGCCGGTTACAAGCTGCATGGCGTCCTTCTTGCGCACAGGCTGGTTCACAGTTTTCATTGGGCAGCCTCCTTTGATTTTTTCCACGCCAAAAAGTTCTGGATCCCGCGCAGCTGGCCTTCGTACCCGGAGCAGCGGCAAAGGTTGCCCGCAAGGTATTCCTTGATCTCCTCCTCATTGGGGTCGGGTTTTTCGCGGAAAAGGGCCAGCGCATTCATGATAAAGCCGGGGTTGCAGAAGCCGCACTGCTCGGCCCCCTGGTCAGCGATGAACGCGCCGAACTCAGCGGCTTCCTCCTGCAGGCCCTCCAGCGTGGTAACGCTGCGGCCATCCACCCGCGCCGCCAGTACAGAGCAGGAAAGCACCGGCTTTTCGTCCAAAAACACGGTGCACAGCCCGCAGTTGGCGGTTTCGCACCCGCGCTTGACGCTTTTGCAGCCTAAAGAGCGCACCAGATCAATCAGCAGGGTATCGGGGGCGATCTCAGCAGCTGTTTTTTTATGGTTCAACGTAAAATGAATTTGCATCAGAGCACCTCCAGGTTCCCCAGTGCCTGTACGGCACGCTTGACAAGCACCCCCACCAGATGGGTGCGGTAGGCGGCACTGCCGCGCAGGTTGCTGCCGGTGGGCACCGCAGCCTGTACGGCGGCGGGCAGCTCATCCGGAGCGGCCGTGGGGCAGACAAGCATGGCTTTCATGGGGCGTGCACCGATGGCAAAGCGGTAGGCTCCATCCGCCGTGCGTGCAGCAGCGCAGGTCAAAATCGGGAAGTCCGTCTGGGTGGCCCGCACAGACTGGTAATGCACTGCAAGCCCCGGCGTCTTTTTTATGTAAACATGGGTCAAAATATCACGGTCATAGGGCAGGGCGGCAAACTGTGCAATGGGCATCCGGCCTGCTTTGTACAGCTCCACATCGCAGTCCAGCGCCAGCAGCAGCGTTAATACGTCTGAAAAGCCAAACCGCCCGTACACGCTGCCGCCCACGGTGGCGCAGTTGCGGAACTGCACCCCCACAATATGGCGCACGGCCTCCCGCATGGCGCCGTTGGTGGCCGCGTTCAGCGCGGCGTGGGTTTCCAGGCTGCGCAGCGTTGCCATGGCGCCAATGGCAAATTCGGTATCGGTTTCTTCAATGGTATCCAACCCCAGCGCAGATAGGTCAATGGCTGTGCCAACGCTGATTTTTTCCATTTTCAGCCACAGCATCCCTCCCAGCACCCGGTTCGGGCGCTTCTGGTTCAGCTGCCATGCTTCTTCCAGTGTGGCGGGGCGGGCATATTCTCGAATCGTTATCATAGAATGCTCTCCGTTTTTGGGTAAAATCATACTTTTGTGTATAACCACTTTTATTTTACCACAAATTCTGCTATAATTCCGTTGTTGTTTGAAAAACACAACGGAATATTGGTTTTAGAAGGAAGTAAGAAACATGAAAATGACCAAAATGACCGCCCTGCTGCTGGCCGCCGCTATGGCACTGACAGCCTGCGGCAGCACCGCTGCTGCCAGCAGTACCGCAGCCAGCGAGGCTGCTTCCGTAGAGGCTACCGCAGCCCCGGAAGCCACTGCTGCACCGGAAGAACCTGCCGCCGAAACGGCGGTTACCTACCCGCTGACCGTTACCGACCAGCTGGGCCGCGAAGTTACCATTGAGGAAGAACCCAAAACCCTTGCCAGCGGCTACTACATTTCCACCAGCCTGCTGATTGCGCTGGGCGTGCAGAACGAGCTGGTTGGCGTGGAAGCCAAAGCCGACAAACGCAACATCTACAGCCTGTCCGCCCCGGAGATCCAGGCCCTGCCCAGCATTGGCACCGCCAAAGAGTTTGACCTGGAAGGCTGCGCTGCGCTGGCCCCGGATCTTGTCATCGTGCCCGCCAAGCTCAAGGATTCCATCCCCCAGATGGAGGAAATGGGCCTGACCGTGCTGGCTGTTAAGCCGGAAAACCAGGCCGACCTGTTCGACGCGATCGAGCTGCTGGCACAGGCAACCAACACCACCGCCCGCGGCGAGGAGCTGGAAATGGCCATTGACAGCAACCTGGCCGCCCTGGCCGAAGCCGTTGCCGGCACCGATGCCCCCAGCGTTTACCTGGCAGGCAACAGCTCCGTGTTGGAAACCGCAGGCCCCGCCATGTATCAGAACACGATGATCGAAAACGCCAACGGCACAAACGCCGCCGCCAGCGTGGAAGATACCTACTGGGCCGAAGTTTCCTATGAGCAGATCCTGGATTGGAACCCCGATTACATCATTCTGGCATCCGATGCTGAATATGACGTTGATTCTGTTCTGAACGATGCCGCCCTGGCGGACTGCACCGCCGTCAAGGAGAGCCATGTTTACCAGCTGCCCCACGCTGTTGAGGCTGTGGATTCCCCCGTGCCGGCCAGCTTCCTTGGCAGTGTTTATCTTGCCAGCGTGCTGCACCCGGAGCAGGTGACCGAGGAGTATTACCACGCCGCTGCCGATGAATTCTATGGTAGCTTCTATGGCTTTACCCCCGAATCTTATGAATAATAACCGCAAACGCACGGCGCTGTGCCTTTTGGGCGCAACGCTCTGCGTTTTTATGGCCTTTGGTGCGGCACTTTATTTCGGCCGTTATCCCATAACCCTGCAGGCACTGCTGGCGGGGGACGCTATGGCAGTGCGCACCTTTACGGTACTGCGCCTGCCCCGTGCCGTGATGGCGCTGGCGGGCGGGTTCGGTCTTGGCGTGGCGGGCTTTGTGTACCAGACTGTTTTCCGCAATCCACTGGCAAGCCCGGATATCATTGGGGTATCGTCGGGGGCCAGCGTTGGCGCGGCATTTGCCATCTTGTTTGTCTCTTCGGGCACGCTGGGCACCACGGTATGCGCCTTTGCGGGCGGGCTGGCAGCGGTGTTTCTCTCGCTTGGCTTGGCGGCCGCCGCGCCGGGGCGCAGCAAGATGAACCTGGTGCTGGCGGGCATTGCCGTACATGCGCTGGCGCAAACTCTTTTGATGCTGCTAAAGCTGACCGCTGACCCGGAAAAAGAGCTGGCCAGCATTGAATATTGGATCATGGGCAGCCTGGCGGGGGTAACGCAAAGCCGGGTGTGGTTCCCCGTTCCAATGGTTATTTCCTGCTGCGCCGTAATTTTTGCTTTGCACCGTCAGGCGATGCTTTTATCCGTGGAAGAGGATGAAGCGCGGCTGCTGGGGGTTCCGGTGGGGCGGATGCGTTTTCTGCTGCTGACATTGGCAACGCTGGTGGTGGCCGCGGTTGTCAGCGTGACTGGGCTGGTCAGCTTTGTCGGGCTGCTGGCCCCCCACTGTGCGCGGCTGCTGGCGGGGCACAACCGCCGCTCCACCAGCCTGCTCAGCGGGCTGGTGGGCAGCACGCTGCTGCTGGCGGCGGATACCATTGCCAAAACGGTGGCGGCAACCGAACTGCCGGTCAGTATCTTCACCTCGCTGCTGGGTGTTCCGTTTTTGCTCTACCTTATTATAAAGCCGGGGAGGGAGACGCGGTAATGTTCACTGTGGAGAATCTGGCCGTCCGTCTTGGCGATAAGAACATCCTGCAAAATGTTCATTTTACGATAGATACCCCCGGCCAGCTGGTGGGAATATTGGGGGTGAACGGCAGCGGAAAAACCACCCTGCTGCGCGCAGTGGCCGGGCTTTTGCCCCATACGGGGTGCTGCCTGATGGATGGTGTGCCGCTGGAAAGCCTTTCTACCAGGTGTCTGGCACAAACGGTCAGTTACATCCCGCAGCAAAGCGGAATTTCGGTGTCCATGTCTGCACGGGAAGTTGTGCTGATGGGCTGCAACCCCCGCCTTGGCGTGCTGCAAAGCCCCACCGCTGCCATGTGTGCGGCAGCGGAAGAAGCCCTGCGCACAGTAGGCCTGGCGGATAAAGCCGAGCAGGACTACCTGACGCTGAGCGGCGGCGAACGCCAGCTCTGTATTCTGGCACGTACCTTTGTGGAGGATGCGCCTTTGCTGCTACTGGATGAACCGGACAGCGCCCTGGACCTTGCCAACCGCAGCCATATGGCGGCGCTGCTGGCAGAATTTGTGCATGCAAGCGGCAAAACAGCGCTGATCTGCCTGCATGACCCCATGCTGATGCTGGACTGGTGCGATACGCTGATCGTGCTGCAAAACGGGCAGGTTGGAGCCATGCTGTACCCCAGAACCGACCCGGTTGAAGCGCTGCAATCCGCGCTGGCAGCAGTATACGGCCCGCTGGAACTGGTGCCCGTGACCGACCGCACGGGCCGGGTGCGGCTGGCGCTGCTGCCGTTATGAGGAAAGAAAAATGAAACCGAAGATTCGTGTGATGCTCTGCGATGATATCGGCGAGCGCTTTTTTGGCGAAGGCCCCTGCCGCCTGCTGCACCGGATTGAAGAGACCGGCTCACTGCGGGCGGCGGCACAGGCCATGGGGCTTTCTTACTCCAAAGCGCTGCGCATGGTCAAGCGGGCAGAAAAAGAATTGGGCTTTGCGCTGACCCGCAAAACCATTGGCGGGCGCGGCGGCGGGGGCAGCACCCTGACGGATGAAGCCCGCAATTTTATGGAAAGGTATGAGGCTTACCGTGATGCCTGTGTACAGACTGACCGCGAGCTCTATTATAAGTTCTTTCCGGGTGAGCGGTAAGCGCCACCTGCTGTTGACCGGCGGGCGCGGTACGGGAAAAACCACCCTGCTGCGTGCGCTGGTGCCATTGCTTTGCCCCGGGGCACAGGAAATTACCACAGCAGCGTACCCTGCGGACCGTGTGGAAATTCGAGAAAGTGTGGGCGGAAAAATAGCGGTGATCGGCCGCTTTGACCCGGCACTGCCCCCAGGCGAAAACCGGATGCGCCCCGTGGCGGACGGCTTTTTGCTGCTGGGAGTACCCGCCCTGCACCGCATGGCGGCAGGGGAGAGCGAATGGGCGGTGCTGGATGAACTCGGTTACCTGGAAAATAGCTGCCCCGAATTCCGGCAGGCAGTGGAAGCGCTGCTGGATGCAAAGCGCGTTCTCGCTATTGTGCGTAAGCAGGATACCCCATTTTTAACCGCACTGCGCGCCCGGCAGGATGCCTTTGTGGTGGATTTGGACGATCCCGCGCCCGCTCTCGGCTGCGTGGTCATGGCGTCCGGGCTGGGGCGGAGGTTCGGCGGAAACAAGCTGATGGCGGATTTTTGCGGTGCACCGCTGATCGCCAATGCGCTGGCTCTAGCCGCCCTGCCGCTACTGGCCTGCCGCATTGTCGTGACCCGCTCGGAAGAGGTTGAGGCGCTTTGTAACGCGCAGGGCGTCCCCGTTCTGCGCCACGCGCAGCCCTACCGCAGCGATACGGTCCGGCTGGGGCTGGCGGCATTGCTGGGGAAAAAGCCCGCTTTGCGCGGCTGCCTGTTTCTGCCGGGGGACCAGCCGCTGCTCACGCAGCAAAGTGTGGAAGCACTGGCGCTGGCAGCGGCCCCCGATGCCATTGTGCGGCTGTGCGCTGCCGATGGCACCCCCGGCAGCCCAGTGCTGTTCGGCGCGGATTATTTTTCGGAGCTGCTTCACCTGCCGGATGGCCGCGGCGGCAATGCCGTTGCGCGGGCCCACCCCGGTTCCGTCCGCCTTATGTCCGCCCGGAACGATGCCGAACTGAGGGATGTGGATACGCGGGAGGACCTGAACCAGCTGCGTCAGCTGACAAACAGATAAAAATACCGTGCAGTTCAAAAAATGAAGTGACCCCAAAAAGCTAGACAATATTTTGAAGTAAAAATTGTTCAAGCAGCTGAAAGGGCTTGCTGTCTGTGAATTGCAGGCGGCAAGCCCTTTAACTTTGCCTTGATGCGGCGGTTGTTGTAGTAATCCAGATATGCAACGAGTTCCTGCTTGAAGTGTTCCATGGAGCGGAACTCCTGCAAATACAGCAGCTCACTTTTGAGCAGTCCACGGTGTTATTGGTTCGATGGCGACAGTGGATTCTGCGCTTTTTAGTAGTAGTGCAATTCGTGTGATAAAGATGATTGTTCTGTCTCTCCTCTATATTTCGCTAAACCGAGCTTTAGCGAAATTACGTGTTTGGCTTAAACATTCTGCCCATCGCCCCATTCCTATCTCTAAATCTCCTTAAATCGCTTAAAAACCCTCCCTGCACCATGTGCGGCAATGCCTTCAGGCTGCTTATAACTTTATAACCGTATTGAGGGTGAGGATGGCTGGAATTTTGCGCCCGATGCACTTCATGCCAGCGCTTTTTGCTTATGTGTGATAAAGAAGTAATATTCAAGCGAGATTTCCCGCTTGCGGCGGCTGCGTATGCTCCGGGCTGCGTCTATGGCAGCGTGGCGAATAACGGTCTTGCAAAAGGCATCGTGTGTATGCCGGATATGTTCTTGATACTTTTCGTGTTCGGTCATGGAAAATCCCCCTTTC
>SAUS01000080.1 GCA_004000625.1 Candidatus Cibiobacter qucibialis | reverse complement strand
GGTACCGCAACCCGACATTATCGAGCATTTTGGCAACGCAGATGCCGTGCCGCAGCCGCCGAAGCGGTGCTTAAGCCGTAAGGCGGGAATTGTGCGGTGTTGCCTTAACCAAAAATACCCGTACAGCTTTCAGGCTGTACGGGTATTTGCATTTTATTGGTGATTCAGCAGTGTTAAGTTTTCAAATTGCCCTAAATCGCTTAGAAAGCAACCTTCTTGGCAATGTATTCTTTCAGCTCGCTGATGGGCATACGGATCTGCTCCATGGTGTCGCGGTCACGCACGGTCACGCAGTTATCGGCTTCCACCTTGTCATCGCCGACAGTCTGGAAGTCCACGGTGATGCACAGCGGGGTGCCGATCTCATCCTGGCGGCGGTAACGCTTGCCGATGGAACCGGCATCGTCGTAATCCACCATAAAGTCCTTGGCCAGCTCGTTGCGGATCTCCATGGCCTTATCGCCCAGCTTTTTGGACAGAGGCAGCACAGCGCACTTGAACGGTGCCAGGAACGGATGCAGGTGCAGCACGGTGCGCACATCCTCCTTGCCCTTGGAGTCGGTCAGATGCTCTTCATCATAAGCTTCGCACAGGAAAGCCAGTGCCACACGGTCACAGCCCAGGGAAGGCTCAATGACATAAGGAATGTAATGCTCGTTGGTTTCGGGGTCAAAATATTCCAGGCTCTTGCCGGATGCTTCCTGATGGCGGCCCAGATCGTAATTGGTACGGTCTGCAATGCCCCACAGCTCGCCCCAGTCGGTGAATGGGAAAGCGTACTCGATATCGGTGGTGGCGCGGCTGTAGAAAGCCAGCTCGGCAGGCTCATGGTCGCGCAGGCGCAGGTTTTCCTTGTTGATGCCCAAGGACAGCAGCCACTTTTCGCAGTAATCTTTCCAGTAGGCGAACCAATCCAGGTCGGTGCCCGGCTTGCAGAAGAACTCGCATTCCATCTGTTCGAACTCGCGGGTACGGAAGGTGAAGTTGCCCGGCGTGATCTCATTGCGGAACGCCTTGCCCACCTGGCAGACGCCAAACGGCAGCTTGCGGCGGGTGGTACGCTGGATGTTGGCAAAGTTGACGAAAATGCCCTGTGCGGTTTCGGGGCGCAGATAGCAGGTAGAGGAAGAATCCTCGGTTACGCCGATGGCCGTTTTGAACATCAGGTTAAACTTGCGGATGGGGGTAAAGTCATGCTTGCCGCACACAGGGCAGACAACTTCAGGATGGGTGGCAATAAATTCATCCATCTGGTCAAAGGTCATGCCGTCCACATCCACATTCTGGCCCTGCTCGCAGTCGGCAATCAGCTTGTCCGCACGGTTGCGGCTCTTGCAGGCGCGGCAGTCCACCAGCGGGTCGCTGAAGTTGCCCACATGGCCGGTGGTGACCCAGGTCTGCGGGTTCATCAGGATAGCGGCATCCAGGCCGACGTTGTAGGGGCTTTCCTGCACAAACTTTTTCATCCATGCTTTTTTGACGTTGTTTTTGAACTCAACGCCCAGGGGGCCATAGTCCCAGCTGTTGGCAAGGCCGCCGTAAATTTCGCTGCCAGGGTAGATGAAACCACGGTTTTTGCACAGGTTGACGATCATGTCCAGGGTCTTTTCGCTGTTCTTCATTTTCTAACTCCTTCCGCATGGCTGGCTGCCACACAAAGCGATTTAACCGGCGCACGGTGCGCCGTCAGGCCTTTATTATAGCACGGGCCGCGGGCAGTGGCAACACTGCCGCCAAAAAAGCCGGAACAAATTTGGCACAACTGCTGAATTATGGCAATACCGCATAATTCTAAGTGCCGATACGGCGAGCGAGGTGCGGCAGCTGCTAAGCCAAAAGCGCAGATAATACTTTGTGTATTATCGAGCATTTTGGCAACGCAGATGCCGTGCCGCAGCTGCCGGAGCGGTGCTTAAGTCGCAAGGCGGGAATTGTGCGGTGTTGCCTTATATCAATGCTCTCTGCACGTCACAAAATTTCAGCCGCAATCTGCCTGGCCAGCTGCAGCACCATTTTGCGGTCCCGCAGCGCGGGGTTCGCTGCAATCAGGCGCTGCAATTCTTCCCGCACGCGGGGGATTTTGCGCGCTGGAATGCCAATGCGGGCCATTTCTTCCACATTGATGGGCAGCACGATGCTGCTGTCCGCCTTGCCGCGGAACGGCTGCGGGTTAGTGCCCCAAACAAAAAGGTGATGTTTCATTGGGTACCTCCTGGATGCCTTTGGGCTGACATTTTTGGTTATTATAGCAGAAATTTTCAAAAAAGTGTTTATTTTGCAGCGAAAAACCTTTATAATATAAAAATCATAGCGCCATGCGCCAAACGAACTGATTGCCAGGCTGGCAGCTGCGGCTGCGCCTGATTTTTTTGAGGTGAAACTTATGTCTTTTATCGACAGCTATAATCCCCATTTGCTTGATGGTGTGCAGCATGTGCATTTTATCGGCTGCGGCGGTTCCGGAACCTATCCCCTGATCCAGATCCTGCACAGCCGTGGGCTGACCATTTCCGGCAGCGATGTGGAAGAAACCAAGATCACCAAGGCCGAGCGCGCCATGGGCGTGACAGTATATCTGGAGCATGACGCCGCCCATTTGGGCGATGCCCAGCTGGTGGTTTACAGCGCCGCCATCCATGATGAAAACCCTGAGCTGAAAGCTGCCCGCGCCCGCGGCATTCCCGCCGTGGAACGCAGCGTGATGCTGGGTTATGTCAGCCGCATGTATTCCCACAGCGTCTGCGTTTCCGGCACCCACGGCAAAACCACCACCACCGGCATGATCACGACCATGCTGGAACTGGCCGGCAAAGACCCCGCCGCCGTAATCGGCGGCAAGCTGCCACTGATCGGCGGTTACGGCAAAGCTGGCCACGGCGATGACGTTGTGATCGAAGCCTGCGAATACAGTGAGACCTTCCTGCATCTGACCCCGTTTATGGGCGTTATTTTGAACATTGATAACGATCACCTGGAGTATTACGGCACGATGGGCCGCCTGAAGATGGCGTTCCAGAAGTTTGCCCTGCTTTCCCGCACGGTCGTGTTCAACATGGACGACCGCAACACGGTGGATGTGGTCAACTCCATTGACCGCCCGGTGCTCTCTTTCGGCATCAATGAGGAAGCCCGCTTCCGCGCAGTGAACATTCAGGAATACCGCCCCGGTTTCTATGAATTTGACGTTCTGGAGCTGGGCGAGCAGTTTGCCCACATCAAGCTGGGTGTTCCGGGCTACCACAACATTTACAATGCGCTGGCCATGTGCTGCTGCGTGCGCCCGCTGGGCCTGCAGCCCGCCGATTCCGAGCGCGCCGCGGCAGAGTTTCACGGCACCGGCCGCCGGTTTGAGATTAAGGGCGAATGCAACGGTGCCCCCGTGGTAGATGATTATGCCCACCACCCCACCGAGCTTGCCGCCACCATGGCAACCGCCAAAAAGATGGGCTACAAGCGCATTATCGCTGTACACCAGCCGTTCACCTACAGCCGCACCAAGGCCCTGATGGATGACTTTGCTGCCGTGCTGCGCCAGGCCGACCAGTGCGTGCTGCTGCCGATCATGGGCAGCCGCGAGGTTGACGACGGCAGTGTGAAGAGCGAGGACCTGGCTGCCAAGATTCCCGGCAGCATTGTGGTTGACGGGCTGGAAAGCGCTGCCAACTGGGTCAAGCAGAATGCCCGCGAAGGCGACCTTGTGGTTTGCATGAGCTGCGGCGATCTGTACAAAGCCTGTGATATGATGGTGGGCAAGGCGTAAAATTTATGCTGCGCCACCATGCCGTTATCGCTATATAGACGCTATTATCCCATAAAATAATAATATCTGCCTGTTTTCCCGGTATGATGCGGGGAAGCGGGCAGATTTTTTGTTGGTGTATTCCGTTTTTATTTTTGGATTGCATTTAAGGCAACACCCTTAACCCCCATTTGTAGGGGCCGATGCTCGCCATCGGCCCGCCGGGCTGCCTGCACTGCTCCCTGTCCACTGACCACTACCCACTCTCCACTCTCTCACGATGCGCACGCCGCCACATCCCCCATTGTCAGGGTAATGTGTCCGTCCGGAGCGGCATCCGCCACAAACAACACGCCGGGGCGGGCAGTACCGGCGGCAATGCGGTCGGCCAGGGCCTGCTCCACGGCGCGGCTCACCTTGCGGCGCAGCTCCCGCGCACCATAGGCGGGTACGGTATCACCTGCCAGCGCCGCAGCAGCCGCCGGGGTATGGCGCAGGGTGTAGCCCTGGCGGGCGGCGCGTTCTTCCAGCTCGCAGAGTAGGCGATCCGCGATCGCGGCCAGCTGGGCGGGGCCAAGCGGGTCGAACAGCACCACATCGTCCAGGCGGCCCATCAGCTCCGGGCGGAAATAATCTTTGGCTTCCTGTAATGCCTTTTTGCCGCGGCGGGCGGTTTCTTCGGCGGCAGCGCCGAAGCCCAGCGGGCTGGCCTGCCCCGCCAGGCAGCGCGCCCCCAGGTTGGAGGTGAGCAGAATGATCGTGTTGGAAAAATCCGCCTTGCGCCCCTGGGCATCGGTCAAGGTGCCATCTTCCAAAATCTGCAGCAGAATATTCTGGATATCGCTGTGGGCCTTTTCAATTTCATCAAACAGCACCACACTGTAGGGGCGGCGGCGCACGGCTTCGGTCAGCTGGCCGCCCTCATCGTGCCCCACATAGCCCGGCGGTGCGCCGATCAGCCGTGCCACCGTGTGCTGCTCCATATATTCGCTCATATCAAACCGCAGCAGGGCTTTTTCGCTGCCAAACCAGCTTTGGGCCAGGGTACGGGCCAGTTGGGTTTTGCCTACGCCGGTGGGACCTAAAAACAGCATTGCGCCAATGGGGCGGCCAGCTTCCCGCAGGCCGGTGCGGCTGCGCCGGATAGCCGCCGCCACGGCATGCACCGCGCGCGGCTGACCAATCACCTGCGCGGCAAGGCGGGCTTCCAGTTGGTCCAGGCGCACACGCTCCGCCTCCCCTACCCGCTCGGCGGGCACGCCGCTGGCCTTGCCCACCACCTTGGCAATTTCCGCCGAGGTCAGCACCGGCATTTTGCTGCCTGGCAGCATGGATTGCTCCCCGCCTGAAATCCGCAGCGCCGCGGCGGCTTCGTCCAACAGGTCAATGGCCTTGTCCGGCAGGTAGCGCCCCGGCAGGTAGCGCACGCTCAGCTCCACCGCGGCGCGGATCGCCTCCTGCGGGATGCGCACCCCGTGGTAGCGCTCATACCGGGGCATCAGGCCGGTTAAAATTTTTTCTGCCTGCTGTGGGGTCGGTTCCTCAATATTCACCATGCCAAAGCGGCGGTCAAGGGCGGAGTCCTTCTGGATGGTCTTGCGGTATTCCTCCGGTGTGGTCGCACCGATGAGCTGGATTTCCCCGCGGGCCAGCATCGGCTTTAAGATACTGGCCGCATCGATCGCGCCTTCCGCCGCACCGGCCCCGGCGATCACATGGATCTCGTCAATAAACAGAATGGTGGAACGGTCGCGGTAAAGCTCTTCCAGCAGGTTTTTGAACCGCTCCTCAAAATCGCCGCGGTACTTGGTGCCCGCCACCATGGATGCCATATCCAGCGCCAGCACCCGCTTGCCCTTTAAGCTGGGCGTTACCTGCCCGGCGGCAATGCGCTGGGCCAGGGCTTCGGCCAGGGCGCTTTTGCCCACGCCCGGCTCCCCCAAAAGGCATGGGTTATTCTTTTGGCGGCGGCACAAAATTTCGATCATGCGTTCCAGCTCATCATCCCGGCAAAGTACGGGGTCCAGCTGGCCTTCCTGCGCAAGGCGGGTCAGGTCACGGCCATATTTCTCACTGGGGCGGCTGCCGCGGGTACTGCTCATGCGGGGGCTGCTGGGCAAAACCAGCTGGCCGGAAAGCTGGCGGCATTCCCGCGCGGCGCGTGGAACTTCCAGCCCAAGGCCCGCCAGCCACACGCTGGCCGTGCAGGCGGTATCTTCCAGCATGGCACAGAGCAGGTGTTCGTTCTCCGCTTTGTTCACGCGGGCGGCATGGGCCCCCAGAACAGCGAATTCCAGCGCCTTGCGGCTTTCGGGCGCAAGGTCCCGGCCGCGCAGGTGCAGCGGGCGGCCCGTGCAGGCCCGCTGGGAGGCACAGGCCGAAAGTGCCGTTACCGTGATCTGTTTGCGGCGCAGAAACTCCACCGCAGTGCCCCGCCCGGTTTGCAGCATTGCAAGCAGCAGGTGCCCGGTATCCACCGCCGTACACCCCTGCCGGCCTGCGATGGTGATCGCGGTGGCGACGGTGCGCCGTGCGGCGCGGGTTAAACCTTTATGATAATAAAACATAGTGACCTCTGCCCTCCTACATGTTGCAGCGTTGCGGGTTACCCCACTGCAAGTATAGGCGGGCAGGGTGCAAATAATCATCGAAACCGGGCAAGGCGCTGCCATCCGGCCTGTTTTTGTGGCTGGCCGCAAAAAATATTGGTTTCATTGGTTTTATTGCGTTTTTCAACTTGGCATTTAGACGCATCTGTTGTATGATTAAAAAGTATGCTCTGTTTTAGGGCAATACCGCATAATTCTAAGTGCCGATACGGCGAGCGAGGTGCGGCAGATGCTAAGCCAAAAGCGCAGATAATACTTTGTGTATTATCGAGCATTTTGGCAACGCAGATGCCGTGCCGCACACCGAGCCGCAGCGAGGCGCTTCGGAGCGCAACCGCCGCTTGCGGCGGCTCTTGGCGCGGAGATCCGTCGGAGTGGTGCTTAAGCCGCAAGGCGGGAATTGTGCGGTGTTGCCTTAGGCATATAATTTGATATTACAAAAAGGTTGGTGCGTTCATGCGGAACATGCTGCGGTTTTTGAAAGGATACGAGAAAGAATCCATCCTTGCCCCGCTGTTCAAAATGCTGGAAGCCTGCTTTGAGCTGTTGGTTCCCCTTGTGGTAGCCAACATCATTGATGTGGGCATCAAAAACGGGGATTTGGCTTATATTGGCAAGCAGTGCGGCTTGATGGTGCTGCTTGCGGTTGTGGGTATGGCATCCAGCCTGACGGCGCAGTATTTTGCCGCCAAGGCCGCGCTGGGCTATGGCACGGCGCTGCGCGGGGCGCTGTTCCGCCACATTGATACCCTCTCTTACACGGAGCTGGACGGCATCGGCACGCCCACGCTGGTCACCCGCATGACCAGCGATGTGAACCAGCTGCAAAACGGCGTAAACATGACGCTGCGCCTTTTGCTGCGCTGCCCGTTTATTGTCATCGGCGCGCTGATTCTGGCGTTTGTCATCAGCCCCACCATGGGGTTCTGGTTCGTGCTGGTCACGCTGGCCATCTCGCTGGTGGTCTGGCTGATCATGCGGGTGACGGTGCCCCAGTACCGCGCCGCCCAGAATACGCTGGACAAAGTGACCCTGCTGACCCGCGAAAATTATGTGGGTGCCCGCGTGGTGCGCGCCTTTGCACGGCAGGATGACGAAATTGCGGATTTTACCGCCGTGAACGACAAACTGAAAACTTTCCAGCTGACCGCCGGGCGCATTTCCGCTTTGATGACCCCGCTGACCTATCTCATCGTCAACCTGGGCGTGATCGCCATCCTGATGCGCGGCGGGCTGCAGGTAAACAGCGGCGCGCTGACCCAGGGCGAGATCATTGCCCTAATCAACTATATGAACCAGATCCTTATCAACCTGCTGCGCATTGCCGATCTGGTGGTTTCTGTCACCCGCGCACTGGCCAGCGGCATCCGTGTTTCGGAGATTCTGAACACCAAATCCACGATGACCGACCCCGCCGCGGCCGCCCTTGCCCCGGCAGCGGGCGCCCCGGCCGTTGCATTTGACCATGTGGGCTTTACCTACCACGGTGCCGGTGCCCCCAGCCTGACGGACATCAGCTTTGCCGCCCAGAACGGCCAGACCATCGGCGTGATCGGCGGCACGGGCAGCGGCAAATCCACCCTGATCAACCTGATTCCCCGTTTTTATGACTGCACCAGCGGCAGCGTTGAACTGTTTGGCCATGCCGTGCAGCAGTACGGCTTTGCCCAGCTGCGCCAGATGATCGGCATTGTGCCGCAGCGCGCCGTGCTGTTTACCGGCACCATCCGGGACAACATGCAATGGGCCTGCCCCGATGCCACCGATGAGCAGATCTGGCAGGCCCTGGAGATTGCCCAGGCGGCGGACTTTGTGCGCGGCAAGCCCAAAGGGCTGGATGAACCGGTGGAGACCGCCGGGCGCAATTTTAGCGGCGGCCAGCGCCAGCGCCTGACCATTGCCCGCGCGCTGGTGCCTCACCCCCAGGTACTGATTTTGGACGACAGTTCCTCCGCCCTGGATTTTGCCACGGACGCTGCTTTGCGCAAAGCGCTGAAAGAGCAGACCCATGGCATGACGGTATTTATTGTTTCCCAGCGTGCTTCCGCTGTGCAGCGTGCGGACCGCATTCTGGTGCTGGATGACGGCAATCTGGTTGGCAGCGGCACCCATGCCAACCTGCTGAAAACCTGCGATGTTTACCGCGAGATCTGCCTGAGCCAGCTGAGCCGCGAGGAGGTGGAAAAGACCTTATGAGCAATGCAAAGAAAAAGCGTGTTTCCCTGCGGGGCAGTAAAGGCACCATTCAGCGCGTGTTAAAGCTGATCCAGCCGTACCGCGGTTTGGTGCTGTTCACCCTGCTGCTTGCCGCCGTTACCGTTCTTACCACGCTGTACGCCCCCATTCTTTCGGGCCGCGGCGTGGACCTGATTGTGGGCCAGGGCAATGTCAACTTTCCTGCCCTGGGCAAGATTGCCATCCAGTTTGGCGTTACCGTGTGTATCACCTCCATCTGCCAGTGGCTGATGAACATGGTGAACAACCGCATCACCTTCCAGGTGGTGCGCGACATCCGCGTGCAGGCGTTCCAGCACATGGAGATTTTACCCCTGAGCTATATGGATGCCCACAAGCCCGGCGACACCATCAGCCGCATTAACACCGATGTGGAGCAGTTCAGTGACGGCCTGTTGATGGGCTTTACCCAGCTGTTCACCGGCATTCTGACCATTGTGGGCACTTTGGGCTTTATGCTTTCCATTGACTGGCGCATTACCCTGATCGTTGTGGTTCTCACCCCGCTTTCCATCTTTGTGGCAAAGTTCATTGCAGAGCATACCTATGATATGTTCCGCGTACAGAGCGAGACCCGCGCCGAGCTGACCGGTCTGGTGGATGAGCTGATCGGCAACGAGCATCTTGTCCGCGCCTTCGGTTACGAAAGCCGCGCCGAGGAGCGCTTTGACAAGATCAACGCCGATCTGCAGATCTGCGGCGTAAAGGCCACCTTCTTTTCCTCCATCACCAACCCTGCCACCCGCTTTGTCAACGCGCTGGTGTATGCGGCGGTCGGCGTGGTGGGCGCGCTGGTTGCCATTGGCGGCGGCATTACGGTCGGCGAGCTTTCGGTTCTGCTGAACTATGCCAACCAATACACCAAGCCGTTCAATGATATTTCCGGCGTTATGACCGAGCTGCAGAACGCCCTGGCCTGTGCGCAGCGTGTGTTCGACTTTATTGACGAAGACCCCATCCTGCCCGATGCCCCCGATGCCGTTACCCTGCCCCACGGTGCAGGCAATGTGGAGTTTGAGCATGTCAAGTTCCGCTATGTGCCGGATGTGCCCTTGATTGAAGACATGAACCTGCGCGTCCAGCCCGGCCAGCGCATTGCCCTGGTCGGCCCCACCGGCTGCGGCAAAACCACCCTGGTCAACCTGCTGATGCGCTTTTACGAGATCAACGGCGGCACCCTGAAGGTGGACGGCCACCCCATTGACACCGTAACGCGGGATTCGCTGCGCGGCAACCTGGGTATGGTCTTGCAGGAAACCTGGCTGAAAGCCGGTACTGTGGCAGATAACATTGCTTACGGCAAGCCGGACGCCACCCGCGAGGAGATCATCGACGCCGCCAAGCGTGCCCGCGCCCACAGCTTTATCTGCCGCCTGCCCCAGGGCTATGATACCGTTATTGCCGAGGACGGCGGCAACATCAGCCAGGGCCAGAAGCAGCTGCTTTGCATTGCCCGTGTTATGCTGCGCAAGCCGCCCATCCTGATTCTGGACGAAGCAACCTCCAGCATTGATACCCGTACCGAAGTGCTGGTTCAGGATGCCTTTGAGGAACTGATGAAAGGCCGCACCAGCTTTATTGTGGCGCACCGCCTTTCCACCATCAAAAACGCCGATCAGATCCTTGTGATGAAAGCCGGCAACATTATTGAGCGCGGCACCCACGAGGAGCTGCTGGCCAGGGGCGGCTTTTACGCCAACCTGTATGCAAGTCAATTTGCCAAGGCGTAACGCCTGCCCCGCTGCATAACCCCAACTAAGGCAACACCGCACAATTCCCGCCTTACGGCTTAAGCACCGCTCCGACGGCTGCGGCACGGCATCTGCGTTGCCAAAATGCTCGATAA
>SAUS01000079.1 GCA_004000625.1 Candidatus Cibiobacter qucibialis | reverse complement strand
ACCGCTCCGGCGGCTGCGGCACGGCATCTGCGTTGCCAAAATGCTCGATAAGACATCCAGTATTATCTGCGCTTTTGGCTTGGCATCTGCCGCACCTCGCTCGCCGTATCGGCACTTAGAATTATGCGGTATTGCCTTATGATTAAGGGGGCTACCCATGAAATACGGATTTTTGCACACCGCAGCCGTCAGCCCTGCGCTGCATGTTGCTGACTGTGCCTACAATACGCAGCAGATCATTGCCGCCATGCGCACACAGGCTGTTGCCGGAACCAAACTGCTCTGCCTGCCGGAGTTTACCCTGACCGGCTATACCTGCAGCGATCTGTTTTTGCAGGAAACACTGTGCCGCGGCGCCGAGGATGGGCTGATTCAGATTCTCGATGCCAGCAAAGAGCTGGACGTGGTGACGTTGGTTGGCCTGCCGGTGCGCCATAACGGCAAGCTGTACAACTGTGCAGCGGTTGTTTGCAAGGGGCAACTGTTGGGCCTTGTACCCAAAACCCACCTGCCCAATTACGGCGAGTTTTACGAGCGCCGCCATTTTGTGCCGGGCCCAAAAGATGCGTTTGAAATCACCTTTGCCGGGCAGCGCACTCTGTTTGGCACCAACCTGCTGTTTGCCTGCCGCGAGATGCCGGAGTTTGTGCTTGGGGTGGAAATCTGTGAGGATCTTTGGGCCCCTGTGCCCCCCAGCTGTAGCCATGCGCTGGCCGGGGCAACGGTGGTTGCAAACCTTTCTGCCAGCGATGAAACGGTAGGCAAAGCTGCCTACCGCCGGGAGCTGGTGGCTGGGCAGAGCGCCCGCCTGCTGTGCGGTTATGTGTATGCTGACGCCGGGCACGGTGAAAGCACCACCGATATGACCTTTGCCGCCCACAATCTGATTGCGGAAAACGGTACACTGCTGTGCGAGGCCGAGCCTTTCGCCAACGGTACCGCCGCAACCGAGCTGGACCTTGGCCGCATGGTGCAGGAGCGTATCCGCAACACGACCTTTGTGCCGGATGCCGCCGGATACACGACCATCAGCTTTGATTTGGAAGTGGCAGAAGCACCGCTGACGCGGTTTGTTTCCCCCACGCCATTTGTGCCGCAGAATGATGCTGCTCGCGCCGAGCGCTGCGAGCTGATTTTGCGCATCCAGGCTGAGGGCCTTGCCAAGCGTATGGAGCACACCCACGCCAAGTGCGCTGTTGTGGGTATTTCCGGCGGGTTGGATTCCTGCCTGGCTTTGCTGGTTGCCGTGCGCGCCTGCAAGGTGCTGGGCCGTGACCCCAAGGACATTATTGCCATTACCATGCCCTGCTTTGGAACCACCAAGCGCACCCGCTCCAACGCGGAGATTCTGTGCGAAGCACTGGGCGTCAGCTTTACCGAAATCAACATTACCAACACGGTGGAAAGCCACTTTGCCGATATCGGCCAAGACCCGCACACCTATGATGTGACCTTTGAAAACTGCCAGGCCCGTGTGCGCACGCTGGAATTGATGGATTACGCCAACAAGAACGGCGGCTTTGTGATCGGCACCGGAGATTTGAGCGAGCTGGCCCTCGGCTGGGCCACCTACAACGGCGACCACATGAGCATGTACGGTGTGAACGCCGGGGTGCCCAAAACGCTGGTGCGCCACATTGTGCAGTATGTGGCCGATACCTGCGGCCAGCCGGTGCTGCGTGATGTGCTGGTGGATATTCTGGATACCCCAGTCAGCCCGGAGCTGCTGCCCTCCGCCGCGGATGGCACCATTGCCCAGCAGACCGAAAAGCTGGTTGGGCCGTATGAGCTGCATGATTTTTACCTGTATTATGTGCTGCGCTTTGGGTTTGGACCCGCCAAGATTTATCACCTGGCGTTGGCCGCATTTGCCGGGCGGTATGAGCCGGAAGTGCTGCTGGCCTGGCTGCGCAACTTCTACCGCCGGTTCTTTGCCCAGCAGTTCAAGCGCAGCTGCCTGCCGGATGGACCGAAGGTCGGTTCCGTCACCCTCAGCCCCCGCGCCGACTGGCGTATGCCGAGCGATGCCTGCAACGCTTTGTGGCTGAAAGAATTGGATGAGATCGAGGCAAAATAAACTTGCTGTTCTATCTCTGATTTCCATTATTTTCAATTCTTATCGCTTCACGGAGTTATAAAATAGCAAAAGCTCCCTGCCTGGTTACCGTACAGCCGGTAAAACAGGCAGGGAGCATTTTGTTTGTTATTTTATGCCGCTTGGATGACCACCGAGCGGCGGTCATCCGGGGCATCAGGTGCCGTAATGGGAAAGAAACTGTTTGGTGCGTTCCTCGTGCGGGTGTTCGATCACCTGGTGGGCAGGGCCTTCCTCGACCACCACGCCGCCATCCATAAACAGGATGCGGTCTGCCACATCGCGCGCAAAAGACATTTCGTGCGTGACAATGATCATGGTAGTTTTCTGGTCGGCCAGATCTCGCAGAACGCGCAGAACTTCGCCGGTCAGCTCCGGATCAAGGGCGCTGGTTGGTTCATCAAAGCAAAGGATATCCGGTTCCAGCGCCAGGGCGCGGGCAATAGCCACACGCTGTTGCTGGCCGCCGGAAAGCTGGTGCGGGTAATGGTTTTCCCGCTCCGAAAGGCCCATCTGTGCCAGAAGGGCGCGGGCTTTTTCTTCCAGTTCCGCATGAATAGCTTTGCGGTTGGCTTTATACTCCGGTTTTTCTTTTGCCAGCAGCTCCCCGGCCAGGGTAATGTTCTGTAAAGCCGTATACTGCGGGAAAAGGTTGAAGTTCTGGAACACAAGGCCGAAATGCAGGCGCTTTTTGCGCACTTCACTTTCACGGTGGGTGGCCGGGTCAGCGGCATCCCACAGGGTTTTGCCGTCCACACGGATCACACCGGTATCCGGCGTTTCCAAAAAGTTCAGGCAGCGCAGCAACGTTGTTTTGCCGGAGCCGGAAGAACCGATGATGGCCAGTGCTTCGCCTTTTTCCAGGTTGAGAGAGATGTTTTGCAGCACATGGGTACTGCCAAAGTTTTTGCTGATGCCGGTAACTTCCAAAAGTGCCATATGTACGTCCCCCTTACCGGAAATAGCTGAGCTTTTTTTCCAGCCAGTTGAACAGCAGGGTCATTGCCCCGACAAACACCAGGAAGAAAAGCGCGGTGGAGAACAGCGGCCAGATCAAGCCCTTGGCGCTGTATTCCTTTGCCATCATGATAATTTCCTTGTTGGCGATCACATTGGCAAGGGAGGTATCTTTGATCAAGGTCATGACCTCATTGCCCATGGGGGCCAGGATGCGCTTGATGACCTGCAGCAGCGTAACGCGGAAAAAAATCTGGCTCTTGGTCATGCCAAGCACCTGCCCGGCTTCCGTCTGGCCAACGGGAACAGACTCAATACCGCCGCGGTAAATTTCGGAAAAATAGCAGGCGTAATTGATGACAAACGCCACCACCGCCGCCAGCAGGCGGCCATTGGTGCTGGAACCCCAGGGGCTGGCAAAGCCCATCAGACCGGGGCCAAGGTAGATAACGATGATTTGCAGCATCAACGGCGTGCCGCGGATGATCCACACAAAGGTTTTGACCACGCCCCGCAGCGGTGTGAACCGGCTCATGGAGCCAAGTGACACCAAAAGGCCAAGCGGCAGGGCAAACAACAGCGTCAGCCCAAAAAGCTGACAGTTCATTAGGAAGGCGCTGGTCAGGCGGCTCCAAATCACACCCGCTTCCCCCATGATCAGTCTGCCAGGGTCAGGCCGTATTTGTCGGCCAGGGTCTGCATGGTACCGTCCGCTTTCAGTTCCTCGAAAGCGGTATCCACAGCGGCGGCGACATCGCTGCCCTTGCGGAAAGCAGCACCGTATTCTTCCACATTCAGCTCGTCCTTGATGACAAGGTTTGCATAGTCGGTGCCTTCGCCGATCATAGCGCTAGCCAGGGTCAGGTCCAGAACAGCGGCGTCAGCGGTGCCGGCAGCAACTTCCATCAGGCAGTCGGTCTGCACGCTCTTGGCAACAAAGTCTGCCTGCTGCAGGCCCTCGTCCTCTTCAATGGTAGTTTCGCCAGCAGATCCGGACTCAGCCACAACGGTCTTACCGGCAAGGTCTGCGGTGGAGGTGTAATCGGCGTCAGCCTTCATCACAACCACCTGGGCATTCTTGACGTAAGGCTTGGTGCAGGCCATATTGGCCTCGCGGTCATCGGTCAGGGTCAGGCCGTTCCAGATGCAGTCAATGCTCTTGGCAGCCAGCTCGGTCTCTTTGGTATCCCAGTTGATCTCGACAAAATCCGGCTCCACGCCCAGCTTTTCACACACAGCTGTTGCCAGTTCGGTATCAAAACCGGTAAAGGTACCGCTTTCATCGGTGTAGTTCATCGGCTCATACACGGTGTAGCCGATGGTCATTTTGCCCTTGTTCTGCAGGTAGGCCAAGTCGCTGTCTGCAGCGGCGCTGTCAGCGGTGGATGCTGCCGTGCTTTCGGCAGAGCTTTCCGTGATGCTTGCAGCTGCACTGCTGCTGGAGCCGCAGGCCGCAAGGCTGAGGGCAAACATGCCCGCCACAGCAAAAGAAATCAACTTTTTCATAACATTTCCTCCCTTATCTATACCAGTGCTGAGCAAGTTCTCCGCACCATTCCTGCAGTGCTGCACATTTGCACTGCACGCCAGCCTTGCGCTTTAGTGCGCCGAAGAGGTTGACTATTAGTTTATAATACCCTCTTTTGCTATTTTTTGCAATACTTATTCATGATTCCTGCATAAAAAGGCAAAGCCGGCAGGGTTTGACTGCGGTTATGCAGCGCTTCCCTGCCGGTCATGGTTTATCTTACCTCCACAACGGTGATATCCTGCGCGCTCAGGCCCTTGCACTTGCCTAAAACGGCATCCCGGATGCGGGTCACTTCATCCGCGGTCAGGGCGTCGTTTTCTGTCATAACGGTGATATCCGCGCGTCCCTCCCCAATGCTGACAACACAGTCCGCAAAGCCTTTGGATTTAATCAGGCTTTCAATGCTAGATTCCACCGTGATGCTGCTGATCTGGTTTTGCAGCTTTTGGGTAATGCTGTCTTTTTCGCTTTCGCTCAAATCCGCACTTTTCAGTGTCTTTTTGATAGCGTCCAGTGCCTCGTCCCGCGCTTTGGAGCGGTTCAGGCGTGCCTGTTCAAAAAATTCCGTACCGGAATCCTTGCTGACGCTGACAAGCTGGGCTTCGCCGTAATTTTTGCCTGCCTGCCCGCCCGATTCCATTTCTTCCGCTGCATCCGCCTGGGCGGCGGTCTGAGGTTCACTTTCCAGTGGATCAAACACTGCCTGGGCGGTCATGGGTTCCACCGCCGCGTTTGTTTCCGGCTGCCGGGCGGCAGTCTGTACCGTGTCCTCGTCAGCTTCCGCCGAAGTCTGCACAACGGCTTCCGGCGTTCCCGCCTGCGGGGTGCGCCCGGCGAACGACCAGTTCAAAAACACTGCACCGCCCAACGCCAGGGTAAGCGCCGCCAATGTGGCATACCGTTTGGTTGCTCTGCCTTCCATATCGTTAGCCCTCCCTATGATTGCATTTTGTTTACGGTAATATGGCTGGCCCCCACGCCGGTCAGGGCGCTGACCAGTTCTGTGATGCGGCGCTGGGTCCCGGCATTACCCCCGCCCTGGCAAAGCACGGCCACGCCGCGCACCTGCGGTGCCTGAACCGACTGCACCACCGGCTGTGCACCGGCCAGCAGATGGGTGCGCTGGCTGGCGGCGCTGCTGCGGGTGTCCTCGCTGGTTTTCTCTGTCCGGGTATCCGCTGCATAGGTGGTTTCCTCCCCGCAGTCCAGCGTTACCATAACAACGGTTTCGCCTGCGCCGTCCATGGCACGGATCAGGGCGGCAAGGCGGGTTTCCAGCTGCTGTTCATACTCCGCTGCCGTCTGGCTCTGCTGGCTGCTCTGCGCGGCATTTTGTGTGCTTTGCCCGGCTGGCAGCCATTCCGACATACAGAGCAGCAGCATGCCCGCCAGGCCGGATACCAGCAAGAGATTGATACGCTTTTTATCATCCTTCCACGCCGCCTGCAGCCAGGCGATGCTCTGTTTTGCGCTCATTGGGTGTTCTCCAGCGTATAGGGCAGGTCCCCCGCAAAATTTTGCAGCAGGGTTTCCGCCTGTTCCCGGTCCGCCGGGTAAACCAGCCGCACATGCACGCCGCCCGCCTGCGGCTGCACAACAGATTCAATGCCGCTTTGCCGCAAAAGCTTTTGCAGTGCTGCGGCGGATTCCTGCATGGCAAGCTCTGCGCCGTAAGCGGTATAGTCCTCGCCGGGGGCGCTCTGGCTGGCAAAGTTTTGGAGCTGCGCGTCAAAGTTTTGCCAGTTCAGGCCGGATACCGCATGGAGGACGGATGTTATAATATACAGCGTAAGCACCGCATTTATGACTGGCTTGAACCCATTTTGCGGCCAGAATGTCCGCACCAGCCCAGCCAGGGCGGACAAGATGCAGCAAACCAGTGCCGCGTGGCACAGCGTATCCATAAGTCAGCCCCCATTCCCGCCAAGCAGCAGCAACAGCGTGGATAGAATTACCAGAAAGAAATATAGTACCAAGATAGCCCCGCACAGCCGCGTCCCCTGGCCAAATAGGGTGCAGATCTGCTTGCTGCGCTTTTGCCCCAGTCCCGCCGCCAGAATGCCCATGCCGGAAAACACCAGCCAGTACAGCCCGCACTGCGCCAGCACCGGGGCAAACGCTGCCCCCAGGGCTGCCACCGCCGCCAACGCCAATGAGCCTTTGAGCAGTCCGATTGCGGCGGAAGCACTGCCCAGAGCCGCCGCAGCGGCATCCCCCACGACGGGCACGGCAGCACTCAGCACGCTTTTGCCGATTTTTAAGGCTGCGCGGTCAGTCCCGGCGGCCAACACATTTTGCAGCCCCAGCACAAAGGTAAACAGCATACCGCACAGTTTGAGCGCAAAGGTAAAACAGCGGGCAAACAGGTTTGCGGCATCGGCAATGCCACTATCCCCCCAAAGGGCCGCAGAAACGGAAAAGCAGAAATAGATTTGCAGCAGCGGCAGCAGTAAGTTTTGCAGCACTTCCGCCAGAAAGGCCGCCATGGCATAAAACATCGTGCTGTACACGGCAGCTCCGGCGGTTTGGCCCGCCAGCAATGCTACCCCGGCAAACACCGGCACAAAACCGGATACATACAACTGGCTGGTGTTGGCTGCCTGGGCAACCTGCTGCACGAGAGATGTCATTTGATTCAGCGCAATGGTGCCAAAGCCGAGCACAGCCACAAGGTCCACACAGTCCCGCCAGGCACCACCGTCCGCCAGCAGCCCCACACAGCTGGAAAGCAGCAAAAACAGCACCGCGCGCCGGGCCAGTTGCAACGGCTGCCCCCAGGCGTTTTTCAGCCAACCAGCCAGCGTTTGCAGCAGCTCCTGCAAGGTAATGTGAACGAGCTTGTCCGGCGTCAGTTCGCTTTGCTGCAAAATCTGCTGCACCCCAGCGGGCAGTTCTGCCGCGGCGGCTGGCAGCGGGAAGGCTATCACGATAAAAAGGACAAAAACGAGGCCAGCAAGCTTTGCAGCAGAGGCAATGCCTGCAGCATAGCCAAAATGCGGCCCACGAATTCCATACAGAACGCGGCGGCAGCAAGGCCGGCTTCGCGGCAAAGGTCCGCCGCCAGCTGGGCCACAAAAACGATGGCCAGCACCTGCAGCAGAATGCTGAACGAATCGCCGCCAGCCTGCCCGGCCAGCTGCTGCAGCCGGGCCAGCAGTGGGCGCAATTGCTGCACCGCGAACCACAGCAGCCCCGCCGCGCCGCACAAAGAAAGCAGGAACGCAAAGCCGGGCTGGTCCTTTTTTAAGCAGAGCACCAGCACGCAGACGACAATGGCAAGGGCGGCCGCTTTTAAGATAAGCATCGTTATCCATGACCAATCACAAATCAAACAGCGCTTTGATCAGCACAAACAAATCGCTGATTTGGCGCACCAGCATGCTAAGTACCACGATCAAGCCCGCAAGGGTGGTCATCATAGCCTGATCCTCCCGCCCAGAGCGGGTGAGCAGCTGGTTGAGCACCGCAACAATAATGCCGGTGGCCGCAATTTTGAATACAAGATCAATGTTCATGATGGTTCCCCTATAAAAAGCCGGACGCGCTTTCGCCTTTTCAGTTATCCCCTGCTTCACCCCGCGGGCCAGAGCAGAATGGCCGCCAGCAGCCCGCCGCAAAGTCCCAGTTTAGGGGCAAGCACAGCGGCCTGCTGGGCGGCGGCATACTGGCCTTGGGCGGTGCGGTGGCACAGGGCGGCCAGCGTGCGCATGGTCTGCGGGGCCTGCTGCCTGCTGCACAGGGCAATGGTGTGCAGCCCGGCATGCAGCTCCGCTCCGCAGGTTTTAGCAAGCGGCGGGGGTAGGCGTAATTCCGCAAAGGATGCAGCATTCGGCGGGCAGTAGGCGGCAAACGCCGGGTGTTCCGCCGCGGCGGCCAGCAGCTCCGCACTGGGCAGGGCGCAAAAGGCAAGCTGGTCCGCCAGATAAGTAAGCAAACGCTCAAAGCCGCACACCGCCCGCCACTGTGCCCACAACCGCTGGCAGTACGCCTGGCCGGCAGCAAAGCCTGTACACACCAGCAACACAGCCCCCAGCAAACGGCAGTACAGCATCATGCCAGGGTGCGGACCTTCACTGCATGGCCGGGGTTCACGCGGCCATCCAGCAGTACCAGGGTTTCAAAGGCCCCCATCGCCAGCAGGCGGGCAGTGGGCGGTTTGCGGTTCAGCGCTTCCAGGGTATCGCAATGGACACTTGCCACAAACACCACGCCGCAGGCCAGGCCAGCTTCCACGGCCTGGAGGTCCGCCTGGGTGCCCAGCTCATCACACACGATGACCTGAGGGTTCATGCAGCGCAGCGCCATCTGGATGGCCTGCGCTTTGGTGCAACGGGTGTAGACATCGCAGTGTACGGTGTGCCCCGCCGTCAGCAGCTCGCCGCGCTCGTCCGCCACGCAGAAAATGCGGCGGGCGGTATCCAGATAGCGGATGATGCTGCGCAGGAAAGTTGTTTTGCCGCTGCCCGGCGTGCCTACGACCAGAATCCCGCCATTCAAGGCATCCAACGTGCGGCGAAGCTGGGGCGGCAGGACACAGGGCACCTGGCGCGCAACGCGGAGATTGAGAGATGTAATATCGGCAAAGCCCGCCGGGCCACACACCCCTGCCACCCCCACACGGCTGCCGCCGGGCAGGGTGAAATAGCCCTGTTTCAGCTCGTCCTCATAGGCATAGGCGGAGTCCCGGCAGAGGGCGGCAAAGCAGCTGCGCAGCATGCGCGGGCCGATGGCAAGGGCGGTTTGTGCCACGGGCAGCAGCTGTTGGGCAGGCTGCCAGGCCCCGCCCACCGTAAACTGCACCGCCTGCCCGGCGCGCAGGCGGATTTCCTGCACGCAGGCGGCGCGTTCCGGCGGCATGCCTTTTAGCTCGGTGCGCAGCGGTTCCGGCAAGAACTGGATCACGGAATAATACTCGTCCATTTGGGGTATCACCTCCACACCCCCACTGTATTCCGGGCAGCGGAGCAGTAGAACCAGCCGCGGCAAATTGTATGCAGCGGGCAGATTTCCACTGTGGCACAGTAGATTTTCCCGGTGGTTCCTGCTATACTGGAAGCAAAGTAAACGCTGCGTTGAATGCTGCTCAAAGGAGGGTATCTTTATGGATAAGTTCAGAACGGTTGCGCCCATCATCCTGATGCTTCTTACCGCACTGGTTGTGTTCTATGCGAATGTCAGCCTTTCCGGCAGCGGATTTGGCGGTACCATTTTGTTTGCCATGATCGTGGGATTTGCCTGCGTGATCTATGTACTGGATAACCGCGAGCGATAACGCAAAGTAAAGGAGCTGCATAGGCATGACCCGCCGGGAATTGATTTATGATATTGAGCGTTACTGCCCGTTCAATGAGCAGGAAGAAAAGGACAAAGCCCTGATTTTGAATTGGATCAAAACAAATGATAACGCATTCAGCCGCGAAAACGCCGTGGCACACATGACGGCATCCGCCTGGGTGGTAAACAAGAACCGCAGCAAGGTGTTGATGGTATACCACAACATTTACCACTCCTGGTCCTGGCTGGGCGGGCACGCGGATGGCGAAACCGACCTGTTGGCTGTTGCCATTCGCGAGGTAAAAGAGGAAGCAGGAATCCGGCACGTACAGCCGGTTTCCAAAGAGATTTTCTCGCTGGAGTCACTTACCGTGGATGGGCATGTGAAGCGTGGATGCTATGTTTCCAGCCATCTGCATCTGAATGTAACTTATCTGCTGGAAGCCGACTCTGAGGAAGCGGTTGCCATTAAGGCGGACGAAAACAGCGGTGTGGCCTGGTTTACGCCGGAAGAAGCACTGGTAAAATCCACCGAGCCGTGGTTCGTGGAGCATGTGTACGCAAAGCTGCTGGAAAAGATGAAAACGATTTAGGGCAATACCGCATAATTCTAAGTGCCGATACGGCGAGCGAGGTGCGGCAG
>SAUS01000078.1 GCA_004000625.1 Candidatus Cibiobacter qucibialis | reverse complement strand
CCGTGCCGCAGCTGCCGGAGCGGTGCTTAAGCCGCAAGGCGGGAATTGTGCGGTGTTGCCATAACAAAACCCCGCCCCGTGCAAACCGTATCGGATGCGCGGGGCGGGGTTTTATATTACTGGTTTAAGCGGCAGCGCCGCGGACCGGACAAATTACTTGTACAGGTCAACCAGCTTGGTCAGGTGGGTGTAACGAGCTTCAGCAGCTTCCTGGTTCTTCTCGAACAGGGCCTTAGCGCGATCCGGGAATGCGCGGCTCAGGCGGCTGTAACGGGTCTCGTTAGCCAGGAACTCCTGATACTTGTCCATCTTGCCAGCCTTGGAGGTGAGGGTGAACGGATTCTTGCCCTCGGCCTTCAGTGCCGGGTTGAAGGTGAACAGGTTCCAGTAGCCAGCCTCAACAGCCTTCTTCATCTCGTTCTGGCAGTTGGTCATGCCGCCCTTAACACCGTGCAGCTCGCAGGGAGCGTAGCCGATGATGATGGACGGGCCGGGGTAAGCCTCAGCCTCAGCAATGGCCTTGACAGCCTGAGCCATGTTAGCGCCCAGAGCGATCTGAGCAACATAGATGTAGCCATAGGTCATGCAGATCTCGGCCAGGCTCTTCTTGCTGATTTCCTTACCGGCAGCAGCAAACTGGCAAACCTCACCGATGTTGGAGGCCTTGGAAGCCTGTCCGCCGGTGTTGGAGTACATCTCGGTATCGAAGACCATAACATTGACGTCGTGGCCGGAAGCCAGAACGTGATCCAGGCCGCCGTAACCGATGTCATATGCCCAGCCGTCGCCGCCGAAGATCCAGAAGCTCTTCTTGGCCAGGTACTGCTTATCCTTCAGGATCTCTTTAGATTCATCGCAGCCGCAGGCTTCCAGAGCAGCGATCAGGGCCTTGGCAGGAGCGTCGTTGGCCTTGGTGTTGTTCTTGGTTTCCAGGTACTTGTCGATGACAGCATCCAGATCAGCATTCTTGCCCTTCAGAGCTTCAACCTTGGTGATCAGGTTAGCACGAACGGTCTCGTAACCAATCTGCATGCCCAGGCCGTGCTCAGCGTTATCCTCAAACAGGGAGTTGATCCAAGCGGGGCCGAAGCCAGACTCCTTGTTGGTGGTGTACGGGCTGATGGAAGCGGTGCCGCCCCAGATGGAGGAGCAGCCGGTGGCGTTAGAGATGAACATCTTCTCGCCGAACAGCTGGGTGATCAGGCGGGCGTAAGAAGTCTCGGCGCAGCCTGCGCAGGAGCCAGAGAACTCAAGCAGCGGCTGGTTGAACTGAGAACCCTTGACGGAAATATCGGAAACAACACCAGGGATGTTGTCCTTCTTGCGGATGTTCTCGACGCAGTAATCGAAAGCAGCCTGCTGTGCAGCCTGGCTCTCCTGCGGCTTCATCTCGATCGCCTTGGTCGGGCAGACGGTGACACATTCGCCGCAGCCCATGCAGTCCAGCGGAGAGACAGCCATGGTGAACTTGTACTCGCCAGCCTTGGGCTTGGTGTCAGCCAGCTTGGTGCTTTCGGGAGCATTAGCAGCTTCGTCAGCAGTCAGGCAGAACGGACGGATGGTAGCATGAGAGCAGACGAATGCACACTGGTTGCACTGAATGCACTTCTCAGCATCCCACTCGGGAACCATAACAGCGGTGCCGCGCTTCTCGTAAGCAGAAGCACCCTGCTCCCACTCGCCGTTAACATTGCCTTCAAAGGCAGAAACAGGCAGGCTGTCGCCATCCATACGGCTGATGGGCTCCATGACGTCGCGGATCTGCTTGACCAGTGCATCGGGTCCCTTCAGGGCCTTCGGGGCAGCATCGGGAGCCGGGTTGTGCCAGCTCTCGGGGACGTTGACCTTATGGACAGCGTCAACACCGGCATCGATAGCCTTCCAGTTCATCTGGACAACAGCGTCGCCCTTCTTGCCGTAGCTCTTCTTGGCAGCGGCCTTCATGTACTCGACGGCATCGTCGATGGGCATGACGTCGGCCAGCTTGAAGAAGGCAGACTGCAGGATGGTGTTGGTGCGCTTGCCCATGCCGATCTCGATAGCCTTATCGATAGCGTTGATGGTGTACAGCTGAATGTTGTTATCAGCAATGTACTTCTTATCAGCAGCGTTCAGATGCTCGTCCAGCTCCTCATCGGTCCACTGGCAGTTGATCATGAACACGCCGCCCGGCTTGACATCCTGGACCATCTTCATGCCCATGTGGATGTAAGCGGGGTTATGGCAGGCAACGAAGTCAGCCTGGTTGATGTAGTAGGGGCTGCGGATGGGCTTATCGCCAAAGCGCAGATGGCTGATGGTAACGCCGCCGGTCTTCTTGGAGTCATACTGGAAGTAAGCCTGAATGTACTTGTCGGTATGGTCGCCAATGATCTTGGTGGAGTTCTTGTTTGCGCCGACAGTGCCGTCGCCGCCGAGACCCCAGAACTTGCACTCTTTGGTGCCGGGAGCAGAGGTGATCGGAGCGGGCTTGACTTCGGGCAGGCTCAGGTTGGTGACGTCATCGGTGATGCCGATGGTGAAGCGAGGCTTCGGATCAGCCTTCTCCAGTTCGGTGTAGATGGCGAACACGCTGGACGGCGGGGTGTCCTTGGAGCCCAGGCCGTAACGACCGCCGGTCAGGACAACATCGTTCATGCCAGCTTCACGCAGGGTGGTGGCAACATCCAGGTACAGGGGTTCGCCCAGGGAGCCGGGCTCCTTGGTGCGGTCCAGAACTGCGATCTTCTTTGCGGTCTTGGGCAGAACCTTCAGCAGAGCAGAAGAAACCCAAGGACGATACAGACGAACCAGAACCAGGCCAACCTTCTCGCCCTTAGCGGTCAGGTAGTCAACAACTTCTTCGGCAACGTCGCAGATGGAGCCCATAGCGATGATGACGCGGTCTGCATCGGGAGCGCCGTAGTAGTTGAACAGGTCATAGTTGGTGCCCAGCTTTTCGTTGATCTTGGCCATGTACTTCTCGACAACTGCGGGCAGTGCCTCGTATGCCGGGTTGCAGGCTTCACGATGCTGGAAGAAAACGTCGCCGTTTTCGTGAGAACCGCGCATCTTGGGATGTTCGGGGTTCAGAGCCTTGGCACGGAACTCCTCAACAGCCTCCATGTTGCACATTTCCTTCAGGTCTTCGTAATCCCACTTTTCGATCTTCTGGATCTCGTGAGAAGTACGGAAACCGTCGAAGAAGTTCACGAACGGAACATGGCCTTCGATAGCGGACAGGTGAGCAACGGGGCTCAGATCCATAACTTCCTGAGGGTTGGATTCGCACAGCATGGCAAAACCGGTCTGACGAACGGCCATAACGTCGCTGTGGTCACCGAAGATGTTCAGGGCCTGGGTAGCAACGGTACGGGCGGAAACGTCAAAAACGCAGGGCAGCTGCTCGGCTGCGATTTTGTACATGTTGGGGATCATCAGCAGAAGACCCTGAGAAGCGGTGAAAGTGGTGGTGATAGCACCGGTGCCCAGAGAACCGTGCACAGCACCTGCGGCGCCAGCCTCGGACTCCATTTCAACAACCTTGACCTGGTTCCCGAAAATGTTCTTCAGGCCGGCAGCGCTCCACTGGTCAACAGTGTCTGCCATCGGGCTGGAGGGGGTAATCGGGTAGATGGCAGCAACATCGGTAAACGCATAAGCTACATGCGCAGCCGCGGTATTGCCATCCATGGACTGTTTTGCTCTTGGCATTTTTTTTCCTCCGTTTACTAGGGAATGCCGGAGGGACATTCCCAGTTAGATTAGCACCTGTGTGCCCCTGCTGCAATACTTGCTCCTTGCAGCGGGTAGGCTGCGGCAAAAGCCCACAGGCAGTACCACCCGGCCAAACCCTTGCGAACCTGGCAGATGGCGCTCTTGCTTAAGCTTATTTTACCAAAAAAGGGGCGGAATAGTAAAGCCTATTCGGTTAGAATGTTGCACAAAAATTTTGCGCGCTTGTGTGCAGGTTGACCGTTTTGTGGCAGGGTTTTGTGCAAATTGGCTGAAGCAGGGAAATAAATAGGACTGCATAGGCTGAAAAATCAGAAAAACAGCACAAAAATGGCCCGGCTGACAAAACAAAAGCCAGAAAGCAGAGAAAATTTGAAAAATAAAACGGCATAGCCAATGGAAAATACGCCGGAAGCTTGACAGGGCGGGGCGGGACAATTACAATCAAAGTAAGTATAAAACGGCAAACAAAGCCCGGCCACAGGCCGGGAAATGTACATATTTAATAAAAACACATCCAGCCGGATGATAGGAAGGGAGCTATGATCTGCCATGCAGCATACCGAAATAAAACTGAACTCCAAAGAAATTTTTAAGGGGAACGTGTTCCGCGTGACCATGGACCAGGTGGAGCTGGAAAATGGCATGACCAGCTTCCGCGAGGTGGTACACCACAACGGAGGGGCGTGCATTCTGCCCCTGACAGATGATGACAAGGTGCTGATGGTGCGCCAGTACCGTTACGCACTGAAAGAAGAACTGTGGGAACTGCCGGCCGGCAAACTGGAAAAGGACGAAGACCCGTTTGAAGCAGCCAAGCGTGAGCTGGAAGAAGAGTGCGGCGTGACGGCGGAACGGTTCATCAACCTGGGGGTGCTGTACCCGACTGTGGGCTATGACAGCGAGAAAATTTATATCTGGGCGGCCAAGGGCCTGAAACCCACCAGCCAGCACCTGGACGATGGGGAATTTTTGGATGTGGCCGCCCTGCCGTTTGACGATGTATTGCAGATGGTGATGACGGACGAAATCCGCGACAGCAAAACCGTGACCGCAATGTTGAAATATGCCTGGCTGCGCCAGCGCGGGGAGGGCTGAAATGCCGGGGAAAAAGCAGGTGCGCTTGGCGTTTTGTGACCTGGCCCCGGACTGGGACGCCCGCGATAACTATTTTACCCAGGCGCTGGAACATGCCGGGTGGGAGATCACGTTCTGCAATGGGCCGGAGGAAAAGCCGGATTTTGTACTCTGCGGGACTTTTGGCTTTGACTTTTTGAAGTATGATTGCTGCCGCATCCAGTTTTCCGGCGAGGACAGCTGGCCGGACCTGAACCTGTATGACTATGCCATGGGGTTCGAGGTGCTGGATTTTGATGGGCGCTACCTGCGGCTGCCGCTGTACGCCATGCGCAGCAGCTGGGCTCCGGCTCTGACCAAGCATACGGTACCGGATGAGGAACTGCTGGCAAAGAAAAAATTCTGCAACTTTGTGGTGAGCAATGACTATTCCAACGAGCGCAATGAATTTTTTGCTGCGCTGAATGCCCACCGCCCAGTGGACAGCGGCGGTGGCTATATGAACAACATCGGCGGGCCGGTTACGGACAAATTGGCGTTCCAGCGTGGGTATAAATTCTCTATTGCGTATGAGAACAGCCGCGGGCCGGGATATTGCACCGAAAAAATCGTGGATGCCTTTGCCGCAGCCACAGTGCCCATTTACTGGGGCGCGCCGGATGTGAAGCAGGAATTTAACCCTGCGGCCTTTTTGTGCGCGGATGATTACCCGGATACGGCGGCGCTGATCGCGGCAATCGATGAGATCGACCGGGACGATGAAAAGTTCCTTGCGATGTGCCATGCGCCGATTCTGGCACCGGACGGAAGCTCCCGCGCGGCACGCTATGTGACGGACGAGGCGTGCGCAGAATTTTTGACCGGTATTTTTGAAAAAGGGCCGCACCTGCGCCGCAACCGCAGCTGCTGGGGCTCTATTTATGAGGGCGACTGGAAGTATTACCGCCGCCTGGCGGAGGCCGACCGGAAGCCGAAGGGACTGCTGCAACGGATTTTGGGGCGGTAACAGCAGCATACCCGGACAAAGAAACAAAACGAGGGAAAGATGGCTTACACGCTGGCGCAGATCGCGCATATTGAAACGGACTTCTCGGAAAAATTCGGCATTCCGCGGCAGAGCGGGCTGGTAGAGGAACTGCGGGCACGCATTGTGTTTGAACCGGAGTTCCGCAGCCCGGATGCGGTGCGCGGGCTGGATGGGTACGATTATATCTGGCTGGTGTGGCAATTTTCCACCGTGGTGCAGGCCGGGCAGGATGGCACCAACTGGCGCCCCACCGTGCGCCCGCCGCGGCTGGGCGGCAATACCCGCATGGGGGTGTTTGCCACCCGCAGCCCGTTCCGGCCCAATGCGCTGGGGCTTTCCAGCGTAAAGCTGCTGAAAGTGGAACCCAACACCCCGCAGGGACCGGTGCTGACCGTTGGCGGGGCCGACCTTTTGGATGGTACGCCGATTTTTGACATCAAGCCCTACCTGCCCTATGTGGACGCTCACCCGGATGCCCGCGGCGGCTTTACCGACACCACAAAGTTTTATACGCTGCAGGTACAGGCGGAACCGGAAGTGCTGGAACAGATCCCGGCGGACAAGCGGGATGCCCTACTCGGCGTGCTCCGCAGCGACCCCCGCCCCAGCTACCAGCACGACCCCGAACGCCTGTACGGTCTGAGCTTTGGCGGCGTGGAGGTAAAGTTTAAGGTGGATGGGGATGTGTTGACGGTGGTGAGCACGGGAAAATTAAAAAAAGAATAAATAAAAAAGAATAAATAATAAATAATAAAGAATAATGAAGGTGGATCGCCTTCGCTGCGCTTGGCTCAAAAAAAATGGGCTGGGCGCGTTTTTTATTGGGAGATAAGGGGAGAGATGGAAAATAAGAAGAGAGATATTTCCAATAGGGGCGGCGGGCCTATTTGAAATGTGCGTGCGCGGCACGCACACCGGCATTATTCTTTATTATTTATTCATTATTCTTTCAGCCAAAGGCAGCTTTTGTCGCATGTTTCAACGCTTTGGATATCCCACTGAGGTTATCAACGCAATGTATTCACCTTTTCCACGGTGAAAATGTTGAAAACTCGGTTGAAAGTGTGGAAAACTAAACGGGTTTTCCACACTTTACACGCAAAAGTTGTTTTTTCATGGGGATATATGCCGGCTCGACAACAAAATATTGAACTTTTATACTGGAGATGCTACAATAAATACACAGTTTACCGCCCTGACTGTCCACTATGGCTGTGGAAAACTGTGCCGGACGGGGCGGAAAATGCTGAATTTTCAACAAACCGGAGGGCTTATGCGCTGGATCGATAAGCTGGAACGCCGATGGGGACGGTATGGCATCCCCAATCTGATGAACATTATCCTGGTCGGGCAGCTGATTGCCTGGGTCATTGTGATGGTCATCAATCAGAACTTCTACTATGCCATCACGCTGAACAGGACTTCTTTAATGAGCGGGCAGATCTGGCGTGTTGTGACCTTTTTGTTTGTTCCGCCGCTGTCAACGGGCATTCAGTTGCTGCTGACGCTGTATTTCCGCTGGTGGGTCGGCAACTCATTGCAGCGCGCGTGGGGCGATTTCCGCTTTATGATGTACATTCTGGTGGGCATGGTGGGTGCATTGGCCGCCTGCCTGATCACCGGGAGCGCGGGTGCATCGGGCATTTTCCTCAGCCTGTTCTTTGCCTATGCGTGGATGTGGCCGGATCAGCAGGTGCTGCTGTTCTTTATCCTGCCCATTAAGATGAAATGGATGGGCATTGCGGCTGCGGCTATGTGGGTGCTGGAGTTTTTGACCGGCAACTTTGCCAGCAGGGTCAGCCTGCTGTTCGGCATTGCCGGGTTCCTGGCGTTCTTCGGTGGTGAGATGTTCACCACGGCCAAGGATGCTATTGTGAGCTACAAGCGCCGCAAAGACTGGGAGAAAAAAATCAACCGGAAATAAGGCGATGCGGCATTTTCGGCGGGGGAAACGAATAAAGGTGGTACAGCATCATCCAAAGATGTGCGGCGCTGCCTGAACCATACAGACCCGGCGGGGTTTGTACCGACCGGACTTTTGGTGTGACAGAATTTCAATCACAAAATGGAGGTTTTGACCATGAAACTGATTACTGCGATTGTAAATAAAGAAGATTCCAAAAATGTTTGTAACGAACTGATCAAGGCAAAATTCTATGTGACCCGCCTGGCCACCACCGGCGGCTTTCTGATGGCGGGCAACATGACCCTGCTGATCGGCACCGAGGACGAGCGTGTGGACGACTGCATCAAGGTGATCTCCCGCTGCTGCAAACAGCGCACCGAGATCGTTCCCGGCACCGCTTCCATCGGCGTTGGGCTGGAAACCGCTATGCCCATTGAGGTGACCGTTGGCGGCGCAACCATTTTTGTGACCAACGTAGAACGGTTTGAAAAGCTGTAATGCCAATGCTGGAACGCATTGCGGGCAACCGTGAACTGAAACAGGACTTAAAGACGGCGCTGGGCAGCGGGCGGATCGCCCACAGCATTTTGCTGGTGGGGGAGCCGGGCTGCGGTGCCGGCTTTGCCGCGCGCTGCCTGGCGGCGGATTATCTGTACCCCAATGGTGGCCCCCATGCCGAGGCGGTTCTGCGCGGGCAGGATACCGAATCCATTGTGGTGCGTGGGGAGGGGGCTTCCGGCCAGATCAAGGTGGAAGCCATCCGGGATGCGCGGCAGAATATCCAGAAATCAGCCCTTTCTTCGGATGCAGAGGGCCGTGTGCTGTTTATTTATGGCGCGCAGAACCTGAATGGGGCTTCGGCCAACGCAATGCTGAAAATTATGGAGGAGCCGCCGGAGGGAGTCATGTTCCTTTTGACGGCTTCCAGTGCGGCGGCGGTGCTGCCCACCATCCGCAGCCGGTGTGCGGCTTACACCATGGCACCGGTGCCGACCGAAGAATGTGCCGCTGCCCTGCGCACAGCACAACCGGAGCTGAACGAACAGAATGCACAGGATCTGGCTTTTTTGTATGAGGGGCACATTGGCCTGTGCCTGAAAGCGCTGACCGACCCGGCGGCCAAGGTGGCTCGTGCCGCGGCGCGGGAGCTGTGCCGCCAGGCCCAGCAGCAGGACACCTACCGTGTGCAGGCGCTGCTGGCGGGCTATGAAAAAGATAAGGACAGCGCTGCCGCTGTGCTGTGGCAGGCGACCCAGGCCGCCAGCGCCGCTCTGCGCCGCCCCGGTTTTGACGGCGTTCAGCCCGATACCGCAGCGCGGATCCTGCGCGCGGCGGAAGCCGCCCGCCGCGCCATGAAGGCAAACGGCAATCTGCGCCTTGCCCTGACCGTGTGCGGCATGGAAATGGCTGCCAGGTAGGGCAGGGACCCCCTGAAACGATACACCAATCCCGATAGATAGGATATTGAAATGAAAGTTATCTCTGTTAAATTTAAGGAAAGCGGCCGCGCCTATTACTTTGACCCCAAGGAGCTGGAAATCAAGGAAGGGGAATTTGTGATTGTGGAGACGGCCCGCGGCGTGGAATGCGGCGAGGTCGTGCGCAGCGCACATGAAATTGCCTCCGGCAGCTTCCCGCGGGAGATCAAGCCGGTCATCCGGCTGGCGGACGGCGTGGATGTGCGCCGCATGCGCCAGAACCGTGCGGACGAGAAAGCCACCTTTGAACTGTGCGAAAAGCGCATTGCCGCCCATAAGCTGCAGATGAAGCTGGTGGATGCCGAGTACACGCTGGACCGCAGCAAGCTGGTGTTCTATTTTACCGCCGACAACCGTGTGGACTTCCGCGAGCTGGTCAAGGACCTGGCCGGGCAGTTCCACACCCGCATTGAACTGCGCCAAATCGGTGTGCGCGATGAAAGCAAGATGCTGGGCGGCTTGGGCGTGTGCGGCCAGCCGTTCTGCTGCAGCCGGTTTTTGAAAAACTTCCAGCCGGTTTCCATCAAGATGGCAAAGGAACAGGGGTTGAGTCTGAACCCGGCCAAGATCAGCGGTGCATGCGGCCGTTTGATGTGCTGCCTGGCTTACGAGCAGAAGAGCTATGAATACTTGAATTCCATCACCCCGCAGCCCGGCAGTGTAGTGCGCACGCCGGACGGCGAGGGTACTGTGCTGGAAGCCAACGTGGTAGCCGGTACCCTGAAGGTGCGCAGCAATGTGGAAAGCCTTGCCCCGAAAATCTATAAACGGAGCGAGTGTACCTACCTGCGCGGGGGCCGCCGCGCACCGGTTGAGCCGGATCCCGACCATACCTGAGAAGAAACTTGGTTAGTAAAAACTAACAGTATGCCGAAAAGTCTGATTTTATGCGCCGGGCGGCAAACCCCGCGTGAAATTTACCAAATGCCTTGAAAATCGAAGGTTTCCGTGCTACAATAATACAAACGCGAAAAGCGTGCCGTCCGGGGCTCAAGCCAACCGCACAGGATCCGGGCGGGCTTACATGAATTGTGCGGAGATAAGGAGATTACCATGGCTCATAAGGTTACTGACGAGTGCGTTGCTTGCGGCGCTTGTGTTGACACCTGCCCCGTTGGCGCTATCAGCCTCGAGGACAAGGCCGTTGTCGATGCTTCTGCTTGTGTTGACTGCGGTGCTTGCGAAGGTGCTTGCCCCACTGGTGCAATCCAGCCGGAATAATCACTCGGTTCCAAATCCCCTGTGCAGCGTTTGCTGCGCAGGGGATTTTTTAATGCAGAAATTTATAGGGCAATACCGCATAATTCTAAGTGCCGATACGGCGAGCGAGGTGCGGCAGATGCCAAGCCAAAAGCGCAGATAATACTGGATG